>JBGCGD010000012.1:0-8367 GCA_045110515.1 Granulosicoccus sp. | reverse complement strand
GCTTCATACCAAGGGAATACACCGTTTTTATAAGCGGCAATGAGTCTGCTTGGGCTCAAGTTTCCGCCTGCCATGAGCAGGCCGTTAGGTTCACTTAATGCTGTGCTCACTGACGGGAACGGTGTCACGTCATCGTCGTGGGCCAGATACGGAATAGGCATTAAGTCTTCACAAAGAAATTGATTCGGACTTGAAAGGTAGCAAATCGTTAAGCCCTGTGCATCGTTGTTCTACATGCGGTCTTTCTTGTTCAAGGTAGTTTGCAATCGCATCTCGAAACCCCGGGTGCCTTATGTAGTGAGCGGAGCGAGTGATCGTTGGAATAAAGCCGCGCGTTATCTTATGTTCGCCCTGAGCACCGGGTTCAAACGTATCAATGTCGTGTTCAATGCAATACTCGATTCCTTGGTAGTAACAGGCTTCAAAATGCAATGAGTTGTACTCAGCTCGGCAACCCCAGAAGCGTCCATATAAAGTAGAACTGCCGATAAACATGATGGAGCAAGCGACCGGCCAGTCGGGGGTGGGGTCGGCATCATCGTAGGCAAAGACAATCAGTATTTTGTCACCCATCAAGTTACCGACACGCTCAAAAAATTCACGAGTCAGCGACGGGTTGCCCCACTTGCGATCAAACGTGGATTGATAAAACCCGTGCACCCAACGCCATTCTCGCTCACTCAGCGTGTTGCCTAAACGCTTTTCAAGTCGCAAACCCGCATCGCTAACATGTCGTCTTTCACGGCGAATGGTTTTACGCCGTTTGGCCGTGCAGCGGGCGAGAAAATCGTCAAAGCTTGAGTAGTCTGAATTCTTCCAATGGTATTGGCAGTCCAGACGTTTCAGGTGATCGTTTGCCACGAATGAGTTGTCAAGATCAACACTGTCTTGATCTGCTTCTGCTTCTGCTTCTGCTTCTCCTTCTGCTTCTGCTTCGTCTCTTATGGGCGGTTGTTTTGGGGGAACAACCGCCGATAGCACATCACTTTCTTCTTCAGTAACGAATAAAAAATGCACGCCTGAATAGTCTTGGGAATTGGCAAATTGTCGAATAGCCCCGGCTAACAACTTCGCCGTTTCCTCGAACGGTTGATCTGAGCGAATCAGTAAACGTCTACCGGTGGCAGGGGTGAACGGAATACTCGAAACCAACTTGGGGTAGTAATCAAGTTGATGCCTTTCATACGCTTCAGCCCAGGCCCAGTCGAATACAAACTCACCGCGGGAGTTTGTTTTGGCATAGGTCGGGACTGCCGCAAGTAAATCTTGGCTTTCCGGTTCGGTTTCCCACAGTAAAAAATAGCGTGGATACCATCCGGTTGCCTCTCCTAGGCATCCGGTGGCGTCCAGAGAATGCAAAAACTCATGCCGAAGAAACGGATTCCCGTCCTCGGTTAATGCATTCCATTGCGCTGGCGAAACATCTGCCAGGGTGTCACGAATTTCAATTTGAATGGTCGACGTCATGTTCGACTATACGGTTGCCAAGGGACTTAGATTGATCCTTACAACCCCTAGTCTTGTGCTTCCAGATAGCGCTCTGCATCTAGTGCGGCCATGCAGCCTGTTCCGGCTGAGGTAATGGCTTGTCGATAGACATGATCCATAACGTCTCCGGCAGCGAAAACGCCCGGTACAGACGTGGCGGTTGCATTGCCTTTCGTGCCGCTTTGCACACTTAAATAGCCGTCTTGCATATCCAGTTGGTCGACAAACAGGCCGGTGTTGGGGCTGTGACCGATGGCAATAAATACACCGTGTACGTCGATATCGGTGGTGTCACCAGAGTCGACCGATTTGACTCTCATTCCCGTGACGCCACTGTCATCGCCTAATACTTCTTCTAGCGTGTGGTCCCACATGAGCGTTACGTTGCCGTTTTTAGCTTTTTCGAATAGGCGGTCTTGCAGTATTTTTTCTGCTCGCAAGGAATCTCGTCGGTGCACAAGAATAACTTCGCTGCAGATGTTCGACAGATACAGCGCTTCTTCCACCGCAGTGTTGCCACCGCCAATGACCGCCACTTTACGTTGTCGATAGAAAAACCCATCGCAGGTTGCGCACGCTGACACGCCACGTCCTTTAAATTTTTCTTCCGATGGTAACCCTAGGTATTTTGCGCTGGCGCCGGTAGCAATAATGAGTGAGTCGCAGGTGTATTCGCCGTTATCGCCCGAGAGTTTTAAGGGTTTTGATGAAAAATCAACGCTTTGGATATGGTCACTGATCAATTCAGTCTCAAAGCGCTCGGCATGCTGTTTAAAGCGTTCCATGAGCTCTGGACCCTGTACTCCCATGGCATCGGCAGGCCAGTTGTCTACGTCGGTGGTGGTTGTTAATTGCCCCCCGGGTTCCATGCCTGCGACAAGCACGGGGTTCAAATTTGCCCGGGCAGCGTAGACTGCGGCGGTGTATCCAGCCGGTCCGGAGCCAATGATGAGCAACTTGCAATGACGGGTATCGGACATGAGTAAACAGAGTTCCTTGGCGTGTTCTTGAGTTGTAACGAATAGTACCTGCAAACTCAGCAGGTGCGGCAAGTACCTTCGTTTTCCTCTGCTACACTTTCATGTTCGATGCGTGCTTTTGCAGATTCGTATTGCAAGGGTGTCAGCGCTCTAACCTAACAAACGCAAGGAAAGTTTTTTTTGGCCCAAGCAACCAAAAAACGCGCAGCGGCTCGCCGCAAAAAAGCGCCTGCATCAAGAAAGGGTGCCGCGGGTGCGAAAGTAACCAGCAGACGCGCGACGGCTGGACGCCGTACGACCGCAGCCGCGAAGAAAGGTGCTGCAGCCAAGAAAAAAACGGCAGCCCGCAATCGAGCGGCAGCGACTGCGAGTTTGGCTAACACCCAGGCTCTTGGTCATATGGGGCGTTTGATGCGCGAAGTGGGTGCCATCGCGTGTGCTTTTGCCGCCATCATCGGGCTTTTAGCGCTTTCGTCTTTCAACATCAATGATCCGGGTTGGTCCAGCACCGGAGCAGGGCAGGTAGTTACCAACAGTATGGGTAGGGTCGGTGCCTGGTTTGCCGACGTCACTTTGTCACTGTTCGGTTTCATGGCGTATCTGATTCCTGTTGTACTGGCCATCAGCGGGTGGTTGTTATTCCGCGATCACCGTAAAAAATCTTCTGCCTACCGCCCGTTTGCGTTTGTCCGAATTATCGGTGTAGCTCTGATGCTCGTCAGCGCCAGTGGGTTGGCCGATTTGCACTTCAGCGTTCCGGAAGGCTCGTTGCCACAAAATATTTTTGGTGGTGGCATTCTGGGTACAGCGGTGGCTTGGCGATTAGTCGGCTTCTTGCATCATCTGGGAACTACCTTGCTACTGCTTGCCGTATTTTTCAGCAGCCTTACGCTGGCGTTTGGCACCTCGTGGATGCAGCTCATTGAATCCATTGGTGGAATGGTCGTCGGTGCTGTCGAACGATTGCATGGCTGGGTGTTGTCTTTGTCAGAGTCTCATCGGGAACACGCGAAAATAAAAGCTGCAGATAAGGCGCGGGAAGAGCGAATGCAACAATTGCACGCAGAGCCTGAAGCTGAGCCTGCAACGCGAACAAAATCCTGGCGCGAAAAGATGGGCGGAGCGAAGAAGGTTCCCGAATTGGACCCATTGTTGGACATTGACGCTGAGAGTCCGCCTCGAACCGGTCTGGGTGCTGCGCTGGCTCTCGCTCGTGAAAAAGCCAAGCTTTCTGCTGGGGCTGCTCAAACTGTGGCTAAAGGTGCTGCCAGTCAATTAAATTCTGTGCGTGCAGCCGACAGTCGAATGGACAATATGGGCGACGCAATTGACGATGCTCTGTTGGTCGACGATTCTGATGATGTGGCACGTATTGATGCAGCCGCGGCTGTAGCAGTTGACGAACTGGACGCAACAGGCGCTGAAAAAGTGGTGCTGGGTCGTCATCTGGAGCCAAAAGCCAAACCTGCAGCGCCTGTTCATGAAAAAGTATTACCAACAGTCGACCCTGCGGCGAAGAAAAAGAAAATTGCGATTAAGCCGCGTGTCGCTGAACAAAAGCAGGCCAAGCTGTTTTTAGATGTTCCCGATTCAGACTTACCACCACTGTCGCTACTAGATGCACCGGAACCTCAGCGACCGGGATTTTCTGACAGCGATCTAGAAGCATTATCAAGATTGCTTGAGCAGAAACTGGCTGAGTTTAGAATTACGGTAGAAGTGGTTGCGGTGCATCCCGGACCGGTTATCACCCGTTTTGAAATGCAGCTGGCGCCAGGAATCAAGGCGAGCCGAATCACGGGGCTGTCGCAAGATATTGCGCGTTCAATGTCGCTGGTCAGTGTTCGCGTCGTGGAGGTTATCGCAGGGCGTTCCACCATTGGTATTGAGGTGCCTAACGATCACCGGGAGATCGTTCAGCTGACGGAAATGCTGCAGTCTCCTCAGTACATCGAAAAACAGTCTCCGCTCACTCTAGCTTTGGGTAAAGACATCAGCGGACAATCGGTAACGGCAGATCTAGGTCGCATGCCGCACTTACTGGTTGCGGGAACCACCGGTTCTGGTAAGTCTGTCGCAGTCAATTCCATGTTGATCAGTTTGTTGTACAAAGCGACAGCGAAGGATGTTCGTCTAATTCTTATTGACCCGAAGATGCTGGAACTAAACGTCTACGACGGTATTCCGCATTTGTTAGCGCCTGTTGTTACTGACATGAAAGAGGCCGCGAACGCCTTACGCTGGTGTGTGGGTGAAATGGAACGCCGCTACACCGTAATGGCCGCTCTGAAAGTACGCAATATCGCAGGCTATAACAAAAAGGTGAATGAAGCTATTGAAGCGGGTACGCCCATTGTTGATCCTCTCTATCAGGCGGAGCTGTCCTTAACGCCAACGGCCGCACCACCAACGCTTGAGCCAATGCCTTTCATTGTGGTCGTTGTCGACGAGTTTGCTGACATGATGATGCAGGTGGGCAAAAAGGCGGAAGAACTCATCGCTCGAATCGCACAGAAGGCGCGAGCTGCAGGCATTCACCTGGTGCTTGCCACCCAGCGACCCTCGGTGGATGTTATTACCGGCCTTATCAAAGCTAATGTACCTACCCGAATTGCGTTTCAAGTTTCCTCGAAAATCGATTCACGCACGATACTGGATCAAGGTGGCGCTGAATCACTATTGGGCCACGGTGACATGTTGTACCTCCCTCCGGGTACGGCATTACCGGTGCGTGTCCATGGTGCTTTTGTTGATGATCACGAAGTGCAGAATGTTATTGCCCACATCAAGCAAACCGGTGAGCCCAATTACATAGAAGAAATATTGCAGGAAAATACCGCTGCAATTCCCGGTATTTCCGGTGGTGAAGTCGAGGGTGGTGGAGCTGAATCTGATGCGCTTTACGACCAGGCGGTGGCGATTGTACTTGAATCCAGAAAAGCCTCTATTTCCTATGTGCAGCGCCGTTTGAAGATTGGTTACAACCGTGCGGCCAGGATGGTGGAGGAGATGGAAGCGGCCGGGGTCGTGAGTCAGGTGACGTCTAGCGGTACGCGGGAAGTGTTGGCTCCGCCCCCGGGCTAATTAGCCTCGCTAAGGATTCGTTCAGGAAACTTATCGTACCTGTTCTACGTCAAGTACACTATGACGCAACTGAACAGGGCAGACCCATGATCGCTATCTTTTCACAGCGCTTAGCTAAATCAATACGCACCCTATTTTGTGCGGTGTTCTGCGTGGTATCGCCGCTTGCATCGGCAGGTGAGGCGCTGGATCAGCTTGACGCGTTCATACAGAACGTCGATACCTTTCAGGCTAATTTTGAACAGACGCTCTACGATGCAGATGCGGAACCCGTTCAAAAGTCTGTCGGTAGTATCCGGATAAAACGCCCGGGAAAATTCATCTGGACGTATTTTTCACCCGAAGAGCAACAGATAATCGCCGACGGCGAACGCATCTACATGTATGACAAAGACCTTGAGCAGGTCACGGTAAATACCATTAACGACCGCGTAGCCGGTACGCCTCTGGTACTGCTGATGCGAGCGGCACCACTGGCAGATTCGTTTTTCACAAAGGAGCTTGGTGAATCAGACGGTATCAACTGGATTGAGCTTACGCCGGTTTCAGAGTCATCCGATTTTGAGCAGGTATACATAGGCATGTCCGGGGAGACTCTGGCTGCTATGGAGCTACGGGATAATTTTGGTCAGGCCACACAGATAATATTCAGTGATTTTCAGGCAGGTATTGATCTTGCCGACAGCCTGTTTGAGTTTGTTGTACCCGATGGTGTCGATGTGATTGGCTTCGATGGTCAGTAGTGGACAACTCTTTGCCGCGGACGATTCGGTACGCCCACTGGCAGACCGATTACGACCGAAAGATTTAACGGAGTTTTCCGGGCAACAACACCTATTGGGTCCTGACAGTACGTTGCGACAAGCGTTGGAACGTAACCGATTGCACTCCATGATTTTCTGGGGCCCGCCCGGTACGGGTAAGACAACACTGGCACGCATGATTGCCAAGCACTGCGATGCGCATTTCATGAGCATCTCTGCCGTTTTGGCCGGTGTCAAAGACATTCGAGAAAAAGTCGCTGAAGCGCGTGACCGGCTGGATACCACCGGCCAACGTAGTGTGTTGTTTGTCGATGAAGTCCATCGCTTTAACAAGTCCCAACAAGATGCGTTCTTACCTCATATAGAGGATGGTACGTTGTTTTTTGTTGGAGCCACCACCGAGAACCCTTCATTCGAACTTAACAATGCTCTGTTGTCACGTGTGCGTGTTTACGTCCTCAAACACCTAGAAAAAGCAGATATCCGAGGCATTATCGATAGGGCGCTAAGCGATGAAAAGTTCGGTCTTGGCAGTACCAATATCGACATGCATGAATCCCACAGAGATTTACTCGCCGCCACCGCCGATGGTGACGGCAGGCATGCCCTGGTCTTGCTGGAGCTCGCGGCCGATTGTGCACGTATTGACGGTGATCGCAGAGTTATCGACGAAGGCGTCATCAAAGAAGTCACACGCGATTCTTTTCGTCAGTTTGATAAGGGTGGAGATAATTTTTACGATCAGATATCAGCACTGCATAAATCCATGCGAGGCTCTGATCCTGATGCAGCGCTTTACTGGTTTTGCCGCATGATAGACGGTGGTTGCGATCCTCTGTACATTGCACGCCGAGTATTAAGGTTTGCTTCAGAAGACATCGGCAACGCCGACCCCAGGGCCGCCCAGCATGCGCTATACGCCTGGGACGCTTACTCCAGGCTAGGTAGCCCAGAGGGCGAGCTCGCCATAGCCCATGCCATTACTTTTATGAGCTGTGCGCCAAAAAGTAATGCGGTGTACAGCGCTTATAAAACTGCCATGGCGTTTGTTAAAGAATCTGGTAATCAACCGGTACCTATGAGTCTTAGAAACGCGCCAACAAAACTCATGAAAGAACTAGGGCACGGCGATGGCTACCGCTATGCTCACGATGAAATAGATGGTTTTGCCGCAGGTGCCCATTACTTCCCCGATACGCTTGAAGCGGTTCAATTTTATGAGCCTGTAGAGCGGGGCCTTGAAATACGGATAAGAGAGCGGCTATTAGAATTACGCCGCCTCAATGATGCTAATAAATCGTAATACGCGATAATACCAAGGAGTGTTAGTTGAACACCGACAGTGAATTAAAACTTGAAATACGCTGTGCTGATTGGAGCAATCCAAAAGACGGTGAAGCTGTGGTTATGCTTTTAAACGCCTATGCAGAAGACCCCATGGGCGGAGAGAGCCCGTTGTCAGACTATGCTCGCGCAAACTTACCGGCTGCAATGGCTTCTACACCCGGCGCATTTTCAGCCATCGGTTATTTAGATGGACAACCAGTCGCTCTAGCAAACTGTTTTACGACCTTGTCTACATTTGCCTGCAAACCCATTGTGAATATCCACGATTTAGCGGTTTTGCCAAATGCAAGAGGGCGAAGAGCCGGCCAACAAATGCTTGCGTTTGTCGAGTCAGAAGCCAAAGCAATTGGCGCCTGCAAAATCACACTTGAAGTGTTAACTGGAAACGATAGGGCAAGACGTTCCTATGAGCATTTTGGGTTTGAAGCTTATACTCTTGACGATACTACGGGGCATGCTTTGTTTTTGCAGAAGGGGATTTGAGTTTAGGTAGGGTGATCTGAATATGTATTGTGCGATGCACCTAAAGGGATGAGATTAAATTTCTACTCCGCGGAGTAATTGTCTTTAGATAGTGGAATTTCTGGCTTTATTACTCCGCGGAGTAATCAAACTGTCTCTACCCAATAAACGGGGGATGAGCATTCATCAATGGGCAAGTGCTCTTAGTCTGTAATTATTAAAATTACTTTACCCGTTCGCCC
>JBGCGD010000011.1:0-224251 GCA_045110515.1 Granulosicoccus sp. | reverse complement strand
TTTATCACGCTTCATCATAAGCCAAACACATTGGCCCCATTGATCGCCAAGACAAGCTTAGTCGTCGGTCGACCGGGATTATTGCGTTACGAAGCAGCTGCCTTAGGAAGACCCGCAGCATACCTTGCGAAAGGCTATGCCTACCGCGATTACTATCGTGGTTTCAACAACTCTGGTATTGCCACTATATTTTTTGAAACTGATTCTAACGGTACTCGAGATTTCTCGCGCTATATAAAACATCTGGCCAACGCAATAAAGACAGACTCATTCACACGTGAAAACACCGTAGCCAGTTCTCTGGTAGACACCAATGGGGCGCAGCGTTTCATCGATGCCCTGTTAGATTAACGAACCCAATACTCTTGCCATGCCATTACAACTGGAAAACAAACGACTGGGAGCTGACGAAAAAGCACTGCTCATTGCAGAAGTTAGCGCCAATCACGATAAAGATTTAGATCAGGCTCTTGCACTTGTTGATATAGCGGCCGATACAGGATGGGATTGTCTCAAGTTACAGACGTACACCGCAGAGTCATTGACCGTGCGAAGTGAGCACCCGTCGATGCTGATTGACGCTGTTTGGGGTAAACGGAATTTATTCGAGCTGTACGAAAGCGCGTGTATGCCGATGGAATTTCACAAACCGCTATTCGAGAAAGCACGAGAAAGAAACCTACTCCCTTTCACGTCTGTTTACGACCCTAGAGATCTTGACTTCATTGAAAAACTAGACTGCAGCATCTACAAAATCGCCTCTTTTGAAATGACTTTCGATGCCCTACTCGCCTGCGTTGCGCAAACTGGAAAACCGATTATCTTGTCAACCGGTATGGCGACGCTTCCAGAAATTGAACATGCCTTGGAAGTTCTAGACAAACACGGTGCCACGCAAGTTGTACTTTTGCACTGCTGCTCTTCATACCCTGCTCCACTTGATCAGATAAACCTGAATGCAATGACAGCAATGGGTGAAAGATTTGACCGTGAAGTTGGGTATTCGGACCACACGGTCGGATCCATTGCCGCAATTTCAGCCGCAGCGATGGGTGCGGTGGCCATTGAAAAACACTTTACAAACGATCCTAATAGAGAAGGTCCAGACCACCGATTCTCTGCAACACCAGATATTATGCAAAACATCGCAAAAGGCGTTGCAGATATCCAAGTACTAAAAGGCTCTAAAGAGAAGACCACGACAGATGCCGAGAAAGTTTCGCGCGAGAAAGGACGCCGCTCAGCATTTGCTGTTCGTGATATTCCCGCAGGTCATATTATTACCGAAGAGGATTTTCGGTTTATTAGGCCTAACGCAGGCATAGCTGCAAACACACCAGAGCTTATCATCGGTAAGACGCTAAGAGAGTCAGTCAAAGCAGGGCATCCAATACTTTCCTCGGATTTAGCCGTATGAAGACTGTCGCGATTATGCAACCGACGTTCATGCCATGGTTGGGCTATTTCGCTCTGATAGATTCGGTGGATGAGTTTGTATACCTTGACGACGTGCAATACACAAAGAGGAGCTGGCAATCCAGAAACCGGATAAAAGCCAACACAAAAGAACTAATGCTGTCTATTGGGGTGGAGAAAAAAACGACCACAAATAGCATCAAAGACGTACGCTTCGCAGACTCCTATAAACACGCCAAACTCATGAAGACCCTAAGGGCGAACTTGGCTAAAGCGCCACACTTCGAACTGTGTGAATTCATCATCGATGGAGCCTATGCAGATTCAGAGAATTTTCTTTCACGCTTTAATACGGGAATCATTGACAGAGTAGCCGATGCTTGTGGCATAACCACGAAGCGAACACTAGCATCTACATTGGATATCGAGGCACAAGAGAAAGCCACTAGATTGCTCTCATTCTGCCAGCATTTAAAGGCCGATCACTATCTGTCTCCCGTCGGATCTTACGACTATTTATCTCAGTACAACCCCTTTTCCGATAGCTCCGTAAATTTACAATTTCTAAACTATCATCACCCAGAATATGTGCAAGGCAAAGCGGACTTCCTACCTTACATGGCTTGTATAGATGCCTTAGCTTGGACGGGTGCAGATCAGTTTCTAAATCTTGTCCAATCCGGCATGCGCAAACCACTGGATATAACTGACTTCCAACTTAATCAGGCCGCTTAACAGGAACGCTTCATGAAATTTGCCGATTGTATTGTGGCTGGTGGCGGCTTCCCCGGAATCTATGCCGCATGGCGTATCGCTAAAAGCGGCAAAAATGTATGCCTAGTAGAGGCAAGTGATTCCCTGGGCGGCGTTATGAAATCACGCGAGTGGAATGGCTACTGGCTGGACAACGGGACGCAGAATCTAGACCTGCGAAGTGACAACGCCCGTGAGTTTTATACAGACATTTTAGGTGAAGATTTGCGCTTCCTTGAGAATCACGATTGGGCAAGCACCATCGACACTACACCCACCCTGGGCTTTGAAATGCCCGATTTTAGTGTCGACGATACGATCACTGCTCGTAGAGCACTCAATGAAATTACCAAGCTTGAAAATAAAGCACCCGTCGGCACCCCTGACGACGCTCGCTCATTTCTAGATTGGTATGAAAGCAACTACGGGCCAAGCCTTACCAGTGCAATCAGAGCTATGCTGGAAAAGGTTACCGGCGGCCATACCGATGCAATCGGGGTTCATGGGAGGTCAACTCTGTCGATGCTATTGCGCCCAAAGTTAGCAAACGACGACATGATGGTAAAACTCAAAAGTTCCTCCGCTTTTTTCAATGATCGCATGGGTGTAACACGGCACTGCGGAGACGATCAATTTACCGGCAGCATGGCGTCAGAACAGTTTGCCTATCCAAGTTATGGGGGACTTGGGCAATTTTGTAAGCGAGCCGAGCAAAGACTGCAAGAACTTGGTGTGGACATTCAACACCATAGCTACATTGAAAAAATTGAACGCAAGGACGATGGATTGAGCGTTCAGACGAGTCACCAAGAAATTTCAGCCTCCACGCTGTTATGGACTTTGCCAGATCACCTTTTGAGTAAAATACTGAACATCCACGACAACAGCCTTAAAGAATCACTACCGGTTGGCTATTGCATATACGCATTTGAGGTCAAAGGTGATGTCATCCTAGGGCCGGACTATCTACACGATTACTCTAACACGCGCCTGCCATTTCGATACAGCCGACCCGGTATATTCAGCGGGCAGTCGCCACGCGAAAATCACACGATCGTGATGGCTGAAGTTCCCTCTCATCCGGGTGATCAAGAATCTTTGATGCAACCGGCAATAGTTGAAAAGGTTTGGGAAGACTGTATCAGTGCTGGATACGTAAAGCCTGAAACCCTCTATACTGATGCGTGTTACTGGGGCGTACCCGTGGCATTTACGCTACCCACGTCCTCGTGGAAAGAAGCTTACGATCACGTAAAGCAAGAACGTGAGAAAGCCCATCAGAATATTGTATGCATCGAACCCAATAGCCGTGGTCGTGCTGCATTTATTCGTCATTTTGATAACCAATTGGGAGCGCTAGTTCGATGAGTAATGAGACCGGTCAAAGCGAACTCATTAAGCACTACCAATCTTTATTGGCGAAACACGGCGACTCCCCACAGGCGCTTCAATATCGAGATGCTGAAACGCAAGTAGCTCGGTTTAAAGTCTTGAGTGAAGTAGCTCCAGAGTTGAATTCTGTTCTAGACGTTGGATGCGGACTCGGCCATCTCTACTTGTATTTAAAATCCGTTGGCTTTTCCGGACAATATGTCGGTGTGGACATCGTTCCTGAATTCGCAGAAATGACCCAGAAAAATTTCAACGAAGATGCTAATGTAACGATCAAGTTAGCCAGTGGTCTAGACCCCTTACCCACTGGTTGTGACTTTGTCATGCTATCCGGGGTATTCAACAATCGAATGCCTGACAACAAATCGTTTATGGAAGCAACGCTTCATCGAATGTTCACTGCCGCCGAAAAAGGCATCGCGTTCAATGCCATGACAAGCTATGTCGACTATCACGATGACAACCTTTACTACGTTGACCCTATGGAAGTTTTTGCTTTTTGCAAAAACGAACTAGGAGGTCACCCCGTGCTCCGACACGATTACGTGCTGAGCGAAGGCGGGTTTCCTTTCGAGTTCGCCGTTTACGTATATAAAGAGCCGCAATACTAACTACTAAGATGTATCTGCTAACGCGCTGAAGAGCTTTTCAGCTCTAAGCCAATCCTCTTCAGTATCAATGTCCTGTACACGCCACCTGGGGATGGGTAAAGCAACACTCTGTGCCGAATATGGAGATTTCCCCCTAGCCCAAGCTTCAACGGTGCCCCAGTAGAACTGCCCGCAATCATGCCAGGCTTCTTCAAGATCCTGACTTCGTACCGCATAGGCTTCTGCGTCAAACATTTCTAAAAAACCTGAATCGCTTACTTTGACAGCACGTTGTATGGGATGCGCATAGGTCGTTACCGGAATGACAAACTCATTTCCAGACAGCTTGTCTAACCCGAACTGAATATCAGCGCTGACCACAAAGGGTGCCGTCGCATATAGACAACAAACAGGCATCTCTGACTGAGTTTCTATACCCCGCCCTACCATCTCCACAGCGTGGTTAACAACGGCAATAGTCGGCGCATAATCGTCTGATAATTCCGCAGGCCGACGAAACGGCACAGAGGCTCCAGCAGAAATGGCTATAGAGGCTATTTCATCACTATCAGTAGATACAATAATTTGCTCAAAGCACTCTGACCTTTGGGCGGCTTCAATAGACCAACAGATCATGGGCTTACCATGAAATGGGCGGGCATTCTTGTTGGGTATTCGTTTTGACCCACCCCTTGCAGGGATCACGCACAACGCCATTGAAGTTTCCAGTCGCTTGGGAAATCGTGAGAAGTAACCAAAGTAGTGCCATTCGCATGCCGCCGCATAGCAGAAACGCAACAAAGTAACTCAACGGCTACTAGCAATAGTGAGTGTTGGCAAAAACATTGAAACTTGTGTAGCACGGTATTGGTTTAATTACCCGAATAACGGTTAGTTAATCACTCTCAATACTCTGGGCGGGGAAGCAGACGTGTCATATCAATTTTCGACAAATTCGTGGGGCGAGCGCTATATTGACAGCCTCCATAGACAGGTATTCGATCCTGCACCGTCTGAAATGTATTTCGACAATCACATGCACATCGAATTCGACCGTTCAGATGTGATGTATGTGGTAACCGGCTCCGATTCCGGATTGCTCATACGGTATATGGCGAAAAGGTTAAGAGGTACCGGGACACGTGTTGTTTTCATCGAGCCAGATGATATCTATGAAACCATCATCGCAGAGTGCGGTGAATTCTTAACACAAGACGGCGATCTTTGCGGTAACCAAGATGCTAACGTCTCGCTACACTCCCAAAGTCAATGGCAACAAGAGGTATTTAACGGAGACGACCGCACATGGTTTCTAGGCGGAGAAATCGAATTACTGGAATCGCAAGCCTGCCTGACAGACTACAACCAAACCTACCTCCCCTTATTCAAAGAAATACGAAGCGCATTAGAAAAAAGACGCTTCGATGTTGCTAACGAGGTAGGTAGCAAGATGTTCGCGCGCACACAAATTATTAACGCGGCAGATAACATTATTCCTCTTCAAATAAACACCGAGTTTGGAAAAGATCAGACTGCAATCGTACTTGCAGGCGGCCCATCATTAGATACCCATATTGACTGGGTTATTGAGAACCGTGACAAGCTGTTTATTGTGGCAATTTCGCGGTTGTGCAGCAAACTTCAGTCTCTGGATCTAAAACCGGATGTCGTCGTTACCATCGACCCCTACTTCTATTCCTATGACGTCAGCAAACACGGGTTACTCTGGTCAGATGTTCCGCTGATTGCCGGCTACCATACTGCCCCTCAGTTGCTACAAGAATGGAGAGGACCCAAATTTTTTCTGGGAACGCGTCTCCCGTGGACACCCCTAGACAGCGACTTAGCGGAAAACACCATTCCGTGCGGCGGACCGACCGTCGGTCATACTGCGGTAATCGTTGCTTCCCAGTTGGGATTTACGCAAATTCTGATGACAGGTGTGGACCTTTGTTATTCTGCTGTCAACACGCATAGCGTGGACTCTCCGGAAGCTGCGTTTCAGACCTTACCTAGCCTCTATGACGCTCAGGTAGAGACCTACAGCGGCCAAATGGCAGGCACACAGTATCGTATGCAGCGTAGTGTAAGTACCCTAGAGAATTTAGGAAGCGCTATTAACGCATTTGAAAAGGTCCTATTTAATTTAAGCGAACACGCCGTAAAGATTCCTTGTATTCCATACAAGTGTGTAAATGATGTTGTCTTGAATAACTCAAAAGCGGATTTCTCACCCTATGTGGAGAAATATAAACAATTTGATGTTAGGCAGGACTTAAAAGATCTATTGGCAAGCGCCAAAATAGCCCGCACAAAATATCATTTCATCAGGCGCTCTTGCCAGCAGGCCTTGCAAACGATTGACCGAATGTATGCGCCAAAAGAGGTCCAAAAAAGAAGCTTCTACAATGCCAAGTTGGATAAGATAGACCAGCGTATTGAGAAACGTGCAGCTGGCTACATGGCAGCTATTCAGCACTTCCAGTCAGACGAGATGACATCTATCCAAAAACCCAGTGGTTTTGATGAAATGAATGAAACTGCTTTAGAGGAATGGATACGATCTTACTATACGATCCTCGAAGAAGGCGCGCTTATCCAACTTAAGATGCTTGACGAATTAGAGACCCGGGCTAACCTTCGACTCGATGAAGTGGACAACAGAAAGTCGATTGAAGAACTCATTGAAGCATGGAAAGCCGATCTTACCCCTGGCAGAATATTCTCGGGTTATAGCAATATCGATAGTGAATCTGAAAGCGTCCTGGCGGCACAGAAAGCCTTTCTTGATTCAGTACACGACACGGACACACGCTTATCTAGAAAATTGAAATCATACAATCTAGATATTGATAATTGCATGCGATCCTTAACGTATCTTTACAACATAAAGAACACCACTGACCTACAGAATCTTAGTGACAACCTGGTAAACGCAGAATGGCCAGGCAATGTTCTGAGAGATTTCGCTTTGGGACTGATTGATGACCTCAACGCTGATCACGAAAGTGCAGTTGATCAATATCAATCAGTTATCAACAATTGCAGCGATAGGCTAGCGGATCAATCTGACTCGTTGGAATCCATGCAACGAATAATTGAAGAATCACTGGTTAGGATGACGCAAGCGTACCTGTCAATGGGCCGGCCTGATGAAGCTTGTTCAACACTCGGCACCTTGTGCGAAATGCTACCTCAGTACATTATGTCTTACGCCAAGTTACTCAACTTGTGTGGACAGACTGATACATCGGTTGAGCTATTGAGCATCTATGTTGAGAATTTCCCTTCACATTGGGAAGCCGCTCAGCTTATGTCAGACATACTTTCCAATGCGGGCCGAGAAGACGAAGCCGATTTAGCCTTAACATTGAGCTTCAGCATGAAAGCTGCCGGTAAAGAGCCTACTAAAAAGGCCGCTTGAACTACGCGGCTTTTCTCATCTCCAAACATTCATACAAAGCTTCGACCACCCTATCCTGCTCTTCATCGCTCATTGAACCAAACAGTGGCAACGTGAGTGTCCTAGCATAGTAGGATTCAGCTTTTGGGTAGTCACCTACTCGGTGACCCAGCTCTTGATAATAAGGCTGTGAATGCACCGGTATGTAGTGAACATTGACCCCGATGCCTTGAGTAATCATGGAATGATACAACTGCCGTCTCGCCGTACCTGAGCCTGACAGGTCATTGACTAACACCGGATATAAATGCAACGCGGAATAACTATCGGAAAATTGATGAGGTAGAGTCAGGTCGATAGCCGATAGCTGCCTGTTATAACGTTCTGCAAGCTCGTGGCGGCGGGCGACATAATCATCTAAGCGTTTCAGTTGGCTTAGACCCAATGCAGCCTGAATGTCCGTTAAGCGATAGTTTAAACCAAGGACACTCTGCTCATATCGCCAAGGCTCCTCCGACTCAACAGAAGATGCAGCAAGCTTCTTAATACCATGAGTTCTAAGAAGCTTCATTCTCTCGTACAGATGCGTTTGATTGCTGAGCGCCATGCCCCCCTCACCCGTTGTAATAATTTTTACAGGGTGAAAACTAAGGACACTGATGTCACTGTAAGCACAGTTACCAATAGGGGCGTCTAAATACCGTCCACCGATAGCATGTGAGGCATCTTCAATAATATGGAAACCATACCGGTCCGCTAAGCGCTTGATGCTTTTCATATCGCAGGACTGGCCTGCGAAATGTACGGGTATGACAACTTTCGGCAGAGCCCCCCCGCTTGCAGACGCCCGCGCTAGTTTTTCTTCAAGTTTCTCAGCACACAAGTTATACGTCCGAGGATCTACATCGACAAAATCAACGTCAGCACCACATAAACGAGCGCAGTTTGCAGATGCAACAAAGGTATTAGGCGAGGTCCAGACCACATCACCGGGCCCGACATCCAAAGCCAAACAGGCAAGGTGTAATGCAGAGGTTGCGCTATTAACAGCCAAGGCGTGTTTTGCTTCGCAGTATGCCGCTATACCACCTTCAAATCGTTCAACTACCGGCCCTTGCGTGATGAAATCAGACTGCAGTACACGCAAAACTGATTCAACATCGGTATCGGTTATTTCTTGCCGACCATAGGGTAGATTTTTCGGGGGCTTAGGCAGCATGCTTAAGGGCGTTACCATTTAACCAGAATTGCAGAGCTTCCACACCCATCCAATCGGTGTTCGAGTCACTGGTGTACTCGAAACCTTCTGGCACTTTACGCCCTTCTTTGATTCGCGCCGGATCCATTGACCAATCATGAATAGCCGGTAGGATTTTGTAATAGTGGGGATATTCAAACGTGCTGTAGGAGTCTTCAACACTAATCATTTGTTCGTGAAGCTTCTCACCAGGGCGAATACCGACAATTTTATGTTTAGCCCGTGGTGCAACAGCTTTTGCGATATCACCAATCGTCATCGAAGGGATTTTACGAATATATATTTCTCCGCCGACCATATCATCGAAGGCGTTCCACACGGCTTCTACGCTCTGGTCTAACGTAATCATGAACCGCGTCATTCGCGGATCCGTAATGGGTAGCTCGCCAAGTTCTGCTTGCTTTTGGAAAAACGGAATAACAGACCCTCTGGAACACATGACGTTCCCATATCGAACCACCGAGAAACGGGTACCGTTCGCCCCACTATAGGCATTGCCCGACACGAATAATTTATCCGAAGCCAGCTTGGTGGCCCCGTAAAGATTTGCAGGACTACTGGCTTTATCCGTCGATAAGGCAACAACCCTTTTCACTTTTCGATCAATGGCTGCGTCAATGACGTGCATGGCACCGTCAATATTCGTTTTAATGCATTCAAACGGGTTGTATTCAGCCGAAGGAACAATTTTCATCGCGGCCGCATGTACGACGTAGTCGACACCATCCATCGCTCGGTACAACCGGTCCTTATCTCGGACATCACCAATGAAGAAACGAATTCGCGGGTCATTGTTGAAGGCCTTCGCCATATCCCACTGTTTCATTTCATCTCTGGAGTAGATGATAATTTTGCGCAGCTCCGTATTATCCAAAGCCTGCCTGACGAAGGCATGACCGAAGGATCCAGTACCGCCAGTGACCAAAATGGTCGAATCTTTAAACACCGTATTTACTCCCTGGATGTGTGACGAATCAGGCAACCTGAGACCGGAATGCGGCCACACAGCAATGACACAATTTGCAGATACCCATAGACGGTGCATTTAGAGTGCCGTGGCTACATGACGACGCGCACATATAACCTCTCCAGCGTCAAAATTCGGGGGGTTATTTTGATCAATACAACCGTGAGCGTCGCTTTTACTGTGGCTCATTGAGCTGCAACGGTGTATGCTCTCGCCCATCGCACGGTTCTGCAAAGATGAAAAGGGAACAGAGGTTGAATGCCTCGGCTGCCCCCGCAACTGTACGTGATGAAACTTTCACTATATCTCACTGGGAAATCCCCCCCGGGAAGGGTGTAAAAGACTCGGGTTAAGCCCACCATCACGAGCCAGGAGACCTGCCGTTCGATACCGTATCCACAACCAGGCGGGGTGTCTGGCGGTTGTCGGGGAGCGCACTATTGGGTCACATTTTCCCTGTTCCTGCTCCACCAGCCACCAAAACCCTATTTGAGCTGTCATTTCAGGGTTAATGCGTGAAGGTTTCCACATCACAATGCGTTGCAACCATTGCCATGATCTTGGCAGGTACCCTTGTGCATGGACAATCGACTGACGCAGGCGACACCCAAGGGGATTCACTGGATACGCTCGAAGCAATTGGCACCAGCGGCTACAAAACCGGCGATGTCATCAACGAAGAAAATACGCTAAGAAGCGCGACAATCGATCGAGAAACTCTCACCCGCTATCCCGCCGCCCTCGGCAACTTACTGGCTAAAGAGACCGGCATTCAATCACGGCAGTCTGGTGGATTTGGCAGTTATTCCTCAGTCAGCATTAGAGCTGCCAGTGCGGCTCAGACCGGTGTTTATCTCGATGGCGTACTTTTGAATTCTGGTGGCAATCCGGCCATAGACCTATCGACCCTGGAAATTCTCAATTTAGGACAAGTCGATATTTATCGAGGCGGTACACCCGCCCAGTTCGGTCATGGCGCCATTGGTGGCGCGGTAAATCTGATTACCCTTCAGGCCGACTCAGAACCTGATAGTCGTGTTCGTTTTGAGCTTGGTAGCTTATCGCAAAAAGGAGTTCAACTTTCTCATCAGTCGAATCATGATGAATGGAATGTAGTCTTTGCGCTTAGTCAACGTCAGAGCGACAATGATTTTCGCTACCTGAACGACAAACGCACCGAATTTAACCTGCTAGATGACGAGTATCAACGGCGTCAAAACTCGCAGGCAAAGCGCTCCTCCGCTTTGCTTAGATTAGGACATCAGCATAGGGTTGACAGCCGTACCGATATCACACTGCAAGTATCAGCCAGAGAATTAGGAGTGCCCGAGTGGCGGAACCTAACTGATAATGAATCAACATACGACACCGTATCCGGTCAATTTCAGTTGTCACATATCATCGACAACATTGCGGGCTGGAACTCACGGCTAACCACGTATGTACACAACGACAAAAACCATTTCAAAGACCCTCTGGGCCAGGTTGGTTTAGGTGTACAGGATACCGTCAACCGAATTAAGACTGTCGGGGCAAAGAGCTTTTGGGAGTACGCTCTTGACACCGGAACGGTTGGGTTATCGCTAGATTTTCGTCGTGAATCGGTGGTGTCAGATGAACGACTCGGCGACTCAGCAGACTATGAAGCGGACAGAGACAATTGGTTAGCCACAGCTCAATATTCTTGGTTTGATTCAACTGACTCCTGGATACTCACCCCGTCGGTATCATGGCAGCAGAATCTCTTTGATGCCACAACACGGGAAGGAAACGATCAAGAACGAAACCGAAGTAATAAGGCAGAACTCGGTGCTCAACTGGGTATCACTTATGAAGCCAGTGATAGCTTGTCAATCAGTGCTAACGCAGGCAGCCATCACAGAAGTCCTTCTTTCGGAGAACTATACAGCTCAATAGGCCTTATCACTGGCAACGATTCCCTATTACCTGAGAAAGGAATTAATGCAGATCTCGGCATTGACTATCGCAACGAAACATTCCAACTTTCTACCTCATTATTTGCAAGTTTCAGAGACGAACTCATTGTGACCAGCTTCGACTCGCGAGGCGTAGGACGACCACTAAATTCCGGCAAAGCTCGAGTATACGGCGTCGAGCTTGGCGGACAATGGCAACTGACGCAACACGTCTCATTAACCGGCAACCTCACGCTACAGAAGCCCGAGAGTCTGGACAGAACATCAGGATATTATAAAAAGCTGTTACCCGGAGAAGCACAGCTTGCCTGGTTTACGCGTCTGGAATATGCGCAAGCAAATTGGGCGACATGGTACGAACTAGATATCCAACGCGATAAATTTTATGACCGTACGAATACGCTTGCTGCGGCCGATACTACGGTTCACTCAATGGGAACGACTTGGCAATCGCCCACCTGGCAGATCAGCTTTGCCGCGCAAAACCTGAGCGATAAAAATGTAGAGGATTTCAATGGTTTCCCGAAGCCTGGCCGCACGCTATCCGTAACAGCGACGCACAACTTTTAATACAACTCACCCAACGCAACAGTACACTCACGCCCCTAACAATGAATATGATGAGTCCAAAAACAACGGCTACTCGAACCGGCCTAGCCGTTCTGAGTCTGCTCGCTTTAAGCGCCTGCAGCAGTTCGGCCCCCCCAACAACAACAGTTGATCCGAACACCACGAGTTTCGCGTTCGCATCAACTCGTGCGTCAGACTATGGTGCTTATCGGGTAGATCGCATTTCCCTGTCAAACGGCAATACGGTAAACGGCAGTTATCCAGCAACCGACTCTGATACGGTCATCACAACGGATGGAACTGACTTGTATCAAATCGGGCGCTTCGGCACCGACTCAGTCACCCGCTTCGATCCTGTCGATACTTCAATTGTTGACTATCAGTATTCTGTCAATGTAGACGGCGAGCCAAGCGCTAACCCGCAGACCATTGCCTTTTTAAGCAAAACCAAGGCATACCTTACGCGCTACGGCAGCGACGCGCTATGGATAATCAACCCCGATGCCAGCAGCGAAGATGCCTTTAAAATCGGTGAAATAGATCTATCCGCGTATGACACCGACGTACCAAACATGACCGACGCTATCATCGTCGGTAGCAAATTGTTTGTCTTACTTGAGCGTTTAGAGGGCTTCACGCCCACCAAAGTCGCATACTTAGTGGTTATAGATACACAAACAGACACTGAAATTCAAACGAATCAAGGCAGGAACGGGTTAGCCGGTATCGAGCTATCCGTGGTGAACCCAACAGCTCTGCAATACAACGAAACTACCGGTGAAATTTATGTAGTGGGTCGTGGAAACTACTTTGAAAACAGTGCAGTCACTACTGAGTTTCATAGCGGCGGTATCGAGGTTATCGATCCGGACTCGTACGAGCACTCAGTACTTTTGGATGACGGCACTGATGCAGAAAACCAAGGCTACTTCGTTGATGCAGAAATCGTAAACACCAATTTAGGTTACCTTCTCACGTACGCTTCATTTGGCGTCACCACCCTTCGTACATTCAATCCAACAACGGGTCTTCTTTCAGAAGAACTCTTTGAAGGATTACAAAGTGCCGATATCACGACGCTCGCCCAAGGGCCAGACAATCATCTGTGGGTCGGGATAGCTGGAGCAACCAACGGCTATATGAGAATTGATTTGGTAACGGGGGACTTCGCAGGTGAAATAGTGACGACCGAGCTTGTGCCTTCCGGCTTGCAGTTTATAAACATACCTGAGGCTGAGTAAGGCGGTGACTCACCAACGTTGCCTGCTGCTTTTGGCAGCGTTGGTTTTTGCTCTGTCGCTAATCAGCCTGTGTCTGGGCCAAGCCTGGATTGATTTGCGGCAGGTTTTCACACTGCCGTTTACTGATCCCGACTCAACCACTGCGGTCATCATCCGTGAGATAAGACTCCCGCGAACGCTTATAGCTATCGTCGTTGGTATGTCACTGGGACTCTCGGGTGCAGCCATGCAAGGGCTTTTGCAGAATCCCCTTGCCAGCCCCGGGCTTGTTGGAAGCGCGAGTGGTGCGGCGCTGGGTGCAGTCACGGCATTGTATTTCTTCAGCGGTGTTTGGCACCCTCAAACGGTGCCATTGGCGGGCATGGTCGGAGCATTAATCACAACAGCATTTGTGTATTTAATGGCCGGAAGAGATGCAACGGTTAGCACGTTAATTCTGGCCGGAGTCGCCGTTAACGCGTTGGCTGCAGCAGGTTTATCTCTGCTTTTGAATTTAGCGCCCAGTCCTTTCGCGGTGCGAGAACTTGTTCTTTGGACGTTGGGCGACCTTTCCGATCGTAGCCTTGATGATCTTTGGTTAATGCTACCGTGCACTATGGCCGGTTGGGCATTGCTTGTAGGTACCGGCCGCTCTCTCGATGCATTGACCCTTGGCGAGCGAACCGCCAGCAGCATGGGTATAAACACCTATTGGATTTCGTGGCGAATATTTATTGCTGTGTCGCTTTGTGTGGGCGCAGCTGTCGCCACTACCGGGATGATTGGATTCATCGGATTAGTTATTCCTCACCTACTTCGACCTGCAGCCAAACAGCAACCGGGAAAGCTTTTACCACTTTCCGCATTAGGTGGCGCTGCCATGCTACTTACCGCAGACATCGGTGTACGTTTAATCGACTTGCACACACAATTACCCGTGCCCCTAAAAGTCGGCGTACTGACAGCGCTTGTCGGCGCCCCGTTTTTCCTGGCGCTTATACTTAAAAGCCGGCACAACTACCTTAGATAGATCAACGGATGAGCCCCTCTACATGCTTCACGGCAACTGCCATAGACGTAAGGAAATCAGATAAATATCTGGTTAAAAATGTATCAATCGATGTGGCCCAAGGAGAGTTGATTGGACTTATTGGCCCCAACGGTGCGGGTAAATCTACACTACTCGCGACGCTAGCCGGTGTTGATGCTCCCTCGGCGGGCAAAATTCATTTAGGCGAAGAGGCTATTAAAGACATCCCAATAAAAGAGCGCGCCACTCGCATCGGTTGGTTGGAACAACTCGGCACAGTGCATTGGCCGATCTCGGTCGAACGTTTAATTATGCTTGGGAGAATTCCACATCTGCCCTCTTGGGGTAAACCTCAACAGGATGATATCGACGCCGTAGAGCATGCAATATCTATTGCAGACTGCCAGTCTATTAGGCATCAAATTGTAACAACCTTATCGGGTGGGGAACGATCTCGGGTCTTGCTCGCCAGGGCCCTTGCAGCAGAACCAACACTGTTGTTTGCTGATGAGCCCGTCTCAGCTCTAGATCTTGGTCATCAACTGCAAACTATGCAACTTTTACGAGATTTTGCCTGTGAAAACAGAGCAGCTATCGTTGTGCTGCACGACTTATCTCTAGCAGCTCGGTATTGTGATCGTCTCTACTTGATGAGTGGCGGTGAGGTTGTAGCTCACGGCGAAATCGCCGCTGTACTCAGCCATGAAAATCTTGAGAAAGTGTACGGGGTCAGCGTGATCAGTGGCTGCGAACAAGTGCCCTGGATTGTGCCGCTTGAACGCTTGAACGCTTAAGCGATAAAGCTTAAGCGGACTTGAGCTCGTCAGGTTCGATCAGCTTTAAGAAGTCGGGAGCCGGAACCGGCTGACTGCACAAGTACCCTTGGTACTCTTCGCAATTTAACGATTGAATATGAAACAACTGTTCCGGCGTTTCAACACCCTCGGCAACAACCGTCATTCCCAAATCGTGTGCGAGTGAAATGACAGCTTTAATGATAGGAATGGGCTCTTTATGAGACCGAATTTCGCGGACAAACGACTGATCTATTTTTAATTGGTCCAAGGGAAAACGCTGCAAATAACTTAAAGAAGAATAGCCTGTTCCAAAGTCATCGATTGATATTTTCACACCAAGACTCTTCAAGTTCTGAAGTTTCAGAATATTGCCCTCAGCATTTTCCATGATCATATTCTCAGTCAATTCGATGATCAACGAATCAGGTGGCAACCCACTGTCTTCTAAAGCACAACTCACGATGTCGAGAAAATCAGGTTCGTGCAGCTGGCGGATAGACACATTGACCGCAATTTTAAAATTCTCATGCCCTCGATCCTGCCATTCTTTCGCTTGTCGGCAAGACTCACGCATCACCCATTCACCAATGGAAACGATCATGCCCGAATTCTCGGCAAGTTCGATGAAATTCGCGGGTGATACCAAACCTAGCTCGGGGTGCAACCAGCGAACCAACGCTTCAGCTCCAGCTATTGTGTTTGTCTTAACATCTATTTTCGGCTGATAAACAACATAGATTTCTTCGTTTTCAATCGCTGTTCTTAACCCGTTTTGAATACTCAAAAGCTCTCGGGCCCTGGCATCCATATAATCGGAATAAATGGCAAATACAGTATCGTTTCTGCGTCTTGCATGTCGCAACGCTGTCTCAGCATCGTTAATCAAAGAATCGACTGTATCGCTTTCAGAGCCGACAAGCGATACTCCCATACTCACCGTTATATAAATCGCCTGGCCGGACACATGAAAGGGTTCATCCAAGGATATCGATAGACCTTTCGTCAGCTGTTCCAACAAAGGCTGAATCTGGGACGCCTGTTTCCACGGTAGCAAGACCACAAACTGATCACCATCTAACCGAGCGACTGTGGGTTTTTGATCACTGCTCTCTTCTTTGGAGAACCATGGCTGAATTTCACCATCGCGGAAAGTATCCACCAAACGTTCACTAAACGACTGCAAAACGACATCCCCGTTTTGAGGTCCTAGCGAATCATTAATGGCTTTAAAACCATCAATGTTAATTAGAATCAAAGCCGACAAAGGTTTCTGCTCTGAGCCACGCGTTAACCTGTCAGACAACATCTGTCTGAACCAAGCGCGGTTTGGCAGATTGGATAAAGGGTCAACCTCACTCATTCTTTTTTGCCAGGCTATTGCACTAATCGTATTGCGAAGTCGTAGCACCAGCTCACTGGCATCGATAGGTTTAGCCAAAAAATCGGTTGCCCCGAGGGTCAACGCTTTTAGTTTCGTTTCAGCATCGTTGGCTGATGTTAATACAATAACCGGTAAATAACGCAATTTTTCATCTTCACGTATTAAGCGCAGGATATCGAAGCCGGTTACCTCTGGCATCACTAGATCCAATAACAAGACGTCCGGTAGCTCATGTCGCATTGTCTCCATAGCTGTTGTCGAATCACTGACCGCAACAAATTTTATATATCCTTCAGCTCTGAGATGAATCTGCAACACATCCATGTTGAGAGGTTCATCATCAACCATCATTATCTTTGCATCGTCGAATTGTAAGTTCGACGAATCATAGACATCCACTTCGTAGTTAGAATTTGTCATGCTGAGCGCCTCTTGCACTCCGAATTTTCCCAACCTTGGAGGATGCGATCCGCATATTTTTTGACATGCCCAATACAGTTGGTAACCTCTTCAAGGGACTCGTTTCGCGCTGCTGTTTCCAGCTCGGCAGCAATTTCTGTAAATCCATTGAAGCCCACGCTACCCGCAGAGCCTTTCAACCAATGCGCGATATCTCCAACACCTTTCCAGTTTTGCTGGGAAACCGCTTCATCCATAACGACGAACTGCTCATCCATCCGAACCAAATATTTTCCAACCAACGGTAGAAACTTAGGATTTTGCTCAGCAAGCACGCTGTATACCGGACTCGTGTCGTTCGCAGCTACACTCTGGTTAGGTGCCACCACAACGTCAGTCACCGCCTCTTCAACAGACGTTTCTGCTTGCCCAGGCGATAAACGAGAAGATAGATGTACAATTTCATCCAGACTTTTTCCGGCGGAAACTAAATCACCGTCAGCCAAAGCTTCTTCCAACGCTTTGGCAGGCTCGTATAAGCAGGTAAACCCGACGGTACCACCCGACCCCTTTAACCAATGGGCTTTGTCTTTAAGTGCTGCCCATTCGTTATCTGAAAATAGCTTGCGCATGGAGCTGAGCTCTTCGCTCAGCTTATCTAAGAACTTTTCGACAATGACGCCAAACTGTTTATTACCCGCCGTTAGCGAGCTATAAATCGGATAGTCGGACCCTTCATCCATTTGGGTGCTTTCTACAGATTCATGATTCACCTGATCTACTATCTTATGAGCGACTGCACGTTTTACCGGCTTTCCATCGAGTAATCGTGCAAGAAGCTGAGTTAGTTTGGGAATATCAATTGGCTTTGTTTGGTAATGCGAGAATCCGGCAGCCAGTAGTTTCTCCTCATAGCCTTTCATTGCGTTCGCCGTTAAGGCGACAATCGGTTTTTCAATACCACCTTTACGCATACCAGCCACTGCATCATAGCCATCCATAACAGGCATATGGATATCCATAATAACAACGTCGAAGTCGTTCTCAAGGGCACACTCTAATCCGAGCTTGCCGTTTTCAGCCAGTGATACTGACAAACCGAGTTCGGTCAGGAGAACTTTAAGGAGTTCTCGGTTCTCAAGAGCATCGTCGACCACAAGCACTTGTGCTTGTGGTAACTCCCACTGTTGATCATCACCGTCGTCAAGCAAGTTAAATGCTTCGACAATGTACTCAGGTGAGCGCAGGGGCACATTCGAGACGTCGCCTGTCGGAACCACTATTAGGAATGTGCTGCCTTTACCCGGCTCACTAGAGACTTCAATACCACCACCGAGAGCCTCTGCCAGCTTACGACTAATAGACAGACCCAAGCCTGTGCCACCAAAGCGACGAGTAATAGAGGAGTCGGCTTGTGTAAATGCATCAAAGATAGTGGCTAGCTGCGCTTCATTCATACCGATGCCGGTATCAACTACCGCAATCTTGACTGTTTTGCTGGCGTTATCGTGACTGATGTTCAGCTTGACACCACCTTCCTCGGTGAACTTAATGGCATTGCCAACCAGATTAGTCATAATCTGACGAAGTCGGGAGGGATCGGAAAAAATATGTTCCGGCATTGGCGATGCAACGTTAATATCTAAATAAATAGATTTCTCATCAGCCTTGATTTTTAGAACCTTGACTACCTCATTCGCGAGAGGCCCGATAGCCGTAGGAATACTCTCCACATCCATCGCGCCGCTTTCAACCTTTGACAAGTCGAGCACATCGTTAATCAATTCCAACAAGTGTTCTCCACTGTTAGATATCGTATTAAGATGCCTTTTACGGTCATCGACACTGAGATGCCTGCCTCGCTTGAGTACTTCCGTAAAACCGAGTATCGCAGTCATTGGCGTTCGTATTTCATGACTCATATTCGACAGGAATGCGCTTTTAGCAACATTAGCTTCTTCAGCTTCCTCCATCGACTGTCTAAGTAACTGCTCTTTTTCTTCGAGAAGCGTTATATCATCCATACTGATGAGTACGCCGCCAACACGGTCTTTGGCACCAGTGACAGGAGAGCAGTTGACCATAAATTTACGAGCCACACCCTCTTTGTCCGTGAAACCGACCATAGTGTTGTGAACATGCTCTCCAGAATCAAGGACGGATTTCCAAGGAAGCGCAGCTTCACCCTCAGTTTCGCATTGCCAGCCTAACTTATCGGCAGGGACACCGACTAACTCCGCCGCAGGCTTGCCATTTAACGTAGCAAATGCGGCATTAGCCAACACGATGTTGCCCTTCTTATCCAGAACTATTAGTGCTTCCGCAATTGTATCCAATGCATTCCTGACGCGTCCTGGAACGGCTGAAGAAGGGTTGAGTTCTTTGAGCATCTTACCCAGGTAAAAATAAAACAGTGGCAGACAAAATAGAGAAACAAACAACATCAGTCCAAATTCAGATTTTCTCCACCGGTCAATCAACCGCGGCCCGACGTTTTCAACAAAATGAAATCGTAGTTCTCCCCACTCAAATCGCCCTCTATATACCGGTACGGTCATCGTAGGCTGTATGCTGGTATCGACCTCAGAGCCAAAGGCAACACGTTCTCCGTTGCTTTTAGCCACCAATTCGACCGATGCTAGAGAGGGGTTTCTTTGTACAACAAATTCGAGGTTATCTCTAACACCAACAAGTATTCCCCGATCAATTAGTGTCGATGTCGATGTTGCAAGCGCTTCGGCTAAAGAGACACGCCCTTCAGACACTGCAGCTTGCCTATCTGGCACAAAACCCAAAAACAATGAGAGAAGTATCGTTGATGTAACAAGCGAGGTCAGACCAAACGCGATATGGAATCGCGGAGATAGCGTTGGCCTAGCCCTATATAAAGAAACAAGCTTAGACCACATTACATCGCCGTCTTAATTCGGTAAAAGTCAGCGAGCAAGCAGCCATACATGCTATCCAAGGCATATGCACACCGATGGCGGTAACACTTCTATTTGGATGACGTTGTAGCACTGAATTTACTGTACTCGCATTATTTTAAATTTTAGTATTTCAGCTGAAATTCAGTATTCCATATTCAACTGGTCCTATCATAAATCGGCATCGTGGGTTTAAACTTCAGTACTTTTCAGCACTGGGAGTGTGGCCCCGCTATTTAACAGGTGACGTTTTGCAGATACGAGTAACGGGTGGCATGCTATGAACTGTCCAGAAATCCGCCCGGTTCGATAAACCAACCCATTGACAGTTAGGCAAACACTAGTAAACTCGAAACTGACTAAGAAGCGAAGAAATCCACTTGGCAACGAACACCGCTAGGTATCGTCATTTCCGGATTATCGAGTGTTAAACGAACACCGTACGTTGCACTGGCTGCATCGGCAACCGAATCAATTCGTCTCACTATAGCCTCAAGAACTTTGTTCTCAAAACCAGGAACATCCAACGTCACTTGAGCAGTCATGCCCGACTCTACTGTTCCCAAATAATCAATGGGGACTATAACCTCTACGTTTAATGGGTCTAACTGAGCAACCTGATAAATCGGATCATTGTCAACATACTCACCGGTTGTCTTATATCGCTCAGTAATCGTGCCACTGAATGGGCTGCGAATTTCTCTACGGTTCAGTGATGCTTTCGCTCTTTCAACTTCAAGTTCTGCTAATAATTTTCCTTCGCGTTCTTGCGCTAACTGTAATTCCGCGATCTGAGCTTCGGTTGTTACTTGGTCCATGATCTGCCTTGATACACTGGCAGTTTTAAGCATTTTCTCATTTCGAGCGCGTGTGCGATCTCCAAAGCTTGCGGTGAGACGACGAAGTTCTATGGCGGTAGAACTACTTGCAGCTTGTTCAGCAATTAACAGTGAAACTCTTTCAACGCTGCTTTCCAATCGTGCCACGACAGCACCTTGGTTGACAAAATCACTCCGATCAAAATAGCTTTCAGAAATAAGCCCCGGAACCGCTGAGCCTAACTCGATAAGAGCGCTAGGTTCAATGACACAGTCCATATCTGAAAGAACTTCTAGTGACGCATCAGTAGTAGACATGAACCCTGCAAGTAAACATCCGGCTATTACGGAGTAACACGTACCTTTAAGAAACTTGTATCCAGCTGTATCGTAGGCAACGACAGTTGGTGTAGCAAAGTTTGTAGAAGAACCCATTAAAACGTATCCGATAACAAATTATTACAAAGCAAGTTGATCTATCAAAACTCGTCTTAAAGCTTTCCAAGAGCGCTTTCCGATAGACTCTGGTTGGTGCGCAAACGTGACATATGCTCGACCACCTATCCCAACGGCTGACGTGTCTTCCGGCAAATCGATTTCAAAATGAAAAACAGGATCTATGGTCTCCCAGCCCTGCTCTTGTGACGATGCAACGGGTATGCCGCCGTAACCCCTTCCAGCTAGTGCTTGGCTAGGCAGCTCACGGTTAGCTGCCGGTGTTTTTTGCGACAAAACACCATTGATAGATTCACCAAAACGTTCCGCCAATCGAATATTCACTGAACGAACGCCATCCTCTACCCGAGAGATATCTCGTTGTTTGACAACCGCTTTGACGTGCAGATCTTGTGAATCAACAACATGTCCAACACTTGAGCCTGCCTGGATAAATTCACCCACTCGCGAAGACTCTGTGTTTAAGCTCACAACGCCTGGCACCGAGGCCCGAATAATAAGCTCAGATAAAGACTCACTTAACTGGTTAAGTGCGTTACGTGTGTCTTTAATATCTTGTCGAAGTGCAGGTGCAGTCACTGGTTCATTAATCAGTGCTGCCCGATACTGCAAATTAAGAACATCAAGCTCGCTTTGTAAAACGGCCACTCTAGTTGTCATCACAGGATCATCAACTCTTAGAATAGGTTGCCCTATTTCCACCTTTTCTCCTTGAGCAACAAACACCTCGGCCAGTTCTCCAGTTTGGGGCGCAAACAACTGAGCTTGATGAGGAACATCAATGATGCCTTCTGCACGTGTGTATGTTGGCACGGGTACTAAAAACACGAACCCTGCGATCGCTGAAATCAGACCGACAGTGGTCAGCATCGCTCGAGGTCTTGAAGCCTGTAGCTCCTCAGATTTCCCTAGGTATAAAGCAGCCTGAAAACAGGGTTTAATTCCAAGTTGATAAAGAGCGAATCCGGCCAACAAACCACCCAACACCGGATAACGAGATGCAAGATACAACGCTATGGTTAATGTGATGATCCAACGATAAATTCCTGCGCCAACTCCATAGGATACAAGCCATCTGCGCTCTCCTTTTCCCGTTACCGGCGAACGTATAGAATCCACACCCAGCACATATCGTCTGCACAAATACGTCAAGTATCGGCTGGCTCTGGGTGCCAGATTGGGTATATCCAGAGCATCCTGCAAAATTTGATAACCATCAAATTTCAACAATGGGTTAGCATTAAGCAACAACGTAGAGACTGACCCAGTTAGGGCAACTGCGAAACCAAGATCTGCCAGTAAGCCCGGCTCAACGGTCAACCAAATCAAGAAACCGAACGAGGCTAGTACACCTTCTGCGATCATGCCTGAAGCGCATACCAGCATCCGTCGATGTCTCCTTTCAAATCGCCAGATGTCGGTCGCATCGACATAAGGTACGGGCATTAGTACCAGTACGGTTATACCAGCTTCATGTACCGAACCACCAAACCGCTTTATACAAATCGCATGTGCAATTTCATGCGCACTTTTTAGAATCGGATAAACAACGAGCAACTGCCACCATTGTTGAGGTGTGCTAGCCACTACAGCGACTTGATTAAGAATGTCCGGCCCGTTTAGTACTGCAACCCCGACTGAAAACAATAAAAAGGTAAAAGTTACCCATAAAAACCAATGGGTTAATAAAGGGTGAATTCGATTATGTAATTTCTCAAGCGCACTGTTCGGATCAAACAGAGGAATGCGTATCGCCAAAGGATTGTGCCAGCTCGATACTTTTCGCGAACTCAGTTCGTTGACACGATGCTGAATTCTTAAATCTACGTTGTCATCGCCAAGAGCAATCATACCGAGTTGCGACAATGCAATGAGACTGGCTGCAATGGCTTCCTTTTCCTCACTATCTGACGTTGGTGCTAATCGTCTAACAATATCCTGAACGGTGTCCTTACCGCTAAGCTCGTAGACAACCTGCCGTGCCATTGCGTTAATACGAGCATGCTGCCCGGTCACATTGTTGTGAGCAAAAAGCCAAGGTTCACCCCTGACTTCCCGCTCAACGAATTCGATATCCGGCAGCTTTACCGGCATTAGTGTGGCTATAGCATCCCACTGTGAATACTCCGGTCCCATGCTATCGAATCACACCCATACGCCAAGCCAGAACTTTGGCTTTTTCACGTAAATTGCGCGTGTAAACCCATGCTAGAGATCGCGAGCCAGCGTGTACCTTAGCCACACCTTCCATTCCCGGAAGTAAGGCGTCAGGTCGTTCATCCAGTTTTGCCGGAACTCTGAAAACATTACTGCCCTCTGTGCTGGTTGCAACCGGGAGTACAGACTCTACCGATGCGTGCCAAGTTTGATTCGGCAAGGCTGTCATACGCACGTCAGCTTGCTGCCCGGCGTTAACCAGTCCCACATCGTTTTCTTTAATGTCTAAGACAAGACGGTATTCATCGGTTGCAGCTATCGTAAATAGTGTATCTCCCTGTTTTACTGCCGATCCTAAGCGTTGACTAAAGTCTCCACTTAGCACAACACCATCAAACGGTGCCCTCAATTCAGCGCGTTCAAGCTGCCTCTCTACTAATGCCTGTTCCGCTGCTATCCTGGCTGTATCCGCTCTAAGACGTCCAAGAGCAACGCGGTCACGAGTAGCCAATGCCAAATCGACGGCTTGTTCGTTTTTGATTCTTTCGCTTTCCCATTTATTCACCGCCAAATTCAGATCCTGGGCATCAAGCGTTGCTAAAAGTTGTCCCTTCTTAACGTTTTCACCGGCTCGTGTATGCGAGGTTGCAACAAAGCCGTTCTGTGGCGCAATAATGACCTGAAGGTCTTTAGCCTCAATCGCTGCTCGAGCTGTGAATCGGTGTTCGATAGGAATCAGTAAACTTCCAACTACCGCTAGAGCCGCAAGGCTCCACCCGGGGTGGCGAATTCCCACATCTTTCAAGCTGCGATGATTGAGTTTTGTCGCGCCATAGTGTCTCAAGCGCATCCAAATGCTTCGCTGCTCATCAATTCGCCGCGTCAGTAAATCCAAGGATGGGGCCAGCAGTGTTTGAATCGCCTTCTGCTGCACTTCAGTAAACGGCTGACCAGCCGGTCGTTCAAGAAGCACAACTGAATAGGCTTGCGTTGATCTACGACGCTGCAGGGAAGCTCTTTTTCTCGCATCGCTGAGCGGATGCACAACGCCAAGCGAAGGGTTCTCACCATAATCACGATACAACGACACAGTATGGGGATATTGATCTGATAATTCACCTGCCTGATCAGCTGAAATCGCGCTCACTTCGGACTGCACGAGACGCTCTCGCATTGAGGCGGTCAGCTTGGCAGGCAATACTTTACGAGCGTCTATCTGAGCCTGGTCGGACATGGCCATAATAGAAAGCGAATTTGCCGTCGAACCTGCCTCCAGAGTTGCTAACGTTACCCTAGAGCATCCACACAGGCGCTTTACGGTATTAACAATGGACAGTGCCATTGCATGAGGTGTTTCATGCTCGAAAGAGGCTTTAAGCACTGCCGAAGGCAATGCATCCAAACCCTGTGACTGGTTAACTGACTCATGACCTGCCTGCTCAGGGTTCAAGTCAAACCGCTCACCAGCCCACTGGCAGAGACGAAACATGCCGGCTTGTTGTTCAGCACTTTGCATTGTTCCCTGAATTAGTAAGATTCTGTCGCAAGATTCATTGAGCGGTAGAGCGGTCAACGTTACTTCAGGTGCATTCTCAAGTGAGCTTTTCGGTAACTTGATCGCTATCGGGGAGGCCGTGGTGCGAGATTTCCTCGCCAACGCCAATGCTTGTTCCGGCGGTACGAAATTTTCTGGGCAACCATGTCGCCTTAACAAAACAGCAGGCTCGGGACCAAACTCGAATAACCCCAACCATTGACGGTCATTAAGCAGCATCGAAAGCCATCGTAACCAACTTGTGCCGGCATCAAGTTCACCTGCCTCTGATGGTGCTGTCGAATCGCTAAGCACTTCTGAATTCATTGGGGATCCGTAATTTGGTTCTGTCGTATGCAAATTTGCAACTTACAGGCCACCCACTTTGCCCATGATTGCCCAAGCAATGCCGCTTAGGGCTACAATAAGAACCCTGATTAGAGGAGATTGATATGGCTGCTAACCCCGAGTCTGTTTCACATATGACGCCCGAGGCTGCGCGCGCTAAGCCTGTTCAACCCGTGTGGGACGACATGGCCCTTCTTGATCAACAACTTGACGATGATGAGCGCCTCATAAAGGACACTGCAAGAGACTACTGCCAAAGTGCTTTGATGGATCGTGTTGTCGAAGCCAATCGACACGAACGCTTTGATCGAGAAATCATGACTGAGTTTGGAAGCTTAGGGTTACTTGGCATGACGCTCCCCGAGGAATATGGCTGTGCGGCGGCCTCGTACGTTAGCTACGGTCTGGTTGCTCGAGAAGTTGAACGCGTCGATTCAGGCTATCGTTCTGCGATGTCCGTGCAATCATCCCTCGTCATGCATCCTATTTTTGCCTATGGATCCGAAGAGCAACGACAACACTATCTCCCCAAGCTTGCCTCAGGTGAATGGGTCGGCTGTTTCGGACTCACAGAACCGGATCATGGTTCGGATCCATCAAGCATGGTTACTCGAGCCACGAAAGTCGATGGAGGTTACTCATTAAGTGGTGCAAAGAACTGGATTACCAACTCCCCTATCGCCGATGTTTGCGTTGTCTGGGCTAAGTCAGATGCACACGATGGAAAAATAAAAGGTTTCTTGGTTGACCGGGATAACCCAGGGCTCAGCACTCCGAAAATTGAAGGCAAGTTTTCCTTGCGTGCTTCGATCACAGGCATGATCCAACTGCAAGATGCATTTGTCGGTGAGGATAAATTGTTACCGAATGCCACCGGGCTTGCAGGCCCGTTTGGGTGTTTGAATCGTGCCCGCTACGGCATCAGCTGGGGCGCAATCGGTGCGGCCGAAGCCTGTTGGCATCAAGCCCGTACCTACACTCTGGATCGTAAGCAATTTGGCAAACCGCTAGCAGCTAATCAGCTTATTCAAAAAAAGTTAGCTGATATGCAAACCGAAACAACTCTCGGTCTGCAAGGTTCGCTGCGTTTGGGCAGACTGATGGATGCTGGAAATGCTTCAGCTGAATTCATCTCGCTAATGAAACGTAACAATGCAGGAAAGGCATTAGACATAGCGCGACAAGCCCGGGATATGCTGGGGGGTAATGGCGTTTCAGATGAGTACCATGTTATTCGTCACGTCATGAACCTTGAAGCTGTAAATACCTATGAAGGCACACACGATGTCCATGCCCTAATACTAGGACGCTGCCAGACCGGGTTGCAAGCTTTTACGTGATTGACAACGTCAGAACGACTAATCGTGAGTGCTTATTAGAAGCACTCTCGAATATAGTAGGACAATCAAACGTACTTCGCGGGGAACAAGTCTCGCAGCGCGCAACACATTTCTGGGACAGCACTCCCCTCGTTGCCAAAGCCATTGTCAGGCCGGCCAATACTGCCGAGACGTCAGCCGTTTTAAAACTGTGCCACGAGCAATCACAAACAGTGGTTACTCACGGTGGAGTCACGGGGCTGGTGGATGGCAACCGTACCACGAGCGATGACATCATCTTATCGCTGGAGCGCCAAAACCACATTGAATCCATCGATGAAAAAGGTCGTACCATGCTCGTTCAGGCGGGCGCCGTTCTGCAAAACGTTCAAGAAGCTGCAGCAGACGCAAACTTACAGTTCGGTCTTGACTTAGGTGCTCGCGGTTCTTGCACGATAGGCGGAAACATCTCAACGAATGCTGGAGGCCTATCCGTACTGCGTTACGGAATGACACGAGAGCAAGTGTTAGGACTGGAGGTTGTTCTAGCCGATGGCACCGTCCTTTCATCGTTAAACCAAATGATGAAGAACAACGCCGGCTATGATTTGAAACATTTATTCATAGGAAGCGAGGGTACTCTAGGCACCATTACACGCGCTGTTCTTCGACTGAGACCTGCCACTCCACACATCAATACGGCATTGATGGCATTTGCATCTTTCGAAAACGTATGCGAATTATTAGGCGAATTCAGTGCCTCCTTAAATGGAAACCTAGATGCCTTTGAAGTTATATGGCAACCCTTCTATCAATTAAATACCAACGCGCAACTGGACGGCACAAGTGTCGCACCTCTGCCGGCAAGTTATCCTATTTATGCCATTGCAGAGACTCGTAGCAACACTGCCGAGAACTCATCCGCAGATTTTCAACACGCCTTGGAAAAAGCCCTGAACAGTGGATTAATTCAGGACGCGGTGATTGCCCAATCGCAAAAAGAGCGCGCAAATATCTGGCACATAAGAGAGCATATTGACATCGCTCTGAGTCATGATCCCGTTTTCGTCTACGACATCAGCCTACCTATCGCCGATATGAACCACTATGTTGAAAGTACCATTGGACAACTTGAACAACGCTGGCCGGGTGTGATTGTTTACGTATACGGACATCTAGCGGACGGCAATCTTCACGTGCTGGTTGCGCCCCCCACAGACTCACCACTAAGTGAAGCAGAATTCACTCAATGGCAATCCATGAGTAACGACATTGTGTATTCACCTTTGAAAAAGCTGGGCGGATCGATCTCTGCTGAACACGGTATCGGTCTCAGCAAAAAAGCGTATCTACACCATTCCAGAACGCCAGAGGAAATTGCCTTGATGAAAACCTTGAAGAACTCGCTTGATTCTTCAGGCATCCTGAATCCTGGCAAAATCATATAAACGCTACTTAACCCTATTTACTATGCAACAAGTAGCGGGCCTGGTACTACCACTATTCGGACTAGTTTTTCTAGGCTACCTAGCGGGCCGCCTGAAAAAAATTCCTATTGAAGGGCTGGCCTGGTTAAATTTTTTTATTGTTTATATCGCCCTGCCCGCACTTATATTCAGATTGCTGAGCGATACACCAGTTTCAGAATTTGCGAATACTCGCTTCTTGATTAATACCACCCTAGGTACATTCTTAATTTTTCTACTGTGTTTTTGTATAGCCAAACTTTTAAGAAAAGCTGATACGTCTTCAGCCACGGTGCAAGGTTTCGCTGGCGCTTATGGAAACATTGGTTATATGGGGCCGCCATTGGCCATTGCGGCCTTCGGCCCTGAGGCAGGTGTGCCTGTTGCGCTTGTCTTTTGCCTAGACAATGCCATGCACTTCACGTTGGCGCCCACCCTAATGGCCATTGGTAGTAAAAAGCCCCAAAGAGTTTGGTCCATTGTGTCAAGCATCGCCCATAAGATAATTACACATCCGTTTATTCTGGCAACGCTTGCAGGTATGGCTTGCGCCTGGATGAAAGTGCAACTACCCACCACCATCGATCAGTTTTTACTGTCCTTGTCCAATGCCGCAGCTCCGTGCGCTTTATTCGCCATGGGAGTTACTGCGGCAATAAGACCCCTTAAACGAATCCCGGTCGAGCTTAGCTATTTGATTCCCATCAAATTGTTCGTGCATCCGTTGCTTATTTATGTGCTCGTGACGCAGATACCCAATATCAACGATGTCTGGGTTTATTCCGCGGTGTTATTAGCCGCTCTGCCATCCGCTACCAACGTATTCGTTATTGCTCAGCAATACAGCGTATGGGAAGAGCGAGCGTCCAGTGCCGTAGTTCTCTCCACTCTATGTTCTCTGCTTACCGTTACAGTTTATTTGTATCTGGCAACTAATCGTCTTATCTAAGTTGGAGAAACGACGTTACGTTGTCTGCGCGACAAGGGCTAATCGCAGCTGCAATTGTTTCGACACTCGGAATAAGACCAACATGGTCGCCAAGCAATACCCACTCATTATAAGTAGTTGTGTTTCAAATCCAACGCCAATATCGATTAGCCATCCCGTCAAGCCCGGTCCCAGTGCGGAGGCGAACACCATAGCAGCTGAGACTACCGCTCGAATGGCACCCAAATGCCGCGTGCCATAAACCTCTGGCCAAATTGCACCGAAAACAGCGCCCGATACCCCGTAAGAGCTGCCTAAAAGAAACATAAATATAGCCATGCTGAAGCTTTGCTGTGCGACCGATAAAAATGCGCAGCCAATGGCTAAAGGAAACAAAAAAAATGGCAGAAGGCGACGGGCTGTGAATCTGTCAATCAACTGACCGGTAATCAGTCCTACAACGACCGATGTAATTGCCATAACAGAAAAGGAACCAGCCACAACTCCCGATGACCACAGTTTGAGCTCACTTAAATGAACCTGATGAAAAAACACCGAGGTTCCGATAAATGAGGGTGCCAGAACACCCGTGCACACAGCCCAGAACGGTGCGTCTTTAAGAACTTCGGACCGCCGCCACTGGCGCCCTCTCTCGGCAAAGACAAGATCTTGAGTAGAGGGAGTTCTCGGTTTTGCCAGGCTAATGAAGCTGAGCGGCAAAACCAGCAGAATTAGAATTAAACCCGCCATCTGCCAAGCGGTGCGCCAATCAGCCAGCATCAACAAAGACACGAGCACAATGGGCAGAACTCCCTCGCCCAATTGATGACCCGTAGTGGTAATTGAAACCGCCCGGCCCCGCTCCGCGACAAACCATTTACCCATCGCAACCATTGCCGTGTGGGTCATCATTCCTTGGCCAAACAATCGTAAAAAGTAGATAGATAACAACAGCAAAGAAACCGTGTGGGCCGTGGCCATGAGAAAGGCTGCTCCGGCGAGACACACAATGGATACAGCTGCAACCTTATAAACGGGCACAGAATCGAGTACCCGGCCGACTGATACCAACGTGGCGGCACTTGCGAGCGTGGCCAGCATGTAGACCATGCCAAATCCACCATGTGATAAACCATAGTCAGCGCGAATATCGCCGGCGAAGCTGGCAATGAAGAACGTTTGGCCGACACTTGAGGCAAAAGTCAGCAGTACGCCACCCGCCAGCCAGCGTGCATTGCGGCCCAAAAATCGCCAAAATGTCAGTAATTGATCACGCATTACGGCGAGTGTCTAAGATGAGAGCTGATTGCGACGAGAAAAAGCAGTATACTTGGGAGTTGTGTCGGGCCGGAATCGCGTTCGTCACATGTGATTTTGGAAAAAGGCCAAGGCTAATATGCCCACAACACATCAGAAACACCGATGGTAATACCTTTTTAGGCTTCATATCGAATAGTTAGACACTTAAAATCACCCAGCCACCTTAATCATTAAAACTCAACCGATTCCTGGACTTGTCCTAAGGTCCGGTTATCCACCCTTTTCGTTCAAGAGATTATTACGTGAGTCAAGCCGACAGCGAACAGCAACTGAGAATTTGGAAAGACCTAGCCATCAGCAAGCAAGTGCTGATGAATGAAGCCGCTTCTGCCCTAAAGTTAAAGGAAGACTTTACTGCCGAAGATTTAAGATCTGCACTTGATCAAGCCATCAAGCGATCCACTGACGCCGATGCCAACATGGCAGAGACTCGTAACCGGGCCTCTGAAGAAATCGGTGCAATGCAGGGTGAAGTCAAAAAGACCCTCAAAGCTAAAGGCGAAGCCGAGGCCCAACGAGACGAAGCCATTCGATCTAAAGAAGCCGCCGAACATGCCCTGAGCATTGGCCGAAAAGACAACACTGACGCACTACAAAAAGCCAAGCGCCAAGTCGATGAAAAGCAGAAAGAGCTCAAAGCGATAAACACGGCTTTGGCCGATACACCGGACAACATCCTCAAAAAGCTTAAGACGCTGAAGAAGCAGAAGCTGGACGAGGCGAATGCGCGTAAGACTGCTGAAGACGCTAATCGAAAGCTCAAGAAAGAATCCAAGCAGCAAAAAGAAGAGCTCGAAACCCTTTCCGAGCTGAAAGAGCAAGCTGCCAGTCTGCTAGCGGCCTATCGCGAATTACGCACATGGGCTGATGAAATGGAAGCTAAGTCGGACGAACCGTCTACTGCACCGAAAGTCGACTCCAAGTTGCTCTCCTCTATCGAGACAACAACCGCTGGTGCCGACGAAGAAGAGACTCGAGAAGTGGCTACCGCTTAATCTTGACGGGCAAGGCCAGCGAATATTCCATTCGCTGGCCTTGCCACCTATAACGCCTGCCAAAATTCTAGGCGTCATCGAGCGATGCTCGTTATATCATGTCAGCCATCATTACAAAGGTGCTGAACATGGCCACAAATCCCAGCCCAATCAATTCCTCCGCTTCATCAGAAGCTTACGATAGACAGCAATTAGCACTCGCGTTTCGTCTTGCAGAACGCTTTGGTTTGCACGAAGGAATCTGTAATCATTTTTCGGTTCAATTAGACAGCGAAGATGAGCGCTACTTAATCAATCCTTACGGTGTGCACTGGTCGCAGATGCAGGCCGACTCACTCCTTCTTGTCGACGGTGATGGCAATATCCTAAACGGAGCCGGGGAAGTCGAAGATAGCGCGCTGTTCATACATGTCGCTGCCCACCGGGCTAATCCTCGCCACAAGGCCGTTCTACATACCCATATGCCCTACGCCACAACATTAACCATGTTAGACGGCGATGCGGCGCAATTGCCCATGTCCCACCAAACAGCAACACGTTTTTTCGGCCGAATAGCGTATGAATCGAATTTCGGAGGCCTAGCCCATGATGCCGACGAAGGCGCACGTATTTCAGCAAAATCATCGCGCTCAAAAGAGATCGATATCTTGTTTCTTGCTCATCATGGTGTCGTCGTTAATGGCAGCAGCGTCGCGCTAGCATTTGATGACTTATATTATTTAGAGCGTGCCTGCAGACAACACGTGTTTGCGATGCAAACCGGCCAAGCTATTAAATTGATTCCTGACGATGTGATAAAACAGACATCAGAACAATTTAATGCGAACTTGGCTCTGTATGCTCAACAACACTTCGATGCATTGGCCAATGTATTGAAAGAAAACCCTAATCACCATTTCATACTCTAAGTAATCACATAGACACTCTTCTGACAATGCGACAAAAAGAAGATTCATGGACACCTCACTTCGCCGGAGATAGATGTCTGGTATTGGAGTTCGGAAGAATAATTGATCGGCGTTTGGTCGATCAAGTGGTTGCAATGAATGCACGTATCAGTGCGGCATTGCTAGAAGATAAACTTGATGGTGTGCTTGAGTGCGTTCCCACTTTTCGTTCACTAGCTGTTATCTATGACCCTCTGCGCACGCACCCTCAAAGCCTGATAGAGGAGTTTCGACAACTTGATGCAGACGATATACAACTCACGACTAATGACTCCAATCGCTTTACCATTCCGGTTCACTACGGTAATGACTCTGGACCCGATTTAGCTGAAGTTGCCACGCTGACAGGTCTAGATGAACAACAGGTTATAGACTTACATGAGCAAACAGAGTTCTCGGTTTACATGCTCGGTTTTCTACCGGGGTTTGCATTTTTAGGAGATACCCCTAAACCGCTCCATCTTCCCAGACGTGCCGAGCCTAGAGTGAGGGTACCCGCTGGAAGCGTCGCCATCGCCATGCAATTAACGGGAGTGTATCCATGGGATAGTCCGGGCGGCTGGCATATTCTGGGTAAGTGCCCTCTCCCACTGTTTGATGCGCAACATGACCAACCTGTATTGTTCAAAGCCGGTGATACCGTAAAGTTTAAATCGATCTCATTGGAAGAATTCAATGACATCACCGAGCAGAAAACACGTGGTCAGTTCAATCGCAACACCTTGGTTTCTGAAACAGAGTGTGGTTTATGAGCGTCGTCACCATTAAACGCGCCGGATTGCTCAGCACTATTCAGGATGAAGGACGATTCAACCTACGCCATCTAGGAATTCCCTGGTCTGGTTGCCTGGTACCCGCCTGGCAAAAATTAGGAAACGCACTCACTGGCAATCCGCACAGTCAAAGTGTTATCGAAACTTGGGAAGGCGGCCTCGAAATAGCGGTAGAAGAAGAATGTGTAAGATTTGCACTGTGTGCTCATGAAAGTGCTGATGCAACCTTGAGTGACGGCAATCTGAATATTAAGATTCAACCTAATAGAAGCTATCAGGCACCTGCTGGAAGCTCTATAAAAATAAAGAGCACGGGCGAGTATCGCCATGCCATCATCGCTTTCAGAGGGTTGGCGGTATCCGATCATTTAGGCAGTGCGTCCACTTACTCAAAGGCGAGTTTAGGTGGATTGAACGGCACTGCTCTGCAAGCCGGTGACGAAATCAACGTCAGTAGATCTGACTACACCCCCGATTTACAATGCAACCATTCCTTACTCGGTCTATTCGACGACTGTAGCCTTCGAATCGTTTTAGGGCCTCAGGAAGATCACTTCTCAAAAGAAGGCATTGAGAATTTGTTAAGTGGTGACTTCACTGTAGGAACAGATGCCGATCGGATGGGTGTCAGATTGTCTGGCCCAGCCGTTCATCACAGAGATGCAGCTGCAAAGGATATTGTTTCAGATGCCATCGTGCCGGGATCCATACAGGTGCCGGGTACAGGTCAACCAATCGTTTTACTGAGTGATGCACATACTGCCGGTGGCTACCCTAAAGTTGCTACTGTGCTCTCTATCGATCAACCTAAGCTTGGCTTAAGACGGGCAGGCACATCCTTTAACTTCGTAGCCATCTCAATAGATGAAGCAATCGATGCCGTGCGCATGCAAGACCAAAAAATTAATGATGCCATCCAATCATTAACACCTGTTGTTAACACGACCCTCAGTACAACGGATTTGCTGAAACATAACCTTATTGATGGCGTCATAGACGGACGAGCTCATTAACTGCACTGATAGGACACATCCTAATGTTACTCAATCTCAATGCTGATCTAGGAGAGTCCTTTGGTCCGTGGCCAATGGGCGATGATGAAAATCTTCTCGGTGTCGTAAATTCTGCCAACGTCGCCTGCGGCTTTCATGCAGGCGATCCGATGGTCATGGCAAACACTATCGATATGGCTCGCGATGCAAAGGTCAGCATCGGCGCACACCCCGGGTTTTTAGATTTACAAGGCTTTGGTCGCCGGCCCATGTCGGTCCCTGATTCAGAGCTCACCACACTTATTCAATATCAACTATCAGCACTAGACGGCATGAGTAAAATGCGAAAACTACCCATGACCCATGTTAAGCCCCACGGAGCACTTAACAACATGGCGTGTGAAAATCGCGCCATGGCCGATACTGTTGTTAGAGCAGTTAAAGCATTTAATCCTGACATCATTTTTCTTGCCCCCGTACTGTCCGAACTTGCTGCAGCTGCAGCGGATGCTTCGATGAGTGTCGCCTTGGAAATTTTCGCAGACAGAGCGTATACCGATTCAGGCTCTCTGGTATCCCGCCGAAAACCTGGAGCCGTTATCGACACTGCTGAGGGTTGCATCGCGCATGTCCTGGCTATGATTGAAGCAAACGGGGTTGTCACTGAAAATGGGACAATACTGCCTACGCCGTTCCATAGTATTTGCGTACACGGGGACAATGCCCATGCAGTGGACACCGCAAAACTTATCAAGCAAGCGCTCCAGCAGAAAGGCCACGATTTAAAGTCGTTACCGGAAATTATATTTAACAATTAAACTCGGAACGCGCTACCACATTCATACGTTCATAGTCTATCTTCTAGTAGTAACCATTGAAATTGTTTGTGCACAGGGAAATGTACGCAATCCCATTGGGCAAGGAATTTAACGACTTTTCAGGAACATAATGAATATTCAACGCAGCGTGTCACTAGGTCTCACCTTATCCGCCGTGCTTGTTTTGTCTGCTTGCGGCGAAGACCACGCCTCAAGCTCTACAAAAATCACTACGGCAAAGGCTCCAGTTGTACTCAATGGCAACGACGAAGTCGTCAGCGTGACCCGGCTAAAACCCAAAGAGATGGATTCGGCCCTAACGGCCATAGACGGGGCGACAACAATCCCCTACCCGCTCTACCCCAACGGCAAAAAATACCGAGTAGGTGGTGAAAATGGTTTGAAAATCGTTTTATTTGAAACAAGCGATAGCTTCGAAGAAGTGGACGAGTTTTATCGAACCCTGGCTCAAGCTGACCAAATGCCACGTTTGCTAGCGATGAATGATTACGTTCGTTACAGTACAAATTCTGACGACAATGACCCTTGGGAAACCACACGACCAGGAATCGTTATTCATCAATTCAACGATGATAAAGAAAGAAATGCAGTGGGGGCCGATAAAACCGCACTGACGAATATTATCTTAAGCTTTTAGCTGGCAAAACAGACAGTTTAGACAAAAGGCCTTTTTTAGCCGAAAGGCCTTTTTTTTCGTCTGCAATTTCTTTTTTGACGGCGGGCCGCGTTAAACCTCTACAACAATATCGGCTTTTGCAGCGTTGTCTGCTGTCGATTTAGTCGGCTGAGTAGACAAAGAGATGGAGTCGGAGCTTTGCGAGTGCGTTTCAGTGATTTCAGCTGACATGAGAGTACCCATGGACATACCGATAGCAGTTGTGACTTTTCTCAAAAGCGCGATAGACATATTGCCTTGACCCGATTCCAACTGAGCCAGATAACGTTCGGAAACACCGGACACTTCTGCCAATCGCTTGCGGGACATACCTTGGTTTGAACGCTGGTTTCGCACTCTTTGCCCAACAACAGACAGAAATTCATCTGTAGTTAAAGTATCTAACAAGGGCACTGCCGAGTGAGGTTTTTCCTGCGTGATCATTTAAATTGCTGCTCCATTTTTACGAATCGGACATTGCGCAATGTTCCGATTTGTAAAAATATATCACGTCAATCCCTCGGCGGAGGGTCATAGCAGCAACTTTTTACAGTTTACGACATTCAGGTAATGATACTGGGTGATCCAATCAGTCAAACAACTAACAACTAAAAGTCGTTAGTCGTTTAACAACTTCTTGGCTTTTTCAAGTCGCGAGTTAAACAATGCGTCTTGTTCATTTTCAACCTCTTCAATGATCTGTGACCGCTTTCTTTGCCGCTTTATCATGACTAGCACGCTGGTCAACGCCACCAGTAAAAGAATAAAAGGTGCCACCCACAAAATGGCTGTTTTAGCTGAGAACGGAGGTCGGTACAAAACAAAATCACCATAGCGCGCAACTAGGTATTGATCGATCTCTTTTTTTCCGTTGCCCGCTAAAATCTGATCACGTATTTCTCGCCGTAGATCGCCTGCCAGGCTGGCATTAGAGTCTGCTAGATTCTGATTCTGACACTTAAGACACCGATATTCTTTGAGCAACTCATGGTATAGGTCGCTTTGCTCACTCGAATCAAAGGATACGATGACCTCAGCTGACCACAAAGGTGAGCCGAAAAACATCAACAACGAAAAGAGGCCTGCACGGAACATTAACTCGGCTCCCTCTGGAGTTGATCAACGATGGGGATCAGCTTTTCAACCAAACCTGCCTCATCAACAGGGCCGACATGTTTGTACCGTACACGCCCTGCTCGATCAATAATAAACGTCTCGGGCACACCGTATACTCCCCAATCTAAACCGACATCACCGTCGCGATCATCGAGCACATGCGCAAATGGATCGCCAAACCGAGCAAGCCAGCGTTGCGCATCCATCGGATCATCTTTGTAATTCAGTCCAACGACCGGAACAGGTCTTTGCTCAGCCAAGCTCACTAAATAAGGATGCTCTTGGATACAAGGGCCACACCAACTAGCCCACACGTTCAGTACCCAAACCTGACCCAGCATATCGGAACTGATAAATTCACCATCGGAAGGATCACCTGGGTCACGACCGAGGCGAGCCACAGAGAATTCAGGAGCGGGTTTATCAATTAGCGGCGATGGCAGCTCTGAAGGATCAAGCGTGAGCCCCTTTCCCAGAAACCACGCCAAAATAACGAATATTGCTAGTGGTAGTAACTTAAGTGCGATTTTCATCGAATGAACTATGAGTTTGGGGTATCCGTGGCAACAAATGAGGTAGCCATTGAGCCAGACGTGTCAGTTCCCAGTTTGTCGCCAGCAGGTACCTTTTTAGTACTTACGGCACTCTTTCGCACTGAAACATTTTTGTACCGCCTATCCATTGCAGCCAGCAATCCACCCAACCCCATAAAAATAGTGCCTAACCATATCCACCGTATAAAGGGCTTGGTTTGTATTCTGACACTCCAGGCTTGCCCGCCCTCAAGCGGCTCCCCCAAAGCGATGAATAAATCGCGCGTAAAACCTGCATCAATGCCAGCCTCAGTCATGGTGTCACGTCGGACATCATAGAACCGTTTTTGTGCGCTGATGGTACCGACGTCGGAACCATTTCGCTCAACGTCGAATCGCCCTTCAATTGCGTTGAAGTTTTTACCGCGTACCTCATCTAAAGAGGCAAATGTAAAGGTGTAACCGCCCACACTATGCTGTGTGTTGACCTCCATTCTGACGGTTTGCTCTTCGGTATAGATAGACGTCAGTGCCACCCCTACAGTAAAAACAGCTAAGCCGATGTGCGCAATACTCATTCCCCAGAAAGCGGCAGGCGTGTGCATAACCGCGGACAACCTCTCACGCTTGTTTCGTACTCTGTGCACGATGCCAAAAACGGTCGAGGCTGTTATCCAGATTGCTAAGGCCAGAGAGGCAACTGCTGCAAAGCTGTAACTCAGCAGCTGTGTTGCCAACACGGCAGCAGCTATGACACTGAAAACGGCAAGTGCGAGCAAAGGTCCGGATCGACCTTTCAACTTATCGCGCTTCCAGTTGAGCATCGCGCCTAGCCCAACAATAAGAAGAATCGGCAACATCAGGGGAACAAAAACAGCGTTGAAATACTGCTCGCCAACGGACATTTTGCCGTAACCCAAGGCATCGACAAAGAGTGGATACAAAGTGCCTAACAAAACAGCAGCACAGGCAACCACTAACAGCACATTGTTAAGGAGTAATGCCGTTTCACGCGATACGAGTTCATACGTTGCCGTTGAACTTAAACGATGCGAGCGGAATGCATAGAGGATCAGTGAACCTCCGATGACAACCCCCAAGAACAACAGAATATAGAGTCCACGGGTAGGATCTGCCGCGAACGAATGCACCGATGTCAGCACACCGGAACGAACCAAAAAGGTACCAAGCAAACTTAAGGAAAACGCCAACACAGCTAATAATACAGTCCATGCTTTAAACACTCCTCGTTTTTCAGATGCTGCGAGAGAATGGATAAGAGCCGTACCCACTAGCCATGGCATAAACGATGCGTTTTCGACAGGATCCCAAAACCACCATCCGCCCCAACCTAATTCGTAATAGGCCCACCAGCTCCCTAGCGATATTCCGATCGTGAGGAACATCCATGCAATGTTGGTCCAAGGACGCATCCAACGTAGGGTGGCGGCATCGAGCTGACCACCAATGAGTGCTGCGATCGCAAAGGCAAATGCAACGGAGAAGCCGACGTACCCCATGTAGAGCATGGGCGGGTGTATTGCCATTCCTGGATCTTGCAGGAGCGGATTAAGCGAAGCCCCATCTGCCGGTATTGGGAATAGTCTTTCAAACGGGTTGGAGGTCAACAAAACAAACAGCAAAAAACCAATACTGACGAAACCTAGGACCGCTAGAACGCGTGCCAACAAAACTTGTGGCAACGCGCGACTGAAAACCGCTACAGCACCGGTCCAGACTGCGGAAATAAAGCACCAGAACAAAATGGAGCCTTCGTGTCCGCCCCACACGCCTGAAATTCGATAAATCAGCGGCAACGAGGTGTTACTGGTATTGGCCACGTACAACACACTGAAGTCATGGCTAATGAAAGCCCACGTCAGACAGGCATACGACAACCCAACGAAAAATGTCTGTGCCGCCGCTGCTGGCCGGGCAATAGCCATCCAACCGGCATGCCCTGTGAAACTGCCGATCATCGGTACTGTGGCTAAAACAATTGCCGTACATAAAGCAAGTATCAGCGCGAAGTGTCCTAGCTCAGGAATCATGGTTGTATCGTCTTGCTATCAAAGTTAGCCGCTGTCCCCGGCATTCTTCCGGCCTTTTCCAACGCTTCGGCCACTTCAGGCGGCATATAGTTTTCATCGTGCTTTGCGAGAACTTCAGAGGCGATGAAGGTACCCTCTTCGTCAATTGCCCCCATGGCAACAATTCCCTGCCCCTCGCGGAAGAGGTCCGGCAAAATTCCAGTAAACGACACCGGAATGTTTTTCGCGTGATCGGTGAGTTCAAAAGTCACTGCGAGGTCTTCAGAGCTTCGTTTCACGCTACCATCGATAACCATGCCACCGACACGAAATGGCTGACCCGGTTTTACTGCTCCCGCTGCCACATCTGACGGAGAGTGAAACAGCATAATGTTTTGTTTGAACGCGTTAACACCAAATGCAACGGCGACTCCGACGCCACATAACATCAGGCAGACCATCATTAATCGTTGCTTGCGTTTTGGTGTCACTACCTTTTCCTATGTTGTTGCGCACGTCTAATGGCCTGCGTGCGAGATTGCTTCAGCTGACGTGATGACCAGATCACAATGCCAAGCAGAATGATGGTGGTCAGAGCGTATGAGGTCCATACGTAGAACGCGTACCCCCCCATAGAGAGGAAGTCCATCAGCTCAGACATGGTTTTTCTCCGCTAGTTCGGCAACCCAGCTCGCGCGATTCTCACGTTGCAAGATCAGTGCTCTGACGCGGACCATTAAGTTGTGGAAATAAAGTAACTGAAAAGCCAGGACCATCAGTAGTAACGGGCGCAGCATGCTGATATGCATAGAGGGCTTATCAAATTTGGTAATGGTTGCTGGCTGATGCAGGGTATTCCACCATTCAACCGAGAAATGAATGATGGGTATGTTAACCACACCCACTATCGCCAATATGGCGGCAGCTTTCGACGCGCTTTGCGGAGTCTCCAGTGCTCCCCTGAGTGCCAGATATCCCAGATAGAGAAACAACAAGAGCAACTCTGACGTTAAACGGGCATCCCAGATCCACCAAGTGCCCCACATGGGTTTACCCCAAAAAGAGCCCGTTAATAACGCTACAGCCGTGAATGCAGCCCCTATGGGTGCCGAGGCCAGAGCAACCATATCGGCAATTTTTAGGCGCCAGATGAGAAAAACAGCGCTTGATGTTGCCATGACAACGTACGCGAACATAGACATCCACGCAGCAGGCACATGAATATAAATGATGCGGTAGCTATCACCCTGCTCATAATCTGCCGGAGCAACAACAAGACCTAGATACAGCCCAGCTACAAGACAAAGCACGCACAGGCCTGCCAACCACGGCGCGAGCCGGTCAGCAAAACGATACATGATCGGGGATGAACCGAACCTATGAATCCATTGAAACACTGCGTAACGACCTTGGGTTATCTTTGCGTGTAGTTTAGCCGGATTTACGGTATTTAACCGAATATGGACTACATTGGCGTGTTAGCGCGAGGCTGCGACCCCAATGCGAATGGCTCCGGCAGTTGCCACTGGGGCTAGTGACACGGAAAGAGCCATGATGGCAGCCAGGAGCGACACATGGGCAGACGCTTCTAAACCCGTGGCAACCGCTGAAACCGCCCCACTACCGAATATGAGAACAGGCACGGTCAGCGGCAAAACCAGCAATGACAGCAAAACCCCGCTTTGACTGATACTCACCGTCAGCGCGGCACCAATAGCGCCGATAAAGCTCAGGCTCAGTGTTCCCAGTAGCAAACTGAGAATAAGCACGCCATAGGCTGCCGTTGGCAGTTGCATCATCAGACCGAGCATTGGTGATAGCAGCACCAATGGCAGCCCGCTGGTTACCCAATGTGCCAGTACTTTTCCAATGACGATAACACTCAGCGGATAACCGCTGACCACCATTTGCTCAAGAGTACCGTCTCGATAGTCATGGGCAAACATCGTATCCAGTGACAACATCATGGCCAGCAAAGCGCTGACCCACAAAACACCGGGTGCAATCGTGGCTAACATATTTGGCCCGGGACCGATCCCAAGCGGAAAGAGAGACACTACAATAACGAAGAAAAGCAGCGGATTTAACCACTGCCCAGTCGATCGGATGGCCAAGCGGATATCGCGCTGAAAGAACCTTGCACACAGGTTCCCAACAGAGACTTCCGTTCGAGCGGGGTAATAGGCTTTATCTAAGCTTGCGACTCGCTCCTGCCCGGTTATCTGACCTTGACGGGTCATGACTGACTTGCCAAATTCAGACTAAACACAGAATGACTGTCGAAATCGATGGGTTGGTGCGTAGTGAAAACTACGGCACCTCCTTGCGTCACATGTTCCTCAATTTGCTGCTTCACCCAGCGTTGCCCTTGGGCATCGAGTGAGGTTAGTGGTTCGTCCAACACCCATAACGTCGCCTGCTGGAGCTGCAATCGAGCCAGAGATACTCGCCGTTGCTGCCCAGCTGACAAGGCTGCTGAAGGCAGATCTATTCTGTCACCAATACCCAATTGCGAGAGCACCTGCAAAACCTGCCCTTTAACTTGCACAGCGGATGCTTCTGATTCGCTAAGCTCGGGACATAAAGCCGTTAAGTTTTCAAATGGAGTCAAACCTGCGGTGATGCCGGGTTTATGCCCAAGGTAAAGCAGTGATGCATATAGTTCATCGCGCACTTTACTCACCGGCTGCTCTTGCCAAAAAACCTCACCGTCATCGATTTCCGCTAAGCCGATCAACGCTCGCAACAGAGTCGTTTTTCCACTTCCATTGCTACCTTGAATTTGCACGATGGACCCGGCAGATACACAAACATCAACATCATCGACAATGAGATGTTCACCTCTCCATATCTGAATACCTCGAGCTTCAAGAAGGTATTGAGTATTTGTCGTCATGAGTGTTCGGTCTCCGACAAAGGCATAAAACACGCCTGTGACACCACACCGTATACACCTTCGCGTTCCTCCATCCACTCAGCCAGTTGATAAAATGCAGTACGACTAATACGGGCGTTCAAGCTATCCCGCACATGCACATACGGTGAAGGCTCTCCTCCAGCAGTCTCGTATTCCACAAAGACCGGATGCGCTTTACCCGCTATGACTTTATCGTCTGTGTTAAGCGTAAACACCAGCGATGAGCTTTCGTCGCTGTCATGTTGTTCTACAAGAACCGCTGCGAATGGCGCATCTTCTACTTCGATGGCTAAACGTTCCTGAGGTGTTACCAAATACGTTTGCCCCTCATCCACCCGTAAAACCGTAGAAAACAATTTCACCATACGCATTCGGTGAATTTTTGAACCTTGATAGAACCAGTCACCATTACGAGCAATTCGCATGTCTATTGTGCGAGTCACTGTTGGATTCCAGAGATGCACTGGCGGCAACGATGATGTCGATACCGCGTCTGCGATGGCATCTAAGGAATCCTGAGTCATGATTGCAATTCGGGGATATTAGCAAAGAGTTCAAGCGCTTCTGGATTTGCTAATGCTTCCACGTTATCAACGCTCTCGCCGTGTACAATTTTTTTCACTGCCAGTTCGACGATCTTGCCGCTGCGCGTGCGCGGTATATCTTCAACCTGAATAATTCGAGCAGGTACATGTCGTGGAGTTGTTTGCTCGCGAACGTGCGCGCGAAGGTGAGCCTGCAATCCTTCATCTAGAGTTAGCCCATCTCGCAAACGCACAAACAACACAACACGAATATCTGAATCCCACTGCTGCCCTATGACTAAGGACTCTACTATTTCATCGAATGATTCGACTTGTCGGTAAATTTCAGCAGTACCAATTCGGACACCACCCGGATTTAATACGGCATCAGAGCGTCCATAAATAACCATGCCGTTGCTGTGCGTCTGGGCAATGTAATCACCGTGACACCAGACATTTTCAAACTTTTCAAAATAAGCGGCATGGTATCGACTGCCGTCGTCATCACCGAAAAAACCTGTCGGCATAGAGGGAAAAGCATTCGCACACACTAACTCACCTTTCTCACCCACCGGCACCGGTTTTCCATCATCGCCAAACACTTGAATATCCATACCCAACCCCTTGCTCTGTAGCTCTCCCTTGTAAACGGGCTTTGCCGGGTTGCCAAGGATAAAGCAGGAGACGATATCCGTACCGCCGGACATAGACGACAAACAAATATCAGAAGCAATGTGCTCGTATACGTAGTCAAAACTTTCAGGCACCAGCGGGGAGCCAGTGGACAGTACACTTCTCAGTCCGGGAAGCTTGTGGGTTTTAACCGGAGATATACCCGCCTTACTACACGCATCAATAAACTTAGCTGATGTGCCGAAATGAACCATACCGGTTTGCTCTGCAAAATCGAACAAGGTATTGCCATTGGGATAAAACGGTGACCCATCGTAGAGCAATAAAGTTGCCTTTGAGGCCAACGCGCTCACTAGCCAGTTCCACATCATCCAACCGCAGGTGGTGAAAAAGAAGATTTTTTCCCCGGGCTTTACATCGACGTGCATCAATTGTTCTTTAACATGCTGCAACAGCGTGCCACCAGCACCATGAACAATACACTTGGGCTTACCCGTGGTACCAGAACTAAACATTATGTACAGCGGATGATCGAAAGGCAGCTGCACAAAGTCTATGGCCTCATCGGGTTTCCCAAGTGCTAAATCCGTATCAATGATTGCTTGATAAGAAACTTCCAATTCTGCAGCATTGCCCGATAAGGAATCTTCTGACTGAATAAAAGAGACAACAACAATGGCCTGTAATGATTGAAGAGATTCGGCCAATTCGGATGCTATGTCCAGTGATCCATGCTCTTTTCCTGCATAACGATAGCCGTCTGCGGTAAACAACACTTTTGGCTCAATCTGCCCGAAACGATCACGTACGCCGTTTATTCCGAAATCAGGTGAACAGGAAGACCACACAGCGCCGATGCTGCTAGTCGCCAGCATAGCGACCAATGCCTCCGGTATATTTGGCATAAAACCGGCGACTCGATCACCAACGCCCACACCCAGCTCTTTCAGTTTTGCGGCCACCGCTCGAACTTGCTGATAAAGCTCTGGTCTGCCGAGCGTTCTTTGCTGACCGTCTTCACCTCTGAATATCAAGGCAGGTGCAACTGCATCCTGACGCAACAGATTTTCAGCAAAATTCAACTTAGCCTTCGGAAACCAACGGGCACCCGGCATGGCTGAGCCGTTTTCAAGAACAACGTCGCCGCGCGTCTCACAGAGGATGTCTGCGTAATCCCAAATTTCAGACCAGAAGTCGGTGCTGTTTGATACGGACCAGGCGTGCAGCTGCTCGAAGTCAGCTAATTCGAGATTAAACTGCTGGTTTATTTGTTGCCGGAATAGTGTCACGTGAGTTGATGCCACCCGCTCCGTCGATGGCGTCCATAAGCAAGTCTGAGAATTCATTCGTTAAAGTCCTGGCTGATCTATCGATGGCCCTAGCGAACCCCTGGCATACGCCAGCAGATTTTACAGCGAAAGCATTTACACGTCTGAACGGGTATCAAAATCAGACGCAGGTTCTTTTACAGGCCGGGGCTGCCCCTCTTTGTCAATAGCTACGAACGTAAAAAAGCCCTCCGTCACTTGCTCTTCGACCGCCAAGCGTCTTCGGCGCACCCAAGTCTCCACTTTAACCGTGATCGATGTGCTACCCACTTCTTGCGTCGCACAATAGCAACTGACTTCATCACCCACTTTAACGGGTTTATAGAATTTCATGGCGGTTACGGCCACGGTGGCAACTCGCCCTTGAGCAACGTAAAAGGCGTGGGTTCCGCCGGCCAAATCCATTTGCGACAGTATCCAACCGCCAAAAATATCTCCGTTCGGGTTGGTATCCGACGGCATGGCAATGGTTCTAAGAGACGCAGGGGTTTCGTCCCTGTTAATGTCCATGGCAGTATCTTGTGAGAGTTGCTCAGACATCAGCCAGCCTCATAGTCGCGCTAATCATCGATCACGATGCCCTCATTGGGTAGAGAATCCTTGGCCACTCATACCTTATAAATCAGGCGACGTTTTTATAGGATCCTCGGGCGACAATACAACACCAAGGTTGCCAGTGTAAGGACGCAATACTTCCGGCACTAAAATGCTACCGTCTTCTTGCTGATAATTCTCCATGATGGCAATGAGCGTTCTACCCACCGCTAAGCCGGAACCGTTAAGTGTATGCAGCAACTCAGTTTTACGGGTTTGAGGATCTCGGAAGCGGGCCTGCATGCGACGCGCCTGAAAATCTGTGCAATTACTGCAAGAGGAAATCTCGCGGTACGCGTTTTGAGCGGGCAACCAGACCTCTAGATCATAGGTTTTAGCCGCCGCGAAACCTATATCGCCTCCACACAATGACACAACACGATAGGGCAACTCCAGTTTTTGTAGGATGGCTTCGGCATGAGCCGTCATTTGCTCTAGCGCCTGGAAAGACTCATCGGGATGGACAATTTGTACCATCTCAACTTTTTCAAACTGGTGCTGACGAATAAGGCCTCGGGTGTCACGACCGTACGATCCTGCTTCAGAGCGAAAACAGGGGCTGTGGCAGGTATAACGAATGGGTAAATCTGCCGCTTCAACAATGGTATCTCTGACAGTGTTAGTTACCGGAACCTCGGATGTTGGAATCAGGTAATAGTCAGTGCCATCTGCCCCAGCTTCAGCTTCGGTCTTCGCGTCTCCCCAAACTAGGCGAAAAAGATCTTCTTCAAATTTGGGGAGTTGACCTGTACCACGCAAAGTATCTGAATTAACGATGTAAGGCACATTGATTTCTGTATACCCATGGACTCGGGTATGTGTGTCCAACATAAATTGGATGAGTGCACGATGCAAAGTAGCAAGCTCGCCCCTTAACACCGAAAAGCGAGAACCCGTCAGCTTAGTCGCAGTCTCAAAATCCAAAGCGCTATTGCGTGCACCTAAGTCAGTGTGATCTTTAGGCGCAAACGAAAATTCCCTGGGCGTGCCGACTTTTCGCAGCTCCACGTTATCAGTTTCGTCTTTGCCCGGTGTGACACTGCTGTCTACGATATTTGGCAATGTCAGCAGAATGTCGTCTAGTGACGACTGAACCTCTGCCAGTTGCTTTTTAGCTTCATCCAGCTCATCACCCATGCGAGATGTTTCAGCCAAAAGCGGCGCGATGTCCTCTCCCCGTGCTTTCGCCTGCCCGATCGACTTAGCCCGAGAATTTCTCTGCGCTTGGAGCTCTTCACTGCGCTGCTGTAATAGCTTTCGCTGCGCGTCCAGCGTACTGATCGACTCTTGGTCGAGCGTGAAATTTCGGATACTCAGCCGTTCGGCAACGTACGGCAAATCGTTTCTAATAAGTTTTGGGTCGAGCATGCTTCGGTTTGATCTCGAAAATCTAGTCGGAGTTGCAGCGATTTTTCGACTGCTGCGGTAGGTCGCTATAGGAGTATATCAGTGCCTTCGCGACAATTTTAGGGCGAGTTAGTCCGCCATGAATTTCGCCGCCGTGAACGCCCCGAGCATGACAGCCAACAAAGAACCAATGACGTTCAGAAAGATATTTGCCATTGCGATGGAGATACTCCCAGTCTGCAGCAAACGTAAACTCTCAACAGAGAAAGCAGAGAATGTAGTGAAACCACCCAAAAACCCTACAACGATGAATAACTGAAGTGCACCCGGTATCAATCCGCGGCTGAATAATATTGTCACAACAAAGCCTGCGATAAGAGCACCGAGAACGTTCACCGACAATGTTGCTAGCGGAACGCTTTTAACCGGATCAGCTAACAGTAAGCTCATGGAATATCGGCAGCAAGCACCTAAGGCACCTCCAAGACCAACCAAGGCGAAATTAACAGCTAGATTCATGGGCACCGACCTTGCATCGAGAGGTCTCAAGACTTTAGCGTAATTTTACTTTCCATCATGATCCGTCGAGCCTGCTACGCCGTTTTATTAACCTACTGTGCCGCCACCATGGCTGAACCTTTGTACCAATGGACTGAGGCGGATGGCTCGATAACCTTCTCGCCGGACAAGCCTCCTGCAGGCATAGACTTCAAAATAATTGAGCCTAGGTCAGGAAATACATCCCCAGGTGCCGAACAGGCAACCGTGCCTGTTTTAGCAGCAAGCGCGATTGAAAATACCCGCACGCGCCCACCTGTGACAAGCCATCGTGCACCCTTACGCTCAGGTAATACCTCGGTCGAATCCGGCTCCGTAAGCTGGAGCGGCAATGTTCAGCAGCCCACTAAACGGGCTCTGCCCTCGCAAAATGTGTCGGCAACAAAGGCCTCAAACGCTAGACTAGGGCGGTGTGAGGACTTACGAAAACGCGTTGTATCACTTGAGCGAAGACTAAAAGCCAACCTTAGCCCGGAGGATATGGACAACACTGTTGTATACATGTCCCGGTACCAGCGCAGCTACGATAAATTTTGCGTGCAGTAAACTTCCTGCGAAAACGAATGACCTTGCCTCAAGCAGTAACTCAACCATTTATTGAGAAAACGGTTAAGGCGGCGCCCTTCATCTAAATCGCGGGTCCTACGCACTTCCAACCTTCCTTCAGGCAATAGCCCGCTCATGACCTCACAGCTGCGAGAGTCATGGTAAAGCCTTATGGCCAGATCGGGTTCACGCTCTCGCCGTCCCTTACCCGAAGATTTCGAAAAACGATAAGTTAAATTGAACGTGCTGGTGTGCCGGCTTTGACTATTCACCGTCAATTCTAGAGACATCGCACCTTCCGCCTTTGAGACATGCGTGCCTTCCCGCATCTGCTTTAATTCCGGCGCCAGTAGGCGTATGAGGACATAATTTTTCTCATACATCTCCATCAAAGCGGCGAACCGTTCAGTTGTCTTGGGGCGGTGCAATAGTGCGTTATACATCCGGACTATTATGGTCGGCAAAGCTGCTCAGTACAAACCGATATTTGTGTGTATATTGACGCCAATGAAGAGAAAACTTTGACGCCATTGGCAAAACACTTGTAATTGCACGGCGTAATCGCCATGTTTCGGGGGGCAACTACGCAGTAGTTGTTACGTATCATTCGCCCTTACCTGCAATGGCTGGCATAATAGCGCCAAGCGGGTGAATGACACCCAGACCGACATAGGCTTACTAGAGATTTAATGGCTAAAGAAGAACCCATAGAGATGGAAGGCGTGGTCGTTGACACACTTCCTAACACCATGTTCCGCGTTGAACTAGAAAACGGGCATGTTGTTACTGCTCATATTTCCGGCAAGATGAGAAAACACTACATTCGTATTCTTACCGGCGACAAAGTCACCGTACAAATGACCCCTTACGACCTAAGCAAAGGCCGCATTACCTACCGCAGCCGCTAAGGGCATAAAAAAGCCACTTGGTTTTAACGACCAAGTGGCTTTTTAAACGATCTACTGTCTGATTAATCCCAGACTAAGCAGTCGCCTCCTTATCCTTACTTTCCTTACTCTCGAACTCAAAGGCTAAGTGGCCTTTCTCGTCGAGAATAACGTTCACCCGCCCGCCGCGACTCAACTTGCCGAAAAGTATTTCATCGGCCAGATGCTTCTTGACGTTCTCACTAATGAGGCGAGCCATTGGGCGAGCACCCATGCGCGCATCAAAACCGTGTTCTGCAAGCCAGGCTTTAGCTTCAGGATTGAAATCGATTGAAACATTCTTCTCTTCAAGCTGAGCTTCAAGTTCGATAATAAATTTATCGACCACGTTAAGAATGATGCTCTTATCAAGAGGCTTGAATTGGATAACCGCATCAAGACGGTTTCTGAATTCAGGGGTAAACAACTTGTTAACCGCTTCGTTACCGTCAGTGCTGTGATCCTGCTGTGTAAAGCCCATGGTTGTCCGAGAAATGGACTCTGCCCCAGCATTGGTTGTCATAATTAAGATAACGTTTCTGAAATCTGCCTTACGACCGTTGTTATCGGTAAGCGTGCCATGATCCATTACTTGCAGTAATAGGTTGAATACGTCCGGGTGCGCCTTTTCTATTTCATCGAGAAGCACCACCGCATGGGGGTTCTGAATGACCGCATCGGTTAGCAAGCCGCCCTGATCGAATCCAACATAACCTGGAGGCGCACCAATCAAACGGGACACCGTATGCCTTTCCAGGTACTCCGACATATCGAATCGAATAAGTTCGATTCCCATAATGGTGGACAGCTGCTTGGTCACTTCTGTCTTACCCACCCCTGTTGGGCCTGCAAACATAAAGCTACCAATCGGCTTGTCCTGAGGGCCCAATCCAGAGCGTGACATTTTGATGGCAGCGCCTAAGGCATTGATGGCATCATCCTGACCGAAGACGACCATGCGTAAGTCACGTGATAGCGTTTTCAGCTTGTCCATATCCGTTGAGGAAACACTCTTTTCAGGGATACGAGCGATCTTGGCAACGATTGCTTCAATGTCCTTAACATTGATTTGTTTTTTGCCTTTTGTCGCCACGCCCTTAACTCGATGGTTGGCACCCGCTTCATCGATGACGTCAATGGCCTTGTCAGGCAGAAAACGATCATTGATGTATCGGCCTGACAATTCCGCAGCAGTCTTCAGCGCGTTGTTAGAGTATTTGACCTCGTGAAATTCTTCATACCGAGACTTCAAGCCTTTGAGGATTTCGAAGGTTTGATCAATAGTGGGCTCTTTGACATCAATCTTCTGAAAGCGGCGTGAAAGAGCGCGGTCCTTTTCGAAAATTCCTCGATATTCTTGGTAAGTCGTCGAACCGATGCATTTCAGTTCGCCCGTTGCCAACATCGGCTTGATCAGGTTTGAGGCATCCATGACACCACCTGATGCCGCACCTGCACCAATGATGGTGTGGATCTCATCGATAAACAGAATTGCACCCTGCTCTTTCTTAAGTTGATTCAAAATCGCTTTGAGACGCTTTTCAAAATCGCCTCTGTATTTAGTGCCCGCAACCAATGCACCTAAATCCAGAGAATAAATAATGGCGTCGGACAATACTTCCGGCACTTCACCGTCGACAATTCGCTTAGCCAGGCCTTCTGCAATCGCAGTCTTACCAACGCCTGCTTCGCCCACCAGCAGTGGATTGTTTTTACGACGGCGGCAAAGCACTTGCGACGCTCTCTCAACTTCGTGATCTCGTCCAATGAGAGGATCGATTTCACCAGCCTGCGCTTTCGCATTTAAATTTGTCGCATATTTGTCTAGCGGCTTGGCATCACTCTCAGCCTCTTCACCACCGTATTCACCTGCGTTGTCTTCTGCTTCTTCAGGCTCTTCGTCAGAATTCTTGGCGATGCCATGTGAGATGTAGTTGACAACATCCAAGCGTGTAATATTTTGCTTATTTAGTAAGTAGACCGTTTGAGAATCTTGCTCACCGAATATAGCCACCAGCACGTTGGCGCCGGTCACCTCTTTTTTGCCAGAGCTCTGGACATGAAAAACGGCGCGTTGCAGTACGCGTTGGAAACCGAGCGTAGGCTGAGTCTCCCTTGTGTCGTTTTCGTCAAGCAATGGGGTATTTTCGTCAACAAAGCTATCAAGCTCGTCGCGCAATGTTTCGAGATCACCACCACATGCCCGTAGTACCTGAGCCGCTGTCGGGTTGTCTATGAGTGCAAGCAGCAGGTGCTCGACCGTCATGAACTCAAACCTTCTAGCACGCGCCTCTTTAAACGCGTTGTTGAGAGTGAATTCCAGCTCTTTGCTAAGCATTATTTATTAGTCCGCCCGTGAATCTTAAATACGCATTAGGAGCATAAATAGTCTCCTGCCGCTTTACACATCCTGGATTACCACGCTAGTCCAGATCCTTTCCTACTTTTACTACCGTTACGCCTTTTCCATCTCGCACATCAGTGGATGCTTTCGCTCCCGAGCTAATTGCGTCACCTGTGCTACTTTTGTTTCGGCTATTTCACGAGTAAATACACCGCAAACACCCTTTCCCTTCTGATGAACATGTAGCATGACGCGAGTAGCATGTTCACGATCTAACGTAAAAAACACCTCTAATACTTCTACGACGAATTCCATCGGCGTGTAATCGTCGTTCAGCAGTACAACCTTCCAAAGTGGCGGTTTGGCCAACTTTGGCTTGGCGGTCTCTACCGCTAAACCACCTTCATAATTCGTGTCTTCTTCACTCATGACTCAAATATTCCGCGAAATCACCTGGCCTAAAACACTAGACCCGATCAACCTCTGATACGTGTAAAACGAAAAGATGTGTCACGATCACGCTAGGACGAACAATCGCAATTTTCGTACCCCATTAACATGGTGACTTTATTACGTAACTCAATTGTTCGATAGCAATCGATCTGACACTGATAACTTACCCTTCGAGCGACTAAAAGTGTAGCTCTGCTGAACGCTTTTACGGGTGGAATAGCCTGCCGAAAATAGAAGAATAGTCGACTGAGTCTAGGGCGCTACATCGTGCACGTCACATTGTATGAGCCAAGCACTCGTGAAGCGCGCTGAGAATAACTCTGTCAATGAGCGAAAAAGTGGTTTAATTCGGCTTGTTGGGCCTTTTTCGGCGACTGAGCCGCTCGGCTTTAGCAGCGGCGGCAGCTTTTGCTTTTCGGACACCACGCGTCTCGTAGACTGTGGATTCGTCGCTTCCCAAATTAGTACTCAGAGCCCTGCTGTCGCTAAACTGGGCTGTTTTTCGGGCAGCCAACTCAGCTTCAATTTGAGCTCTTTCAGCCTCACGTGCCAAATGAGCTGCAGCGCCACGTTTGGGTAAACGCGCCACTGAACGATTGTTTTTTCGACGTTTGGCTTCCAATTGCTGCTGGATCACGGTGGCATCGTCCAACATTGCCTCCGATGCAATCCCCGCAGTTGCCATTTTTGCTGAACCTCGCCCTGCACCGCCCCGACGACCTGATTTCGTGCCACCAGCATAGCCTTCGCTTTCCTCTTCAACAGAGCGCTTCAGGACCTGCAAAATAAGCATGTAGGTCCAAAAGTACACCGTGAAGTTGAGCGCTACCGCACGCGATCCGAATACGTTGATGATGCCGTAACAAACAGCGGCTGCTGCACAGCCAATCCCCACCGCTCGAATAAAATCATCGTCTTTATGTTGCGATAAGAACCTCCCCATTTTGAACATGGAATACATGAGCAATATGAACAGAAACAAGGCAGGTAAGCCCATTTGAGACCCAATGTACATGTACATGCTGTGCGGATCGCTTTCAGTATGGTCGACCTCAAGATACCGAGATTTCAAAAATGCGAAACCCTTAAAACCCTTACCAAGAACAGGGCTTTCTGCCATCATCTTCCCAGCAGCTTTCCACATGTCAATTCGTGTGGAGGAGCTTTTATCAATAGCTTCTTCTTTCGGCACGGAAATTTCCTGCTCTCCACCGATCAGGCCTCCCATTCGATCTACCAGCGATTGAGGGATGATCGATGGAAACAAGAGCACGGCACAAACGCCTAGCACCCCGATCATCCCCAAAAATACTTTTCCCCGATAATAACCCGCTAGCAATCCCCCGGCCGCAATAGCCAGATAAGCACCTCGGGAGAAAGTCGTCAGCAGAACTTTAAACGCGATAATGAAATACGGGGTAATTATCCAAGCCCTTAAATCTTTTATATACACCATAAAAAAAGCCAGCATCGGCAGTAAGGTGTAGGCAATAAATCCACCAAAGTTATTGGACTGAAGCTGCGGACCCACCATTCGACTTTTTTCAATCGATGAGCGGCCCATTTTTTCTAACAATTCGGGTATCGAATAAAAAATAACCAGCATGGACCCGATCATGGTGTAAACCATGGCACGCTTAGCGCCTGCCTTGTCCCGAATTAGGGCGGCAAGTAGTAGGTAAACGACAAATTGATCAAGCCAAGATTTGTAACTTAAGAATTCTGATTTGAGAACACTGCCGCCACCAGCGTGCTGCAAAAGGGTGAAGGCAGACAATGCAGTATATGCACCAAAAAATATGACCAATGAACTGCCGGGTGGCCAGTCGACGAACTTGTCTTTTTCACGTGACGCACGAAGAAATGCAGTTAGGAAACCCAGCATTATTAGCATATTGGTACCGTTCAGACCCGGCAGAACTGGGATAACGAACACCTTTGCAAACGGCAGGTATATGAGAATGCAAGCGATGGTTATCTCCACCGTCTTGAATGTACTAGCTAAGACAAAAATCCCGATAAGCAAGCCGGAAAAATATAAGATAGGTCTGGGCAAACCACCCATCAGCACACTGGTTAGAACTACCGCGGCGGGGAAACAAAGAAACAGTAGTACAGGCCTCAGTTCCGCAAACGTAGGCCAGCCACCGAGTGCACTACCTTCTGAGGCCGCTTTTAGCTGCGGCGCAAGGCCAGTTTTTTTTCGCCGTTTGTTGGTCCGCCGACTGGCTCCACGCAAACCTGAGCCCCGCTCAGCCGAGCGCCCGAAGCCCGAGGCTTCGTCGCTAGCGTGCTGAAACGGATTTGTAGAGGCCATAGTAAAGCCGGTTGCCTAAAGTTTTTTGTACTAACTTTTTCGCCTGACTGCGACAGACCTGCGAACGATAGTAGGATTTATCCGGACCTATCATTCGCTTGAATTCATCTAACTGCGTTGTGCGGCGTATAGCGACTCTCTTTAGAGGCTTCTTACCCATCATGGGTAAAAGTAATGCCGAACTATCTTTGTTTGGCCCTGCGTTACCAAAGCATTCGGACATATTCACCATACCCACGTCTGAACCAAACCATTGCACGTAACCCGCAGCAGTCATTTGCTTCAGCACGCCCATATTATAGCGTCCACCTGGAAAAGACATTGACTCGCAGGGGTGATTTGTCAGTTTTTCTAACAATACTTTACTTTCAGAAAGCTCTTTTCGCACCTCCTCCGGCCTCATATCATTAAAGAATCGGTGAGTGACGCCATGGCTTCCCACAATCATGCCTTCACATTCTGAGAGCTCACGTACCTCCGATGCATTCATAAACCCTGGCCGAGAATCGACGAAGCCTGTCGTTATAAAAAAATAGGCGCAAAGACCTCTTTCTTTGAGCAATGGTGCAGCGATATGCAGGTTGCTGACATGACCATCATCAAAGGTAATGACGACTTTATCAGGCTCGGCGTTATCGTAGATCCCCGAGAGGCGCTGGGAAATCAGGTCGAGCTGTTGTATGAAGGAATCTTTTGAAACTGCATAGGGCAAATCTTCGTCATCAATTGCCGACGTGTCCTCGCCCTCATACAAGGAGTGATACATCAGGACAATACTCAAAGCCCTACCTCCCGACCTACTTTTGTCTCAATGGTATTCACAGGCAGGCTATCCACGAACGACTTTAGCAAAACGCTCTTTGGTATACGTTTTGACCTCGGGTTCCAATATCAAAACGGCAGTTACAAGGACCACAACACCAATGGCTCCCTTGACTAGAAAGCTGACAACCTCGGGCCCAAACTCCACAGGGTCGAGCACAAAAAACAGGGTCAGGCTAAACAGCGCCATTAAACCGGGTGTGCGCAAGTCAATCGGAAAATCAACGTTTCTAAACGCTGACTTCGAGACACCAGCTGTAAAAATTCCGAAAGAGATAACCGTGACTGCCGAGGCTCCTACAATTCCATAAATTGGGATGAAGAATAGGTTCAGTAACAAATTAGTAACCGTGGCAATACTGCTCCAGATTACAAGTACTTTCGTGTCTTTAAAAATATAAATGCCTGCAGTCAGGATATGCATCGCGCCCATCATCAGATAGCTCAGTGACAGATACGGAATTATGACCGTACCCGGAGCATACTTGTCACCGGCTAAAAACCTCAGCAAATGCGGGGCAGTTAGGGCAAAAATGGTAATGAACGGAATAAAGGTGATCAGATAAATTCTGAAAAATTTAGATAAAAAGGCTTGCGTCACCTCTTTTCCGTCTTCTTCCCACATGTGTAGATAGGCCGGCTTTAACGTCTGAACCATCGCATATAAAATTACAATATCAATGTAGGTGGTCAGGTTATATGAGGCCGAATACTGACCAAGCGCACTCGCACCGATCATAGACTCAATCATGTAACGATCACTCAAACGTAGAACAAGCTCAAGTGATTCCAAAATCATCAACGGCAAGCCATAAATGAACAACGTTTTCGCGAGGCTGCTCGACACGTCTTTAGCACGAAATTGAAAACTGGGAGAGTAGCAATAGAAGGCATAACCGACGCTAAAAATTTCGGCTATCAATAAACACGAAATGACAGAAGTCGGACTCAACTCGGAATAGAAAAACAACAACAAGACCAAAAAAAGGTTTAAACAGCGAGCTAGACTTTGTGACAAAGCGACATCGCCACTATGTTGCTGTGCACGCAAAAAGTTAAGGGCGGCGCTTCCTGACAGGCGTATGAATACAATGGCCGCAGCTAGTTTGAACAGCGACGGGAGCTGCTCGTATTGCATAAAATTTGGCAGGATTAAAATACCAGTGACCAACCAAAGCAAGGTCGTCATAGAGGCGAAAACAAAGAACACCACGCTGACGGTGCTGTTTAGCTGCCCCATACTGTAGCCAATGTTTCCGAATCTTACTTGCGAGTAAAAACGAATAACGGCGTGTTGAAGGCCGAACTTACCGATCGCAACAAACAAAGTGAGTGTTGACGTTATCAATCCCACTATCCCATACTCAGCAACCGTGAGGCTACGTGTCAGGATCGGAAAACTGATCAGACCAACAATGCCTGTAACCACACCAGCGGATGCGTAGTTACGCAAATGGCTCAACATATTGTCGGCTCGATGTGGTTCATTTCAATCTAACTAACTCGAAACGCGTTGTTAAGATCTAAGGTAGTTGCACGTCTTGCAACCGCTTCACCATGCCACCCGAATTCACACTGCATGAGCTCTACGAGGCAAGTCAGCACGCCACCGACTTTATTATTAGACGAAAACCCGTTTACGTCATGATCACACTCCGTATCGATCGATAGCATTACGAGGATATTGTTAGCTTTAGTCACGATAAAGTTCCGCCAGTTTTGTAACAACCTTTTCTATGTCGTAGCGTTCTTCAATCAACTGTCGCCCCGCCAACGCCAATGAATTCTTCACGTCATGGTTGTCGATCAGATACAACAGTTGATCTGCCAGTTGCACTGCATCGCCGGCTGGAAAACTAAGGCCCGTGACGCCATGAGTCACTAGGTCGTTGTTACCACCAATGTCCGATGCTACAACTGGCTTCTGCTCAACCATGGCTTCCATAACAGTATTGGGTAACCCTTCTGCAAATGAAGGCTGCACGCATATATCGACCGATCTGAAGAATGACTGAGTATCTTCAATAAGCCCAAGCCATTCCACATACTCACCGATATTTAGCCGATCTACTTGAGCCAGTAAATCTTCCTGACTTGTCCCAGCACCCGCAATGATAACCCTGATTTTTTCATTCGGACGGCGTTTTAAAATTTCAGCCACAGCATCGAAGAGGACATGAACACCTTTGACCTCCCGCAGGCGACCGCAATAGCCCAGGATGTGCGTATCATCAGCCTGTCGGGGAAGCGGGTCTACACCAACATCAACTCCGTTAGGGATAAAGCAAATTTGTTTATCACGGAAATCTGCAGCCAATAGTTTTTCGCGCGTCTGCTCACTGATGGCTTGTACGAAATCCACTTGTCGCAGCCCACGTCTCAAAAAGAAATTAAGTGGACTATATTTTTTACTTTGATCCAGTACCCCACCTTCAAATTCATAAAAACCAGAAATCTTAGTCGTTACTGGAATGCCAGTTTTAGATCGGACAAAACCTGCAGTTGCGGCCATAAGGTAGGTTATATGCACGTGCACAGCATCGAACCGTTCTGCATTAGCACGTAAATAACGCGCGAAACCTACCATCAAAAACAGGGGACCTATCCAACGAATGTGGGGGTAATCCACTCGCTTTACGGTAAAATCTTTGAAGACTTCTTCAAGCGGTTGACTTGCTGACACTCTGGGAGTGACAAACTCAACATACGCACCGCGATCTCGCATTACTACCGCCAGTTTGAGTGCTTGCGCTTCCGCGCCACCTGGCCCAGGGAATGTGCTCTCGACAGCAAAGAGAATGCGCAAGCCATCCAAACGTGGCTCCTGATGGCTATCGCTTTGCGGGAAGCCTTTCAAATCACCGCTCAGCGACGAATCACCCATCGAATTTTCGCTAGATTGGAATTGCATGTTCACTTTCCGGTAAAAACAACATAGCTAGTAACTGGATTTTAAAAAAACTATTTGGACTAACTTGACACAACATGTTTACCACCCATTCGAATGCAGTAAGTAACAATGGCTTAGCTGCAAATGCAATATTCCCTATTCGTTTCTATATCACTGCATTAATGAATTAAGCCGCAAGGTTAAATCCCGCGAGGCTCTTGTCGGAGGGGCCCAACGAATGCCAATTGACGCCCGTGTTAAGCTTTCGTCAGTTTCGAACTCATCGCGGACGATGCTAAATCCGCTTTCCGCTGAAGGATCAACAACACGATTAAACCGGGTTCTTAAGCCTTCTCCGGCATCGTAAACCAAGGAAATTTCTAAATCTAAAGAACGCGTCAGCGTGTAACCCAAAACGCCTGTAATCAGAGCCGCATCAGACCTATCTTCTCGATTAACATACTCCGAGCGTTCGAACACTCCTGATAAAGAGGCCTCCCATCGCGGGCTGAGTTCTTTCGAATACACGGCGGTTACGGTTCCTTGGTTCTGGTCTTCACCATCCACCGCTAGAAAAATAGCGGCATCGCCGGTTAGCGCCTTGTAGCCCAATTGGGCCAAGCCTACGATGAATTCAAATCGTGATCGCGGCAATTCGAGTTGATAGCGCGCATCAATTCGGGTTTCCGCAAATATTCCGTCCACCTCCGGCTGTAATCCCGCATCATCACCATCATTGATCAACAATGCTTCGATAGTATTCAGAGTCTGATCGTTTAAGGTATGTGTGATACCCGTATCAAACGTCGTTCTGGGGCCCAGTATTCTCGTATACCGCAAGCCTGCAGCTAAACCGGTAATTGATTCGGTATCAGTGTCATATCGTGTAGCACCTAGCTCACCGTAAAACTCAGAAGATCCTCTGGTACGGTTGCTAAAAACAGCCAGCGTCATTCTGTTAAAGTCCCCGTCAGGCGCTTCACCCAGAGCCGGATTAAAATTGGGATCTTCTGCAACGGCGGTATAAATATCGTTAAATCTGACGCCGTAGAAACTGCTTACCGAGGCATCCCATTGATGTCGAACACTAAAATTATAAATTGACTGCGGTTCTTCACCATCCTGAGATTGATGTAGATAAAACAATCGGGCTTCAGTTGCACTAACACCTTCAGTAACCGACTCAAAGGTGGGGCCGGTTACAAACAGGTTGATAGAGTTTTCATTGATATCGTCTGCAATTCGAAAAGCATCAGGATTGCGAACAGCTGCAAGTACGTCACCGAAGTACCAGCGGAACGCTCTGGGTGTAATGGATAACTCACCTGCTCCGGCAAAACGAGTGACTGTGGCAACGTTGTAATTCTCATCCTCAAGATCACTCTCAGTTTCAAGCTCTCCTGAGAAATCAGCACGTAATATCCTGCCACGCTGTTCGCCAAAAACGCTGATAACACTATTGAGAACTTTAGGTTCCACTGCCAACTCGCCGTCTATCGTGGAGTCATTGATATTCTGTTGGGATTCATAACCGAGGAACCCTTCGATACCCAACTCCAAGGCGGCGGCCGACCCCCAAGACGCGCCCATCGCGAGCACTACCATCAGTTTGGTAACTCTTCGAATTAACTTCTTCGCCATGGGAGCAAGCACTCTTAAAAGCGATATGTATTTGCTGGGCTCAAACTGGCTCATTATTTATTACAATACCTGCCAAGCGCCTCTCATCAATTTCATCGATGATGGAATCGAGAGTGCCCGGCGTAATGCCGCCGTACGGAACAACAAGCACAGTAAAATCACAAATTTCAGACAAGATTCGCGCATCTGCAGATGTTGTCATTGATGGACCATCCACAATGACAAATCGATTGTCATACCTCTCTTTGATATCAAGCATAAATTGCTTGTAACGCGCACTCGTAAAATGTTCGGCACTGATTTCCCGATGACTTCCAATAGGTATGCAACGCATCCGAGGTATACCACTGGGATTCACGATATGCTCAACGCCAAGCTCGGGGCGTTCTAGATATTCCAGTAAGCCCGCGGAATGTTCCTGACCGATTAGCTTCATGAGCTTATGAAGAATAGGTGTATGAAGGTTAGCTTCAACTAACATGGCAGTGCGCGCCTTATCGAATGCAATGGTAGCTGCCAGGTTTAAACTGACAAAACTGCCGCCACCTCCCGGAACCACTGAGCTAATCAAAACGCTAAAATTACCTTCCGGCATAAGGCTGTAAAGTTTTGTCCGGAGTTGACGCATCGAGTCAACCATGGCAGTGTTTTTAGAACGCGGGTGAATGATTCCCAGCAGATCCAGCTGTCTATCGCTAAACAACTTCTCATCTTGCATGTTAGCGATGTCAGCACGAGCCCTATCGGCCAAACTAACATTGTCATTTGCAGCCTGAAGCCCAGTGCTGTAGCGCTGTTTTTCAGCACGCGGCACCGGTAACGAATTCCCTCCTTTCATCGCACGCCGAGCAGACTTGCCCGGCATTTGATTAAGCATAGAACGAATGTTAGCTGCCTTTGGGTGGTCGCGGCTCATGAAATACTCCCGGACGTAGCCAGCTCAATCGCCAGCTTGATTAGGAAAACGAGCACATACATCGCGCAGACCCCCGCAACGGCAGCTAACAAAGCTGACGGACGTCGGAAAAACGGATCAGTTTCTTTTGGAGATCTCATATGAGGAACAACCGTAAGCAAAGGCAGTTCCAATAAATCGGTGATCGCTGATCCCGTGCGGATTCTGGGATCTAATTTAAGGAACATAACAAGGTAGACAAACGGCAAAGCGCTGGCTAAGAGTAAACCCAGAAAAACGATATACACGAAACGCAGTCCAGAGGGCCGCACCGGGAAATTAGCTTTCTGTTGAATACGATACAAGACACCTTGTTGCTCATTACCCAGTGTCATAGTGATTCGAGCACTCTCCTGCTTCTTCAAAAGCCCCTCGTAGATTTCTTTATTAATTTCATAGTCACGAGTTAGTTCATTGAGCTTTCTCTCCGCCTGAGCAGATGTTTCAGAACGCGCAATCTCATTATTGATCAGCACCTCGATTTGCCGAAGTCTGGATTTCAGAGAATCAGCCTCAGCAGATGCTCGGGCCAAATCACTTCTTAGTTGTTGATAAACCGGACTGAGGTTTGCAGCGCCTGAATACGCCTGCCCACCCACACTAAATGCAGCCGTCGCTGGCCCTTGCTCACTGGCAACTCGGAGTCTTTCTGCTGCTGATATTTTGATATCTTCAATCTGCTGCCTAAGGCGGATGATGTCCGGGTAATCGTCCGTATACGACAGCTTGAGGACATCAATTTGCGCCTGTAGCGAAGCGATCTGATCTTGAGCTTGTCCAACCTGAAAATCGCGGGCAATCGTGGAAGATTCGTTAGCGAGCTCGGCCTCTAGAGTACTTCGAGACTGATCTACTTGAGCAAAGAGTAACGTGGTTTGCTCGTAGTCACGTTGGAGCTCGATAATTCGTGCATTGACGTTTCCACCTTCAAGTGTGATGACACCGGGATTCTGGGTTCTAAAAACTTCGAGGCGGCGCTCTGCATCTTCTAGTCGGGTACGGTACGTTGCAACTTGATCTAGGATGAACTCAAACGCCTCTGTGGTTTCGACGTTTGTCGAATCCATGGTTTTCTTCAGAAATAATTCGGCATAGAGACTTGTCGTTTTAAAGGCGACAGTTGGGTCTGGGTTCCAAAAAGAAAACTCTAGCAATTGGTTGCTTATGTTTGAAACCTTAGTCGCGTCGATGAGATCGTCCCTTAGTTCTTCTCTTTCTATCGGTGTCGTAGTTTCGTCGGCAAAGCCGACTTCATCGAGTACGGTATCAAGAATATCAACTGAAAAAAGCTCTTGTTTTGCCACCTTGACCGCATTTCTGTCTGCCGTTTTAGCGGTAGATAAAAGGGGACCTACCAAATGAGGGTCGACCAAATTCCTATCATCGACATACAACTGTACTGAGGATGTATATTTTTTCTCCCACACAAGACCGACGGCCATAAATACAAGATTGATACCGATAAAGATTGCTAAAAGCGTTCCGCTACGCGCCAGCGCCTCCCTCCTTAGGAGTGGCAACATCTCGTCAAGCGTTATATTGTTCATATACTTCGGGCTTCATTAAACTAGGTACGCGTGATTCAGAAACAGCGCCTGTTGGCTTGCGTTTATTTTAAAAACGACGTTCTGGAACAGTGATTACATCACCTGGCATCAACGGGTAGTTTGTATCCAGCAGTCCCTTGATTAAAATGTCCGCTAAAAAAACATCAAATACACGGGCCACACCGTCTATTGTTCTGTAGAGTTTTGCAGCGTTCGGTGAGGCAAATTCGTTTACGCCACCCGCCTCCAACACAAGATCTATGATTGTCATGCCGTCCCGGTGAGAGATGGACTTGGGATCGGCGACACCACCAACAACACGAACCCGATTTTGAAATTCAGCACTCGGGATCTCCTCAACAATGACCGAAACCTTTGGTGTGCGAATAAACTGAGTTAACTTCCGCTCTATGTCCGCTGCAATCTCCACCGGGGTTCTACCGCCGGCGATAACCTCTCCGACCAGTGGCAAGGACACATATCCATCAGGACGAACCGGCACTCGTGCGGACAAATCCGGGTTTTTCCACACACTAACGCTGATTACATCGCCGGTACCCAGGCGGAACTGGGGTGTTTGGCTGCGCGAGATCTCCGGCGGTCGCTGGCCTTCGCTTACAGGCCCACGAGTTCCCACACATGCGGTCAGCGTGCATACAGCTAGTAATATGAAAATACGCAGAGCGTTCATTAAACTGTTGGCCTCCAAGACACCCGAACTGACTCAAAATTTGAAATCCGTCACAAATGCTGACGCGTAGCAAATCTGAAATTTTATCTGAATACTGCTAGCGGCTAATTGCGGCAACACTTGATATAACGCTAGCATGTTAAACAAATGCAATTTTAATGCTCAGCCCTGCCGTTAAAAACTGTAGATAATGCAGGGTATGTCTATTGAGATGGCTGGTTAGCTTAGTATCATCGAGCTAATTATCCCTAGATCTATCGATTTGTAGTGTTAACGGACGGTAAGCTGACCACGATGAACGAACACACCGACGGCCCTAACGACTTCAACGCAGATTACGCCAATCTGCGCCTGGAAAACACAGCCGATTGGAAAACCGCGCGACTTCATTATCGTAAGCTCGTGCATATATGGCATCCTGATAAATACTCTGATAAGCCGCGAGAACGAATACATGCACAAAAACAGTTTATTGCGCTTAACAAGTCATATAACCACCTTAAGGCATTCTACAAGCAGTATGGTAGTTTGCCGTTTCAAGATATCGTACCGGAAGTCCCGAGGCCCGATGCGGAACTGAACGGGTCAGCAAACAATGCCGGAGCACGTGGAAAGGTTGATCCAGCAAATCTAAACTTGGACAAACTCTCCCGCGATGATGACAAAATCGACGAGAGAATCATAAAACCTAATCCAGCACGAAAAATCATCTGGATATTAACCGCCTGCTTTGTCATTTTTTCCACCATCGTGTTGTTCTTTATTCTCGACCGAAAAGCGAACCTGCAAAATTTACAGAAAGGTCAACAAGTGTTACGAGAAGCACCCGAGAGCGAGTTCACTCCCACTCCAGCAGAAATCCGCCGGGGTCAGACCAAAGGCGCATTTATTCGTTAAGTTGACTAATTTCGGGCCATTTAGTGCCCGAAACGTCTGTCATGTAATGTACGCTGAGGTGAGATCTAGCTCGCCCTTTCTGGTAACTACCCCACACATTTTCAAGCTAATAGCCGATATCTGGCATAAACTTAGCAACACAAATCCTTAGTCTTCACGATGTGAACAGTACACCGAACAACGCCAAACAATTGTCTACACGTTAGCAAAACCTGTTGTTTGTAATCTGCGACCGTCGATTACATCGCTGATTAGCGATGATTTCACCAACTACGAAAATGGAATCTCACGACTCAATGTTCACTATCGCTGCTAGCGACAAAATCGCTGTAATAGGCTTAGGTTACGTAGGCCTGCCACTGGCCGCAGAATTTGGCAAAGCTAGCCCGACCATCGGCTTCGACATTCACGCCGAAAGAATATCTGAGTTGCAAGCAGGCTTTGATAGAACCTTGGAAGTGTCTAAGGAAGAAATGGCTGAATCAAACCAGCTCAGCTATACATGCAACCCGGAAGATCTCGCCGATTGCAAAGTATTTATCGTGACTGTACCCACACCAATCAATCGTCATAAACAGCCAGATTTGACACCTCTAATAAAAGCCAGCGAAACAATCGGCAAGGTGATGAAAGCGAACTCTGTGGTTGTTTATGAATCAACGGTATACCCGGGTGCTACTGAAGAAGTGTGCATTCCCATTTTGGAGCGCGAATCCGGAATGGTATTTAATCAGGACTTTTTTGCAGGCTACAGTCCTGAACGTATTAATCCCGGAGACAAAGAGCACCGGGTAAGTACCATCATGAAGGTCACATCCGGCTCTACTCCCGAAGTAGCCCAAGCTATTGACGAGCTCTACAAGCGCATAATAACGGCGGGGACACATTTAGCGAGTTCTATAAAAGTGGCCGAGGCCGCGAAAGTTATCGAGAACACTCAACGAGATTTAAACATTGCCTTGATCAATGAACTTGCATTGATATTTGACAAGCTGGATATTGACACACTTGAAGTGTTGGAAGCTGCCGGTACAAAGTGGAATTTTCTAAATTTCCGACCTGGACTTGTTGGCGGACATTGCATCAGCGTGGACCCTTACTACTTGACTCATAAGGCACAGGAAATCGGTTACTACCCGCAGGTTATATTATCGGGAAGACAAATCAACGACGGAATGGGCCCGTTTGTCGCAGAACAAGTGGTAAAAATGTTGACTAAACGCCGGGTCCATGTGGTGGGTGCAAATATTCTTATACTGGGATTGGCATTCAAAGAGAACTGCCCTGACCTTAGAAACACTCGAGTCGTTGACATCGTTTCGGAGCTTCAAAACTACCATGCGAATGTCGATATCTATGACCCCTGGATTGATACCGACGAAGCCCAGAGAGAGTACGGCATAAGCACAATAAGCGCACCGGAAAAAAATTACTATGACGCTATAATCCTCGCTGTGGCCCATGAGGAATTTGTTTCCATGGGCGTTGACGCGATTCGCCAGCTCGGCAAAACCGAAAATGTGCTTTACGATATAAAAAGTATCCTGCCAAAAGACTCAGTTGACGCACGACTCTAGTTGCCTAATACACAAATTTCATGAAAATTCTAATTACCGGCACAGCCGGATTCATAGGTTCGACACTCGCTCTCAAGCTACTGGCTCGTGGCGATGAAGTAATCGGAATAGACAACGTTAACGATTACTACGATGTCAGCTTAAAAGAAGCCCGTCTTGAGAGGGTTAAGGCTCATGCGGGATTCACTGAGGTTCGCGGCAACCTGGAAGATCGCGACTTAATCGAAGCGACCTTTAAAAAGCATCAACCTCAACGAGTTGTTAATTTAGCGGCGCAGGCCGGTGTCCGTTATTCACTAGAGAATCCGCACGCATACATCGACGCGAACGTTATTGGATTTACCAACATTTTAGAAAACTGTCGCCACACGGGTGTTGAACACTTGGTTTATGCGTCAACAAGCTCTGTTTACGGTAACCACACCAACATGCCTTTCAGTGTACATGAGTCCGTTGACCACCCGGTTAGCCTATACGCTGCCACCAAAAAGGCGAATGAACTGATGGCTCATACCTACAGCCATTTGTTTAATTTGCCAACGACAGGACTCCGCTTTTTTACGGTTTACGGCCCCTGGGGACGCCCGGATATGGCCTTGTTTCTTTTCACGAAGAACATTCTAGCCGGCAAGCCTATCGATGTTTTTAACTACGGCAAGCACAAACGCGATTTCACGTTTGTAGATGATATCGTCGAAGGCGTAATGCGCACGCTAGACAACCCAGCAAAACCCAACTCTGAGTGGAACAGTGACTCCCCCGATCCGGCCACAAGTTCTGCGCCCTATCGAATCTATAACATTGGGAACAATCAGCCAATCGATCTGGAGCACTACATCAGCACTCTAGAATCTTGCCTAAACCGTACGGCTGAGAAAAACCTCATGCCTCTGCAAGCCGGTGATGTCCCAGATACTTATGCAGACGTTTCAGATCTTGTACGTGACGTCGACTACAAGCCTGATACGACAGTCGAAGAAGGCATCGGAAAATTCGTCGACTGGTATCTGGATTATTACAAGGTTTAGATCCAACCTTTGAGTTTATAGACAAGCAAGGCGACCACTTCGTGTATCAAGTGGTCGAATTTTTTTAACGCTGTCACCTGTGGCACCCACCCGTAAAATTGGATATTCGGTAAACCTAGAAAATCCACACTGACCGGGCATACACTGATATCGGTGTCGCTTAAGGCAAGCTTAAAGCTCCCCATTGCCCTGTGCATATGCATGGCAGAACTTACCAACCTAACCGGTCCCTGGACATCTTCATTGGCCAGAATCGCAGCCACATTAAGAGCGTTTTCATAGGTATTTCTAGATTCCTCCTCCAAGATAATCCTCTCTTCAGGCACACCCAGTGACTCTAAATAGTTTCCGATAACTTGTGCTTCGGCGACTTCGTACAACTTCCCTCCCGAAATAATCAACTTAGCATCGGGCTCTTCGCTGATTATTTTATAGGCCTCCGTTGCCCGGACAAAAGTTGCGTTGGACATCCGGTCAAATTGATCCGCTGAACGCGCTCTGGAGCTTACCCCCCCACTCAGTAAAACGATATGGCTAGATGCGGCGCAAGGCTCCTCGCGATCATGCTGCTTTTCAAGAAAATTGACTTGCGGATTGACGAGAATCGGTGCCGATGCGATTGCGTACATGACAAACCAAACCCCAAGGATCACAAGCGCGCGAAAAGAGACAATATCTGTGCGGCCCAGCAACGGGCGTTTTCGCCCAGAGCGTTTAAGCCTTGCTCGCTTACGCAGTGAATTTCTGGATGACTTTACGAGGACAAGCCCGACAACAATCGAGGCCAGGAAAAGCAAAGCTGCTGGATCTAGCAACCAATCGCGCAACAGACCAAGCATGTCTTCAATACCAGCGGAGGGAGGAGCGTAATTCTACATCCATATTACAGTCAGTCAAAGCGGCGAAACACCGAGGGTACGCTCAATACAGCAGGTGCTTGCCCTGTTTAAGAGCGAATTTGACTTTCATCTCTTCTACCTGAGGCCTGGGTGTATTACAATAGTGCAAATCATTATCATTGATAAAGGTAATACTTTACAGCGATGACCCAAATCGATGCACCTAATTTAAATCAACATCGCCAGCTAAGAGCCTTCTGTCATGCCGCCCAAACAGGGAGCATTTCCAAAGCCGCTCAGCGACTGAAGTTAAGCCAACCCACCGTTTCATTGCAGATACAGGCATTGGAAAAAGACTTGGGCACGCTGTTATTCGAACGTTGCGGGCCAAAAATCAGACTGACCCCGGCCGGCGACATCCTGTTGGATATGGCCCAGCCCCTGGTCGATGGATTCTCCCGATTAGCAGATGGCTTCGCGGCTCGGCTTGGTGAGGTTCACGCTGGGCCATTGGACATAGCGTCAGGTGAGGCAACCTTGTTGTACATCTTGCCGGATATCATCAAATCCTTTTCTGATCAATTTTCCCAGATAGATGTTCGTCTGCACAACGTGACAGGCCACGATGGCCTTGCCCTACTCCGCGCAGATGAAGTTGATTTTGCGGTGGGTTCGATGATCGACATTCCGGACGATATGGTTTATCACCCTATCTATGACTATAAACCCGCGCTGATCATGTGCAAGGGGCATCCGCTTGAAGACAAGGAAAATATAACGCTTGAGGACATAAGCCCATACGGCCTTATTCTCCCACCCAGACATTTGAGCACCTGGAGCGTTGTTGATCTTGTATTCCAGCAACACGGCGTACCGTACAACGTTGTATTGGAAGCTGGTGGTTGGGAAGTTATAAAGCGCTACGTCGAAATAGGCACCGGAATCAGCATCGTAACTAGTATTTGCTTGAGAGGTTTTGAAAACCTCACAGTGAAACCGATGAACGCTTATTTCCCCAATCGATCCTATGGCGTTGTGGTCCGCCGCGGAAAATTTCTTTCAGCTCAAGCAAAGCAATTCCTTGAAATGATGGACGGTGATTTTTTTGCTCGACAAACCACTCCTCCACCGCTGAAACGCAAAGCCAATACTCGCGGCGACGCGCTAATTACCAACCTTTAAAACGATGCAAAGCTCATCTCACACCATGGCAGCACCTCTGCGCACCGATGTGAAATCCATGCATGTCATTGTCGGCATGTCCGGCGGAGTAGATTCATCGGTTGCCGCTTTGTTGTTACAACAAAAAGGCTATAAGGTCTCCGGCATCTTTATGCAGAACTGGGAAGATGATGACGAGCACTGCACAGCCAGACAAGATTATCGGGATGCCGCATCTGTTGCAGCAAAACTAGGAATAGAACTCACAACTGTCAATTTTGCAGAAGAATACTGGGAAAGAGTTTTTGAACATTTTTTAAGTGAATATAGCGCCGGTCGAACACCTAACCCCGACATACTCTGTAACAAAGAGATTAAATTTAAAGCATTTTTAGATCACGCCAGAAAACAAGGCGCTGATGCTATTGCAACAGGTCACTACGTTCGATCTGGAGGGGATGACAATGAAATTTCCTTGCTACGCGGGTTGGATACCAACAAAGATCAAAGCTACTTTCTCTACACACTAAACCAGCAACAACTCAGGCCCAGCCTTTTTCCGATCGGCCACTTGGAGAAACCCGTGGTACGCCAACTGGCCCAAGACGCAGGCTTTCATGTGCACAGCAAGAAAGACAGCACTGGGATTTGTTTTATCGGTGAGCGCAAGTTCACAGCATTTTTGTCTGAGTATTTGCCAGCTCAGCCCGGTGACATCGTGAACGATTCGGGTGATTTTTTGGGCAAGCACAATGGCTTGATGTTCTATACGCTGGGCCAGCGCCAAGGCCTTGGTATCGGCGGACAAAACAATGCTAGCGAGTCTCCGTGGTATGTTTTAGCTAAAGACTTAAAAGAAAATCGGCTAATTATCGGCCAAGGTCACGACCACCCAACACTGTTTCGCTCACACTTAACTGCTCATGATGTACATTGGGTAAATGGCAATGCGATGGCTTCAGAATTTTCTTGCACCGCAAAAGTCCGCTATCGCCAAACTGATCAACAGGTCAAGGTGACAACCCTCGACTCTGACAGGCTGTCAGTTAAATTTGACGAACCGGTTCGTGCAGCAACGCCGGGGCAATCCATCGTTTTCTACTCAGAGGACAAATGCCTCGGTGGAGCCATTATTAGTGATTTACCGTAATCGACCGACTGTACAATCTATACTCTGTGTATGAGCTCTATATCCAATGTTGAAAATCAAACACTCGCCTTAGCTGGGATACTCCAGTCTGTGCATTTGTGTAAGTCCCTAGCGACTACCGGCACGTGCGACAAAAATGCGCTAGAGAGTACCCTTCGCTCAATCCTGACGCTAAACACAGAGCGAGTAATCGATGCCTATGGCGGCAGTGCGCATAACTTAGGCAAAGGCATGTCTATCCTAAAAAGCCAGCTTCAAGGTAACAATCAATCAAAAGATCTGGATGTTTACCGCTACGCTTTAGCCCTGATTCAACTGGGGACCAACGTGCTTAACGATGAAGGCACTGTGGAACAACTCAGGATAGGTATAAGTCGCGCACAGGCGATGGATACAAAAGTTGATGACCCAGCCATGATCAGCAATTTTGCCAATCTATACCGAAGTAGCATAAGCCAACTTAGCCCGCGAATAATGGTCAGCGGTGATCCCAATTATCTCAATGACAAGGATATCGCCTCTACCATCAGAGCCTCATTGCTAGGTGGACTGCGCTCGGTTGTGCTGTGGCGCCAATGCGGTGGTAGTCGGCCAAAGCTCATATTAAACAGGAAGCAATATCTGAGACAGACAGAGATATATTTGTCTTCTTGAATGGTAGGAGCTTACAGACAGCGCTACTTAAAAAAGGGCCGTGAGGCCGAAGCGAGATTATCGCTCCGGCCCTCAGAGTAATCGCTAGCTAGCGATCTGAATGGACACAGGAATGTCTTTGAACTTCACTTTCGCTTCATCTGCCGATTGCTGAAACTCTGCAATTTCGTTGAAATTCAAGTAACGATAAACCTCATCACTCATTGCATCGAGGTCTTTCACGTACTCCATATACTCTTCAACAGTTGGCAGCCGACCTAGCAGCGCCGCAACAGCTGCTAATTCAGCAGAACTCAAATATACAAACGCACCTTTACCCAGTCGGTTAGGGAAGTTTCGAGTTGAGGTTGAGACGACCGTTGCACCTGGCTTAACTCTCGCCTGATTACCCATACACAACGAACAACCGGGAATTTCAAGTCGCGCTCCAGCTGCACCGAAAATATTGTAGTAGCCCTCTTCTTTAAGCTGATGTTCATCCATACGAGTTGGAGGAGCAATCCAGAGAACGGTATCGACGTACTCACCGGACTTCTCGATCAGCTTACCAGCCGCACGATAATGACCAATGTTCGTCATGCACGAACCGATGAACACTTCATCAATAGCGACACCTTGAACTTCAGATAGCGGCTTAACATCATCAGGATCGTTCGGACAGGCAAGCAATGGCTCTTTGATCTCATTAAGATCGATTTCAATGATTTCAGCGTACTCAGCATCAGCATCTGCTTCAAGCAGGCTTGGATTTTCCAACCACTCTTCCATCTTCCTTGCACGACGCTCCAGCGTTCGAGCGTCATCATAGCCTTCGTCAATCATCCAACGCAGCATTGTGACATTCGAGGTGATGTACTCTTTCAGCGGTTCGATATCCAGCTTGATCGTACAACCACCCGCTGAACGTTCAGCGGTCGCATCGGCCAGCTCAAACGCCTGCTCAAGCTTAAGATCTTTCAATCCTTCGATTTCTACACAGGCCCCTGAGAAGACATTCTTTTTGCCCTTCTTCTCGACCGTGAGTAAACCTCGCTTAAGCGCCGCATAAGGGATGGCATTAACCAGGTCACGCAACGTGATGCCAGGTTGCATTTCACCTTTAAAGCGAACCAGCACCGACTCGGGCATGTTCAGTGGCATAACACCTACAGCGGATGCAAATGCTACTAATCCTGACCCTGCTGGAAACGAGATACCCATTGGGAAACGTGTATGCGAATCACCACCTGTTCCAACGGTATCCGGTAACAACATTCGGTTTAACCAAGAATGGATAATGCCATCACCGGGCCGAAGTGAAACACCGCCACGGGTAGACATAAAGTCTGGAAGTGAATGGTGAGTATCCACGTCTACGGGTTTCGGATAAGCCGCGGTATGACAGAAAGACTGCATAACCAGATCTGCGGAAAAGCCAAGACAGGCGAGGTCTTTCAGCTCATCGCGTGTCATTGGGCCAGTCGTATCTTGCGAACCCACAGTTGTCATTTTGGGCTCACAGTACTGACCCGGACGCACACCCTCAGTACCGCAGGCTTTACCGACAATTTTCTGCGCTAGTGTGTAGCCTTTCGTGCTGGTATCACTGGCACCCGGACGACGGAAAACAGTACTGAATTCTAAGCCTAACGATTCGCGTGCACGATCCGTTAATCCGCGGCCGATGATTAATGGAATTCGCCCACCTGCACGGACCTCGTCTAACAACACGTCGTTACCATATTCGAATGTGCTCAGCTGCTCATCGGAACCGTGTCGTGTCACTTTCATCTCGGTAGGATAAATGTCGATGACATCCCCCATATTCATTTCATTGACATCACACTCGATGGGCAAGGCTCCCGCATCTTCAAGCGTGTTATAGAAAATCGGCGCAATCTTGCTTCCCAGAACAAAGCCACCGTCACGGCGGTTAGGAATATGAGGAATGTCATCACCCATGTGCCATAACACTGAGTTAGTGGCCGACTTACGTGATGAGCCCGTACCGACAACGTCGCCGACATACGCAATAGGATGGCCCTTCTGCTTAAGCTCTTCGATAGTTTCCAAAGGCTTGTCCGTAAAACCTTCACGTTCAAATTTGAGCATTGCCTGGGCATGAAGCGGAATATCCGGACGACTCCAGGCATCAACGGCTGGAGATAAATCGTCGGTATTGGTTTCACCAGGAACCTTAAAAACAGTGACCGTTACTTTTTCAGGAACATCGTCCTTTGACAGAAACCATTCAGCGTCAGCCCAGGATTGCATAACACGAGCAGCTGGCTCATTACCCGCTTTGGCTTTTTCCTCGACATCGTGGAAAGCATCGAACATTAGTAAGGTATGTGATAACGCTTTAACGGCTGCATCAGCTAGCTCGCTATCGTCAAGCGCCGCAATCATAGGCTGAATGTTGTAGCCACCCAACATGGTTCCCAGTAATTCTACGGCACGAGTACGACTAATTAGTGGGGAGCTGGCTTCCCCTGACGCGACAGCTGCTAAAAAACCGGCTTTGACATAGGCAGCTTCGTCGACTCCTGCAGGCACACGCTCAGACAGCAGTTCCACCAAAAATTCTTCTTCACCCGCGGGTGGAGCCTTCAACAATTCTACTAAGGCTGCGGTTTGCTCAGCATCCAAGGGTTTGGGGACGATACCTTCCGCCTCACGCTCTGCGACCTGTTGTCGATAGGCTTCTAACATTTACGAACTCCTCACAATATTTGACGATGCAAGCATCGAGTAAAAATTCTTAACGTCTGATCTGTATCAAACGCGGTATTCAAGATGCCATTGCGTTAAAAGAGCCTGCCTACGCAACGGTTTTAGATCTCTTTTGGGTCGATGAATTCACGGGTAATTCACCCCCCTCTTTAAATACAGCGGCACGCAAGTCTTCTAATTCATCACGCAACTGTGCAGCACGTTCGAATTCCAAATTTCGCGCGCACTCGTACATTTCCTTCTCTAACTGCTTCATTCTTTTGGCAGCCTCTGTAGCGGACATCGCCGCAACAACCGGCTTCTTCTCGGTTTTAGCTCCACGACGACCGCGGCGTTTATCACTGCTGCTGCCACCCGCTTCCATGACATCGTTGACAGCCTTCTCAATACCCCGGGGGGTTATGCCATGTTCCTCATTATATTGCAGCTGAACATCGCGCCGGCGAGCGGTTTCATCCATCGCACGTTGCATGGAACCGGTCATCACATCCGCATATAGTATGGCCTTGCCGTGCAGATTACGAGCTGCGCGGCCTATAGTTTGAATTAGTGAGCGATCCGACCTTAGGAAACCCTCTTTATCCGCGTCAAGTATAGCTACAAGAGACACTTCCGGCATATCGAGGCCCTCGCGCAGCAAATTGATACCCACAACGACATCAAAAACGCCTAGCCGCAAATCGCGGATAATTTCACTTCTCTCAACCGTGTCCACATCCGAATGAAGGTACCGGACCTTCACATCGTGATCCGACAGGTAATCAGTCAGATCCTCCGACATCCGCTTAGTAAGCGTTGTAATCAGCACCCGCTCGTTGCGCGAAACCCGGTCTGTAATTTCTGATAGTACATCGTCTACTTGGGATCGGGCCGGTCGAACCTCAACTTCAGGGTCAATCAGACCCGTGGGTCTGACCACTTGCTCAACGACCTGATCGGCATGAGCCTGTTCGTAGTTGCCTGGAGTTGCCGAAACAAAAATGGTCTGAGGTGCTAGTTTTTCAAATTCCTCAAACTTCAACGGTCGATTATCTAACGCAGAAAGTAAACGAAAACCGTAATTCACCAGATTTTCCTTACGTGATCGGTCGCCCTTGTACATGGCGCCCAGTTGCGGAACCGTCACGTGACTTTCATCGATAAAAAGCAGGCTGTCGTCGGGCAAATAGTCAAACAAGCACGGCGGCGGCTCACCCGGTGCACGTCCCGAGAGGTATCGGGAATAGTTTTCGATACCTGAGCAGTAACCCAGCTCGTGAATCATTTCCAAATCGAATTGCGTGCGCTGCTGCAGTCGTTGTGCCTCGACTAATTTACCGGCTGCGGTGAGCGCTTCAAGACGCTCACGCAATTCATCCTTAATAAGGTCGGTAGCATCGAGCAAACGCTGCCTAGGCGTCACGTAGTGCGTTTTCGGGTAAATGGTCAGCCGTGGGACTTTTCGCATCACCTCCCCTGTCAGGGGATCGAAAAAACTCAAAGATTCAATATCATCATCGAATAGCTCGATACGAATTGCCTCTCGCTCAGAATCAGCCGGATAAACATCAATGATTTCTCCACGGACTCGATAGGTACCTCGCTTGAGTTCCATATCATTACGACTGTATTGCAGTTCGGCTAAACGCCTCAACACATCTCGCTGATTCACACTCTCCCCGCGTTTCAAGTGCAAAACCATTTGATGGTATTGCTGAGGATCACCCAGGCCGTAAATGGACGAAACCGTTGCGACGATAATCGTATCTCGACGTTCAAATAAGGCTTTGGTGGCAGACAACCTCATTTGTTCGATGTGCTCGTTGACCGATGAATCTTTTTCTATAAAAAGATCGCTACTAGGCACGTACGCTTCGGGCTGGTAGTAGTCGTAGTAAGAGACAAAATACTCCACCGCATTATTCGGGAAGAACTCTTTGAATTCCCCATAGAGTTGGGCCGCAAGTGTTTTGTTCGGAGCCAATACGATGGCGGGACGCTGTTGCTTCTGCAATATATTCGCGATAGTGAAGGTTTTACCAGAGCCTGTGACACCTAGTAACGTCTGGTAGGCCAAACCGTCATCAATGCCCGATGCGAGGCTTTTTATGGCTTCCGGTTGATGTCCTGAGGGTTTATAAGCCGTTTTCAGTTGAAATACCGTGGACATAACTCTCCAGTACGCTCGTCTAATGCTTAATTGTACATCCAAGATGAAAATAGACGCGATTTTTGCAAGCTTAGCGATTGACGTAAACGTTTTAGACCATTACCATTCGTCCCGATTCCCTGGTAGCTCAGTTGGTAGAGCAAATGACTGTTAATCATTGGGTCGGCGGTTCGAGCCCGTCCCAGGGAGCCAAACATGCTAAGGGTTAGATCAACGATCTAACCCTTTTTTGTTTTCAGACGTCGCTAAACGTTTAGTTCGTCTATATCCTCACAGTCGGCCTGTCGGTTTCGCAGCTCCTTAATGACGAGCATTGCGTGTCAATGATCAAAAGCGAAGTGGGCAAACACGGTAAGTTAAATAGCCGTGCCTAATACATTGGCAATGCCAGCGTAGAATAGTCAACGAATTAAGTTTGATTCAATTGAGTGTAACTACTGCGTAGTCGAAAGCACTCAATAGGGCTCTTTACGATTCATTAAACGCCGAGTTACAAAGATCCCCTTCTAGGAACTTGAGCGGCGAGGAGCCCGCGCGGCCGTGTCGACTCTATTGGCCTCGACTCTGGCCCAATGATTTCAACAAGTCGTCTACTGCATCACGCCTACTTTGATCAATAGCCACTTGATTTTGGTTTCCATGATAAGGAGCAACCGAATGTGGTGCGGAAGCGGATGCGGCGGCTTGCGAACGCAACATAGCTTCGCGTTCTTTTAAGTAACGTTCGTAGTGCTCGTCCTTCTCAACTAAGGGTTGCCGTGAAACCGGGGCAGTTCGCACACTCGCTTGATTGTTTGCAGGCGGTGCAGGAGAAGCCTCTGGCTTAGTTTTGCCACCCACTGCATCTTCAGGGTCTACAGGAATGACGCCGCTCTCCAGAGTTAGAAGAGCCCCCTGGTGCATCGTGTCACTGATATCTTTTAAATCTTGTTTCGAGAAAGTACCTAACAAAGCTAACGTGTGGAGATCTCCGAAAATCGGCAAAGAACGTACAACCGCATCCAAATCGATTTCTTGCTCTGGATCAAGCTCAGCCAAGACAGCTGGAATTGAATCGATAACAGCATATACCGCTGCGATGCTGTCACGCTCCCCCGTAAACACCAAATCCCGGTCGCGATTGCGCTTTGAGAGCACAGTATCTAAGCGAAGGTCGATTGCCGGCTTACGAGCAACACTTGCACATGCCGAATAAAGCATATCGATACCATCAATAGAGCGCGCTACCCTATCAGGGTCTGATGCGCGCTCTCCGGCATCTGTCAGACGAATGTACAAATGTGCCTCGCCCTGCTCCAATTGGGGCAATACCTGAGTTTGCTGGGCCGATGGAGCCGCAGCGGCTGGCACAGCTTCAGGCTTAACCACGCTAACCAAGCTGATAAGTCCGGGCAGATGACTTCTGGCAAACATGATCCGACTAGCGAGACGTACTATCTCACCTTGGTGTTTCTTCACTTCAGATACGCTGCTGAACAACTCGAGCCAGTAGTTGGGAGATCCTAAAGATTCCAAGTGCAGAATTTTGGTGACTTGGCGCTCGGCCGGACTCATGCCGTCGAAGCGTTCCATAAGAAAAGCAGCCGACTGCCGCAGTCTCTCGCTGGAGACTGTTCGCTGCTCACCTTTTGCAGCACGATACTGGTCTACAACTGAAGCAATTTGTGCCTCTTGCAGTAACGCTACAACTTTTGTGACAGCCATGCGCAGCTGATCTGCGTGCATGTTGGGCTCCGTTATCACCAAACTAAATACATCTGTCGGCTGACTCTACTACTCCTGAAGACTGGTCGGGGCGAGAGGATTCGAACCTCCGACCCCCACAACCCCATTGTGGTGCGCTACCAGGCTGCGCCACGCCCCGCCAGAGGCCAAGAGCTTAACGTAACCAGAACGTTATTTGTGGTTATTTGTATAAAAAAACAGGGTTACGGTCAGAATACCGTCGCTTCGGAATAGAACGTCGCCAACGTGCGCTAGAACGCGTTAAGCGGTACGTAATATTTTGAGTAGGTCTTCTAGTTCCGAGCGTAATTGCCTAATCATCTGCTGAGACTGCGCATTGTCGTCTTTAACCGCATCACCCGCTAAATGCAGGCGTGCACCGCCTATCGTATACCCTTCCTGGTACAACAGACTGCGGATTTGACGTATCAACATGACATCGTGCCGTTGATAATATCGACGGTTTCCTCGACGCTTTACTGGTTCAAGATCAGGAAATTCCTGCTCCCAGTAACGCAGTACATGAGGCTTAACCAAACACAAATCGCTGACTTCACCAATGGTGAAGTAACGCTTGTTCGGTATCGTAGGAAGTTCGTTATTGTTGCTGATTTCCAGCATAAGCTTCTACACGCGCCTTAAGTTTTTGTCCGGGCCGAAATGTCACCACTCGTCTTGCTGAAATGGGAATTTCTTCACCGGTCTTGGGGTTACGTCCGGGCCGCTGGTTCTTGTTGCGTAATACGAAATTGCCAAAACCGGATAGTTTGACATCGTAGCCGCTTTCCAGCGCGATTCTAATTTCTTCAAAGAAATGCTCGACGAACTCTTTGGCCTCTCGTTTATTGAGACCAAGTTCATCAAATAACATCTCAGCCATAGCTGCCTTTGTTAGTGCCATTTCACACCCTTAGTACTGCTCCAAGCGCGGCATCCAATGCAGCGACTATTTTGGCGACAACTTTCTCCACATCCGTGTCTTCTAGGGTGCGCGAAAAGTCCTGCAGAATCAAGCCTAAAGCCATGCTTTTCTTGCCTTCAGGCAATTTATCGCCCTGATAAACATCGAAAACCTTCACTTCACGCAGAATCTCGGGGGCATTTTCCCGAACAACATCAACAATTGCTTGATAAGAGACGTTTTCATCCAGCAATAATGCTATGTCTCGTCGCACCTGAGGAAATTTCGACATCCCGGCCGCTTTTGGAACCCGTGAGACCGACAAAGCTTCAAGGGAGAGCTCAAACACGATAGGCGCCACGCTTAGATCCAATGAACGCTGCAACGCAGGATTCAACGCACCGACGAATCCGACCAGCTCACCGCCAACGCGAATCCCCGCTCTTTGGCCAGGATGCAGCAAGTCGAGGTCAGTTGGCTCGAAAATCACCTGTAACCCATTAGCCTGATGAAACAGACTTTCCAAATCCGCCTTTACCGAATAAAAGTCAGCTGAGAGTGCGTCGCTGTTCCAATTCTCTGATTGACGGCGACCCGCAACCAATCCTGCCAACATATTCTGTTGATGCACACCGGTGTCGCTTTGCAAGTCGTCTCCGTGCGATGGGGCAATGAAGTCGTCGAGCTCTGCCAGAGGTGCGCTGCCAGGGTTTGCAAGAAAACGCAACCCTGTCTCGAACGCAGCAACGGAGGTGCTCTGCCGAGCCAAATTCTTTTGTAGCGTTGTGATTAACCCGCCTACCAACGTGGTCCGCATGACACCCAATTCTGAGGAAATGGGATTGGCCAACGGCAAAGCATTGAGATCCGGCCTGAGACTTTGTTGTTGTTTCGCTTCGACAAAACTGTACGTCACAACCTCCTGATACCCTTGCGCAACCAATCGTTGCTTTATAGCGAGTGGAGAAACTCGTGTTTCCGGCACGGCTCGAAATGTAGGTCGATGAGCAGGATAGGTTCTTGGCAACGATTCGTACCCCAAAACGCGGGCAACTTCTTCCAGATAGTCTTCTTCAATCGCAAGGTCGTAACGATAACTCGGAGCATCAACAGTCCAGCCAGATTCCGTCACTTCGCAATTAATACCCAGCCGTTTGAATATGGTTTCAACAGTTTGAGTATCCGGTGTTATACCCAGAATTCTTTGCAACCGGCTGCTACGCACATCAATTGTCGGGCGAACAGGCATGCGTTCAGGGTTTTGCCAATCAACCACAGGGCCGGCTTTGCCGCCGGCAATGGTCTTAAGCAAGCCGGTCGCATACTCCAGCGCTTCCCGTTGCCCGGCTGGGTCAACTCCTCTTTCGAATCGATGGGCAGACTCAGAATGTGCTGAATACCGTCGTGGTTTTCCGGCTATTAATTCAGGCAAAAACAACGCACTTTCAAAAAATATCGTCGTTGTATTTTCATCAACCGCCGTTGATTCACCACCCATAATGCCAGCAATTCCGATGGGACCAGAATCATCCGCAATAATGGTAGTTTCATCATCCAGTGCAACGTCACGACCATCTAGTAGAAGCACGCGCTCACCCGTCTTTGCCAAGCGAACCTGTATGGGCCCTTGCAACTTGTCTGCATCGAAGGCATGCATGGGTTGCCCTAACTCAAGCATCACGTAGTTAGTGATATCCACGGCCGGGTTGATAGATCGAACTCCCGCACGGCGCAGTCTCTCCGCCATCCAGTTCGGACTTTTTCCATCCATCGCAACGTCCGCGACCATTCTTCCCGCGTACCGTACACAGGCGTTCCCGTCGTCAACAACTACCGGGTATTCAGCATCGAGCTGAACGCTGGATTCATTTATTTCTCGCAGTTGAAGCGGTAAATCGTTCTTGGCGCAGAGATCTCTGGCGATACCGCGAATACTTAAACAATCACCTCGATCTGGCGTCAGGTCGATATCAATAATGGAGTCGTCGAGTTCAAGATAGACAGAGAGATCTGTTCCGATAGGCGCATTGTCGGGCAGCTCCATGATACCGGCTGATTCGTCTGACAGACCCAATTCGGACGCAGAGCAAAGCATGCCCATCGAGGTTTGACCTCGCAGCTTAGCTTTCTTCAATTTCATGCCGCTGGGCAGTTGACCACCAACCTGTGCCAATGCTGTCACTAATCCTTGCCGCGCATTCGGCGCACCGCATACCACTTGCACCAACTCGCTATTACCAAAATCTACCTGGCAAACTCTCAGGCGGTCTGCATCAGGATGTTGTTCGATGCTTTCGATTCGGGCAACAATGACGCTCTTAAAACCTGGTGCAGCTGACACTATTTCATCAACTTCCAGGCCTAAAAACGTGAGTTGCTCTCCCAGCGTTTCAGTATCAACTGCAGGATTAACCCATTCACGCAACCATCTTTCACTAAATTTCATTGGATAGCTCGCTTAGTGGAATTGAGAAAGAAATCGAAGATCATTTTCAAAGAATAAGCGTAAATCATTCACGCCATATCGAAGCATAGCCAGACGCTCTACCCCCATTCCGAAGGCATAACCCGTGAATTGCTCAGTATCGATACCCACAGACTGGAATACAGAGGGGTGAACAATGCCGGAGCCAAGTACTTCCAACCACGGGCCTTTGTTGATTCTGATATCCACCTCAGCAGAGGGCTCTGTAAACGGGAAGTAGGACGGTCTAAAACGAATTTCACAATCGTCCTGATCGAAAAACAATTTTAGAAAGGCTTCTAAATGTCCCATTAAATCGGTCAAGGCAATGTCTCGATCAACCAACAAACCCTCTACCTGATGGAACATGGGGGAATGGGTCATGTCCGAATCACACCGGTAAACGCGACCTGGCGCAATGACTCTGAGTGGTGGCTGAACATTTTCCATGTAGCGGATTTGCACCGATGATGTGTGAGTTCTTAGAAGACGGTTAATATCGAAATAAAATGTGTCATGCATAGCCCTGGCCGGATGATGCGCAGGAATATTCAGAGCTTCAAAGTTGTGATAATCGTCTTCTATCTCAGGGCCGATAGACGTTTCAAACCCTAACTGCGCAAAAAGTGCTGAGATACGTTCGATTGTCAAAGTGATCGGATGCAAGCCGCCGGTATGACTGCCAGCACCGGGCAGTGTAATATCCAGCGCATCAGACTTTAACTTCTCAGCAAGCTCAGCGTTTTCTAAAATAAGTCGCCGCTCATCCACCAGCGATTGAACAGCTTGTTTGGCTTTGTTTACCGCCTGCCCGGCTGCAGGCTTCTCTTCTACTGGCAATGAACCAATAGACTTGAGCACACTAGTCAACCTGCCCTTTTTCCCGAGCAATTCGACGCGTGCGCTTTCCAGCGCATCGATTGAGGCGGCCTGTGAAATCATCTCAGACGCCTCAGCAATCAGACTGTCAAGATTTTGCGATAGTGGTTGCGTCATAGTGCTACTTTGTCCATTTATGTCCGTTGACAATACCCTTGCCGGCTTCACTCGTTATGCCACAAAAAAGGGGAATACCGCACGTGTCGGCATTCCCCTTGGTCGATAAAGCAATAGGCTGTGGGGACTCGCCCCTTGAGCGCTATCTGTCGCGAGTGATGACCAGGCTGGTCTTCAAATGCTTATACGGCAGTTGCTGGCAGTGCAGCTTTCGCTTTATCGACAATCGCAACAAATGCTGCATCGTCTGAATAAGCGAGGTCAGCAAGCATCTTTCTATCGATATCGATTTCAGCGATTTTGAGGCCCTGCATCAAACGGCTATAGGTAATGTCGTTTGCACGAGCGGCCGCATTAATACGAGCAATCCAAAGTCTGCGGAATGTACGCTTCTTCGCTTTTCTGTCGCGATAAGCATATTGACCGGCTTTGGTAACCGCCTGTTTGGCGACGCGAAAGACCCGACTACGGGCGCCTCGGTAACCTTTGGCTTGCTTTAGAACTTTCTTGTGGCTGGCGCGTGCTGTTACACCACGTTTTACTCTTGGCATTACAGTCTCCTAGCGCAGGTTGGGCAACATTCGTTTGATCAGGACGACATCGTTCTCATGAACCATGTCTCCACCGCGTAAATGACGCTTACGCTTGGTGCTTTTCTTGGTCAGGATATGTCGCATATGCGAGCTCTTGCGCTTATAGCCGCCAGAACCCGTACGCTTGAACCGCTTAGCGGCCCCAGACACGGACTTTTGCTTGTTAGACACTGTTTGACTCCTAATAAATTGGGGAAAAAATTTCCCCGAGTGAAAGTCACCGGTGACGTCGTAGTGTCAGTACGTCAACGCGGTAGTACAAAAAGGCACATGACTGTGCCTAGCCGGACATATTAATTCTTTTTGGGCGCAATTACCATAACCATTTGCCGCCCTTCCAATTTTGGGAACTGCTCAACAGTGCCCAACTCGGATAAATCTTCTTCTACGCGCTTGAGAAGTTTGGCTCCCAGTTCACGATGGGCCATTTCCCGACCGCGAAATCGCAGCGTGATTTTAGTCTTGTCGCCGTTTTCCAGGAATTTGGTGAGGCTTTTCAGTTTCACCTGATAATCGCCATCTTCCGTACCAGGGCGGAATTTTATTTCCTTCAGCTGAGCGGTTTTTTGTTTTTTACGACCCGCATTCTGCTTTTTGTTAGCTTCAAATTTGAAGCGACCGTGGTCCATGATTTTACAAACAGGCGGCGAAACATTCGGGGAGATTTCCACCAGATCCAAGTTTGCTTCACGGGCTGTTTCCAGCGCTTTTTCTAACGGCACGACGCCTATCTGTTCACCTTCGGCAGAAATCAGCCGCACGTCAGGGACATCGATCTCGTCGTTTTTCCGGTTTACCTTTTTAGCAGAAATACTTCAGCCCTCCTGCGCGGCTGTGTTCACAGCTCGGCCACGATTAGTGACCTCTTTATTAAGCATCAAATTCAGTTCTTCCAAAGTTAAAACACCAAGGTCTTCGCCTGTTCGAGTTCGAACAGCTACCGACCGATTTTCTAATTCCCTACCTCCTACTACTAGAAGATACGGTACACGTTGCAACGTCCACTCACGAATCTTGAAACCGATTTTCTCGTTCCTGAGATCAGTCTGCACACGTAACCCGCTATTCTGCAACACTTCTGCCACTTCTTCAACGAACTCTGATTGCTTGTCTGTGATATTCAAAACCACAGCCTGAACCGGAGCCAACCACAATGGCAGTTTTCCTTCAAAATTTTCTATTAAAATACCAATAAATCGCTCGAATGAGCCCAAAATGGCTCGATGAAGCATGACAGGAACCTGTTTTTCACCTTTTTCGTCAATATAACTGGCATCTAGGCGTCCAGGCATCGAAAAATCAACCTGCATAGTGCCGCACTGCCACACCCTGCCGATGCAATCTTTAAGTGAAAATTCGATCTTAGGACCATAAAAAGCGCCTTCACCCGGCAATTCTTCCCAAGGCAGGCCTTTCGCGTCTAGTGCGTCTGCGAGTGCTTTTTCGGATTTATCCCAAGCCTCATCACTCCCCACCCGGCTCGGCGGTCTTGTAGAAAGTCTGTAAATGATGTCAGTGAAACCAAAATCCTCATACACCGTGTGCAGAAAGTCGATAAAGTCACTGACTTCAGTCTGAATTTGGTCTTCTGTACAGAACACATGACCGTCGTCTTGTGTGAAGGCACGGACGCGCATAATGCCGTGCAAGGCACCGGACATTTCGTTTCGGTGACACGAACCAAACTCTGCCAAACGCAGCGGCAAGTCACGGTAGCTTTTTAATCCTTGATTGAAAACTTGTACGTGACAGGGGCAATTCATGGGCTTAACCGCATATTGCCTGTCGTCAGTTTCAACCGTAAACATGCCGTCGGCAAACTTATCGGCGTGTCCGCTTCGTTGCCAGAGGGAGAAGTCTACTATTTGTGGCGTGCGAAGCTCCTGGTACCCGTGACTGATTTGCTGCCGACGCATGTACTGCTCGATAGCCAGATAGATGGACCACCCTTTGGGATGCCAAAAAACCATGCCCGGGGCTTCATCTTGAACGTGAAACAAATCCTGTTGCTTACCAATCCGGCGATGATCGCGCTTTTCCGCTTCTGCCAAATTGTGCAGGTGAGTTTTTAGCTCTTTGGGATTCGCAAATGCCGTTCCGTAGATTCGCTGCAACATGGCATTGTTTGAATCGCCACGCCAATAAGCACCTGCAAGCTTCGTTAATTTGAACGCCTTAAGATGCCCGGTGCTGGGTACGTGCGGACCACGACACAGGTCTGTGAAATCTCCTTGCTCATACAAAGAGAGAGTCTCACCAGAGGGAATGCTTTCGATGATCTCGGCTTTGTAGTCCTCACCCAAGCCTATGAAGTACTCGATAGCCGCATCACGGTCTATTGTTGATCGTTGAATGGCGATGTTTTGTTCGGCAAGCTCCTTCATTCGGACTTCAATCGTCGTTAAGTCCTCTGGCGTAAACGAGCGCTCGTAGTCGAAGTCATAGTAAAAGCCGTCATCAATGACGGGGCCGATCGACACTTGTGCCGAAGGGAATAATTGTTTAACCGCTTGCGCAAGTAAGTGCGCTGTGCTGTGCCGCAATAATGGCAGCGCTTCGTCGCTTTTGTTGGTGACAACAGCAAGGGAAGCATCAGCAGTAATCGAGTGGCTTGAGTCGACAAGCTCACCATTAACAATTCCAGCAAGAGTGGCCTTTGCAAGCCCGGGCCCTATATCGGCAGCGACGTCCATGACAGACACAGCTTCTGGGTATTGACGAGTACTCCCGTCAGGCAAACTAATAATTGGCATATTTGATCTCAGTGGTGACCCCTACGAAAGGCCACGTAATGTTGTTTCAGTGGTGACCCTCACGAAAGGCCACATGGATCGAAAATTAATAAGCATTCATTGTAGAACATTGTTGACCGTAGCCGTGCACTTCCCTACACTTGTCGCCAACGGCAGGCGCGTAGCTCAGTTGGTTAGAGCATCACCTTGACATGGTGGGGGTCGTTGGTTCGAATCCAATCGCGCCTACCAATTCCTCCCAAGATTCCTCACGAAGAAAGACTCCGACTTCATGGCCTCGTCCTTGAACGAACTTACAGCCGTCTCTCCCATCGATGGACGTTACGCTAGCAAAACCGAGACCCTCAGAGAGTGTTTTAGCGAATATGCGCTAATTCGCGAAAGAGTCAGAGTGGAAGTCCGCTGGTTTATTGCCTTAGCAGAGCACTCAGGCATCGGCGAGTTACCTCCCCTGAGCGAATCAACCCGCAATGCTTTGCTAACTATGGGTGAAATCAGCGTCGAAGATGGGCAAACCATAAAAAATATTGAGCGAACGACCAATCACGACGTCAAAGCCGTTGAATATTTTATTAAAGATCAGCTGGATGCCTGGCCAGAGTTAGCTGCAAAACGCGAATTCGTACATTTCGCTTGCACTTCGGAAGACATCAACAACCTGTCCTATGGCTGTATGCTGGCGCGTTACCGCGAATCGGTTTTACTACCCGATTGCGATTCAGTCATTGAAGCCCTAACCAAAATTGCGCTGGACAATGCCACCACCCCTTTACTCAGCAGGACTCACGGGCAAACTGCAAGCCCGACCACTCTGGGAAAGGAAATGGCAAACGTCGTGGCGCGCTTGCAAAGACAGCGTGACACCATCGCCGCTGTCTCCTTGCTTGGCAAAATTAACGGCGCGGTGGGTAACTACAACGCTCACCTAAGTGCCTACCCTGACGTAGATTGGCCTGAATTCGCGCAAAATTTCGTGCAGAGCCTTGGCTTGGACTTTAATCCATACACAACGCAAATAGAACCGCACGACTGTGTTGCCGAGCTGTTCGATGCCGTGTCCCGTTTCAACGTCACCCTGATCGATTTATGCAGAGACATCTGGGGCTACATTTCCCTGGGCTACTTAAAGCAAAAAACTGTTGCGGGTGAAATAGGTTCATCGACTATGCCGCACAAGGTCAATCCCATCGACTTTGAAAATGCGGAAGGCAACCTTGGACTGGCCAACGCCATGTTCGACCACCTGAGTCGCAAGCTGCCCATTTCACGATGGCAGCGTGATCTTACCGATTCCACGGTTCTAAGAAACTTAGGAGTAGGCGCAGGCTATTCACAAATCGCTGTATCGTCTTTATTAAAAGGCTTAGGCAAACTGGACGTTAACGCAGAGGCATTAGCTGCCGATTTGGATAACGCATGGGAAGTGCTGGCAGAACCCATTCAAACGGTCATGCGCAGGCACGATGTGCCCAACGCGTACGAAGCGCTTAAGTCATTAACCCGTGGCAACAAAATTGATGAGACAGCCATCAGAGAGTTTATTGCTACTCTGGCAATACCTGATGCCGACAAAGAACGATTGTTGGCGATGACACCGGCAAGTTACACCGGTTTAGCATCCTCATTAGCTAAAGACATTTCCTCCTGAGCCGCCTGTCCTTTGTTTGAAGTATGAGCAACGCTCTAAACATACCGACGACAATCCAATGGCCGGATGGAATCGATGAACATGTATTCCTTAGTGAATATTGGCAAAAAAAGCCACTACTGCTGAGGCAGGCTTTTCCAGAGTTTGACACCCCGCTACCCGCCGATGAACTCGCTGGTCTTTCATTGGAAGAGGACACTACCCCTCGCCTCATTACCCGCAACACAGACGGACACTATGAGCTGGAACATGGCCCCTTTAATGAGGATCGTTTCAGCACATTAGGGGCGAGCGACTGGTCGCTATTGGTGACAGACGTCGAAAAACATATCCCTGAATTGTCTGCCTACCTCACGCCGTTCTCTTTTCTGCCATCTTGGCGAATCGATGATCTGATGATCAGCTATGCGCCGGTCGGGGCGTCAGTGGGGGCACACATTGATGAATACGATGTGTTTCTTTTGCAAGCCAGTGGCAATCGACGTTGGTCTATAGATTCTCAAAGCGATCAACCGAGAAACTTTGTCGAAGACTCAACCTTGAAACTCATTGAATCTTTTAACGCAACAGATTCATGGGAATTAGAACCTGGCGACATGCTCTACCTGCCACCCGGCGTTGGTCATCACGGCGTTGCATCGGCTGAGCCTTGCACTACATGGTCCGTCGGATTCCGAGCACCTGCCATATCAGACGTTGTCATCCGCTTGAGCGAACTGATAACCGAAGAGCTTCCGCCAGCTCGATATACTGATGGCAAATTACTATCGGCTGTACCGGGCGAAATAACACAAGACGCTTTGGATCGATTTAGACAGCTTTGGCAAGACACCATTTCGGTCGATGACAGTCAATTTGCAAGCCTAGTGGCAAGAATGATCACTGAGACGGGAGTGGCTGAAAATATTCAGCAGGAGGAGCTTGCAAACAACTCTTCAGCCTCTGAGCTGACGCTCTACAAAGCCCCTTTTACTCAAATAGCTTGGTACGGCGCCTCTTCAAAAAAACCTGATGAGCCTGTTTCGTTATTTGTTAACGGCGATCTTTTTTATTGCTCTCAAGCCTTAGCCGTCGCTTTATGCGGCAACTACCCGGTCACCCTGCCAGACGGCTTAAACAATGCGGATAGCGCGCTGATCTCTCAACTGCAAGAATTAGGTTGCCTGTTATCGGCATAAACGATTACAGAGCACTCAGCTGTTCAGTAAGACGTTTTATTTTAAGCCACTGTAATGCCACAACGCTAAGCGCGTTTCTGATTTCTCCGCCATCTAGCATCGCAATAGCCTGTTCAGCCGACACGACCTTCACCAGAATATCCTCGTCTTCCTCAAGCAATCCGTGTGTACCGCCAATCTGGCTTAAGTCAGTCTCTGCATAGAAAATATAATTTTCTTCCGGACTTGCACCCGGGCTTGCTAGGTAGTGAGCAATAAGCGTTACATCGCTAATGGTAATACCGGCCTCTTCCTGAGCTTCTCTGATCGCAACCTCAGCAGGTGTTTCATCTGTGTCAATCATGCCTGCAATGATTTGTACCAACCAAGGGTCAGGCTTGTTGTTCATCGCACCGATTCTAAATTGCTCAATTAGAGCAACTTCATCTCTGACAGGATCGTATGGCAACACCCCGACAACATCTCCACGAACAAACAGTTCACAGGAGATAACATCGCTCATATCACCTGAATGCATTGATCGTGAATACGATACTGCGTCGATGTTGTAAAAGCCTTGATAAGCGGCGTCGCGTGATTCTATCTTCCAGCGTCGATTGTTTTTTGTGCTCATAAGATAAACCAACCGGTTTTCAACACGAAGGATGAATATCGAAGTCGATAAGGCCTACAGAACGGGAGCACCAAATTTCTCCGATAGCACGGCTTCAAGCACAGGCACATCGTCGGGATGGTCGACACCGCGAGCGTTGCTTGGACTTACCTCCCCCACATGAATACGACCACCGTTATACATAACACGAAGCTGCTCTAGCTGCTCTTCTTGTTCCAACTCACACGGTTTCAATCGCGGGTATTGCTTTAAATAACCACAGCGGTAGGCGTATAAGCCAATATGCAGATAAGAGCTTGGAAATGTGTTGTCATCGCTAGGATCTCTTCGTGCTGGAATCGATGCACGGCTGAAATACAAGGCCATTCCTTCATGATCACGAACTACCTTAACCCGGTGTTGGTTTTGATAATCCTCTATGCGCTGAATAGGCATACATAAAGTTGCCATATCTGCGACCGGGTATAAATTCAGATTGTCTGCCAGCAAATTTAAATGATGCGCTGGTGTTGCAGGTTCATCACCTTGCAAGCCAACTATCAGACGATCATCACCCCATGATCTGAGCGTAGCTACTTCAGCAATTCTATCGGTGCCACTGGGATGATCCTCTCGGGTCATCTGGACATCGACTGAGGCGTCTGTGCATATTTTTTCAATGCGTTCGTCATCAGTGGCAACAACGATATCTTCTGCATTCGATTCTCTCGCACGAGCAACCGTATGCAAAATCATGGGCACACCGTTTAGCAAATGCAATGGTTTCCCGGGAAACCGACTAGAGCCATATCGTGAAGGAATAACGATTGTGTAGTTTTGTTTAGTCATTGTCTTAGTGGATCTAAAGCGTCTTCCAATTCCGTAATGGCTGTATCTAAGGAATCTGAGATATGAACCGATGTATCAATCTGAAAAAGATTGGAAGGCAAGCCAGTCAAGCCTTCAAGTTTAACGGCATCCTTTGTCGTAACCATGATGGGTAGATCATCGTCAAACGTCAGATCGTCAATGGTATAAGCAGCATGATCTGCTTTCGGATGCTCAATAGGCTCTAAACCCAAGCGACTCAGTGTGTCGAAAAAACGCTTAGGGTGACCGATACCTGCAACAGCATGAACTCGCTGACCATAGAAACTTTCAAGGCTCACTTTCTCGCCAGTGCTGACGTTGACTGCTGCTGCCGGCACAAGACTAAACTGGTTGTCTAGCTGCGACTCTATAAAGGGTGTGGCCTTATTCCTTAGCAGGGACGAATGAAGCAAACTGACGTCGAACGGCAATGGGTTTGTCTCTTTTTCACTCGCGACTTGTACTGCGATATATTGCGAATCACTAAGACTTGCAAAAGAATCTCGCAAAGGTCCCGCAGGCATAACCCAGCCATTGCCAAAACCACGCTGGCCATCGACAACGACTATCTCGGCTATGCGAGGCATTGCCAGATGTTGCAAACCGTCATCGGAAAATACGATATCAGCCTGTGTCTCCTGTGCTATTTTTCGGACAGCTTCCGAACGATTCACACAGACGCAAACCGGAACTTCCGTTTGCTTGAACAGCATAATCGGCTCATCACCGACCAACGCAGGCGAATCGTCTTCTGAAAGTAGATGAGCACGTTCATGACGCTTGCCACCATAACCGCGGCTCACAATAGCGGGCTTCCAACCAGCCCTCTTAAACCTGCTCACTAAATACGCGCACAGTGGCGTCTTACCAGTCCCACCGACTGATAAATTTCCCACCACGATGACCGGCAAGGGTACTTCTTCAGCGCACGCCCAGCCTTTTTTATAGGTGTAACGTCTGATGGTGAGCAATGCGAGATAGAAGCGCGCGATGGGCCACAGAAGAAGTGACAACATACTCACTGATTGCCAACTGCGTTGAATCCGACTCATGGCTAAGTCGGCACAGCTCTCTGACTATGGTTTGCGCAGCACTGCACTATTGGAACTGTAATTGATGTAGTTTGAAGTAATGAGATTGCCTGGCAAGCAATTCGTTATGAGTGCCCACCTCTACAATTTCACCACGATCCATAACGACAATCCGATCGGCTTTCTCAATCGTGGAAAGACGATGCGCAATGACCATGGTTGTTCGTCCACGCATTAAGGCGTCTAAACCTTGCTGGACTTTTCGTTCGGATTCGGTATCGAGTGCTGAAGTCGCCTCATCGAGAATCAGAATTGGGGCATTTTTTAACAATGCCCTTGCAATGGCTACTCTTTGGCGTTGCCCACCCGACAACATAATACCGTTCTCACCCACGAGAGTCTCGTAGCCATCGGGTAACTTTGTAATGAAGTCATGAGCATGAGCGGCTTTACAGGCAGCGTGCAACGTTTCTTCATCGATGGAATTGCGACTACCGTAAGCAATATTGCTGGCAATGGTGTCATTGAATAACATGACATCCTGGCTTACCGTCGCTATTTGACTGCGTAAGGACTGCAAGGTGTATTGATCGATATCAGTTCCATTCACCAATACCGAACCACTGCTTGTTTCATACAACCGTGGAAGTAAATTGACCAAAGATGTTTTGCCACTACCTGATTCACCCACAAACGCGACAGTCTCACCGCTGGCAATAGTCAACTGGATATCGTTGAGAACCGCAGGCTTATCAAGTTGATATTTCAAATTAACATCGCGATATTCGATACTGCCTATTTCTTTAGGCAATTCACGAGTACCGATATCGCGTTCCGATTCAAGATCGAGGATGGCGAATAGGCTCTCCCCTGCTGCAATACCTCTTTGTATTTCATTATTGAGATTGGTAATGCGTTTGAGAGGCGCAAACAACAACAGCATGGCAGTGATAAAAGACATAAAGCTGCCCACTGAAATTCGGTCAACAAAATCGCCGCTAGACGCAAAATAAACAATAACCGCCAGCGCGACCGCCACTAAAAACTGAATAATTGGCTGATTAAGCGCTTTGACCATGGTCTCTTTCATATTGAACGCTCGGTTGCGTTCATTGGCCAATTCGAATTCGGACAACTCTACTTCCTGACCACCAAAGATTTTAATCACCCGGGAGCCTTCGACAGCTTCCTGAATCACATGGCTCACATCGCCCATAGAGCCTTGAATGCTGCGGCTTATCGTCCGAAATTTTTTGCTCACTCGCGCAACAATGATTCCGATGATAGGACCAATGACTAGAAACGTTAGCGAAAGTTGCCAGCTGTGATAGAACATGAGCCCAAACAAGCCTATGGCCGTCAAAGTGTCACGGACAGCCACTGTCAGTGATGTGCTCGCCGCGTTGGCAACCATTTGGCTATTGAACGTTATGCGGGAAATTAATTCACCCGACGACGCCTTATCGTAGAAAGACGTGGGTAACGTTAGATACTTTCCAAAAATTTCTGCGCGCAATTGTTTTATCACTCGCCATCCAATCCAAGATATGTAATAGGTTGACGCAAAACCTGCAATCCCTCGAAATACGAAAATCCCAATAATTAACAAAGGAACCAATAGGATTGAGTTGCGATCCTGCTCTACGAAACTGCCATCTAACATGGGTTTCATAAGTGCTGCGAATGCAGTATCTGTTAGCGCATATCCGACCATGCCGAGTACGGCAATAGCAAACTGACGCTTGTGCGGTTTCACATATGACAGCAGTCGCCTATAGGTATCTTTTCCTGACGCAACAGCTGCCTCTTCTGACGCACTTTTCCGCCCGGGATTAACCGCAGCAGCCTTTAAGGGCTCGCCCGTATTGGCCGCTTCTTTTTCAGACATCAGGAGATTCTATTCAGCGCTGCGGGAAGTGGCTATGGACATTTTCAGCATGCCCAATTGCCCTGCCGCATCCATAGCAGTCACAACGGCTTGATGCGGTGCCTGAGCATCGGCACGAATGGTTAGAGGAATATCTCGTTTACCACCAGAGACTTTAAACAAGGCATTCTGCAGGCTAGCGACATCTGCTTTCACCAGCTCTTGATCGTTGATGAAGTATCGCCCTGATGCGTTTATCAAAACCTCGATTCGCTCTTTAGGTGCTTGAACCTCAGTATCTGATGCTCTTGGCAGTTGTAAGGAGATTTCCGATTCTTTTTGGAAAGTCGTGGATACCATGAAAAAAATCAACAGCAGAAACACCACATCGATAAGGGGTGTCAAATTCAGTTCGAGTTCTTCACGAGGCTCGCGCTTGAATTTCATGGCCGTGCAACCCTCACCTTAGGCGGCCGTTTTTGTAGGACATCGACAAGCTTCAACGATTCTTTTTCCATGTCTACGACGAGAGAGTCAACCTTTCCGCGGAAATAGCGATGAAACATGAGGCTGGGAATGGCAACTGTCAGGCCACCCGCAGTGGTAACAAGGGCCTGCGAAATCCCCCCCGCCAACTGAGCAGGATTACCCACACCCACCGTTGTGATGTTGGTAAACACGCCGATCATGCCAACGACGGTTCCCAGTAGACCCAACAACGGAGTAACTGCTGCGATAGTACCCAAGGCATTTAAGTACCGACCCAATTCGTGGGACACGTGGCCACCGACATCTTCAATCGATGCTTTCATAACATCACGATCCTGCGTCCGATTGTGTAATCCGGCAGCGAGCACTCTGCCCAGCGGAGAACCTTTTTCAATTTCGCGAACCTTTTTCTCAGTCAATTGACGAGTGCTGGCCATGCGCCATACATCAGCAACCAAGTTCGTCGGTAAAACGCGCCCAGCCCGAAGTGTATAAAAACGCTCGCCAACTATAGCTAACGCTACGATAGAACAGGCCACGATGGGTAGCATTAACCAGCCACCCGCAGTTACTATTTCCCACACAATAGTTGTCCTTTTTGCGCCAACATAAGCTGTTGTATTACAGTGGCGTGTCCAGAAAACTGATCTGAACAGGCCGGATTTACGAAGCCGTGCCAGAATCGCCTATGAGTCTGCCACCACGTTTTGGGAGGCTCTAATAACCCCTGACGCCCAAATGAAAAAACGGTCGAACCGAGCGTACCGGTTATGTATTGCCTAGCTCCCACTAGTTTATAGCGCATTTGTACATCGGCGTGAGGAAATCCATAACGGTTCCGGTGCCCTGCGGCGAATACAACATGGTCAGGTTTTATCGTTTTCAGTAAATTTGGCGTAGACGAGGTGTGACTGCCATGGTGCGGCGCGACCAGCAGGTCTACCGGAAACGGCACAAAGCCCGCCAGTGCCAGCGGGTTGAAACGCGAACTTAACAATAACTCGCCATTTCGCTCGATATCGCCGGTTAACAACACGCGAGAGGCCCCCAGATGCAGCAGCAATACACAAGATCGGTCATTGTCGCTGCCTGTTGCACCTTCAAGAGGGTTTAACACGCTAATTTGCAGATCATCGATAGCCCATTTATCCCCCGCCCTACAGGGTTCGCTTACCCACTGCTGCTCCGATAGTAGCTCCCCACCGACAATCATCTGAGTATCAGGAAAACGCCGCAACACATCATTGACCCCAAACGCATGATCTTCGTCTGAATGCGACACGACCAAATAGTCAATTTTACGACGACCCTGTGCGTGCAAATAAGGCAGCACAACCGCTTCAAACATGCTCAGAGAACCGGATAATTTTCCACCGGTATCAAACAACAGCGAGTGCTTTGCCGTCAAAACCAATGTCGCCAAACCCTGCCCAACATCTAGGACGTGTACGTCGAAACCCTCTACTCGCTCAGCTCTTGCATTAAACAACAGCAAGGGAAGAAACAACAATAAGCTATAGCGCCTCAACCCAGCACCTTTGGGGGAGAAGAACAGCAACATGCCTAACAAGCCCAAGAGTAACGCTGCACCGGAAGGCACGGCTAAAGGCACGCTGGTGAATTCAAATGCTGACAATCGTTCGAGATATGACAACAGCACGCTGATAGATAACTGAGTTAGCTCCAAGAAAAAATTGGCAGCGCTAGTCGACGCCACGCTCAGCAGAGCTGTCAGGAAACTAAGCGGCACGACAACAAAACCCACCCAGGGCACCGCTACAAGGTTGGCGACAGGTGCAAGGAGAGACCCTGCTTGAAAAAACCATGCTGTTATCGGCAGTAGCACGATGCCCAGACGAACATGGGTTTTCATAGCAGCAACAGCGCGCCACAGTGAACCATGAGCTTTGCTTAGCAAAGTATCGACTGACTCCTGCTGGCTATACGACTGTATGTGCCCTTGATGCAGATAAAACAGAACAGACACCGTACCGAACGACAACCAGAATCCGGGCGAGAGGACGCCCATAATATTGCTTGCCATCACCGCGAGCATCGCCATGGTAAGCCCTAAAGCCGGTGCGAGGTGGCGCAGTGTTAGCGCAGCAATGGCCCAGACTATCAACATGCTAAGGGCTCTTTGTACAGGAAGTTCGAAGCCTGCCAACAGCGAATACACGGCGGCAACACTCACACTGATCAATAAAGATACTAGGCGGGTATCGATGCGGTTGAGCACAGCAGAACGAGGAACACAAAACATAAGCAAATGCGGTAACACTCGCCTGCTCAACAAATACGCCCATGCGGCAAGTAAGCTAATGTGCAGCCCGGATATTGCAATGAGATGAGAGGTGCCGGTATCTCGAAGTAAATCCCAAGTGTTGCTATCAATGCCTTGTTTGATCCCTAAGACCAAAGCTTGAATCATGGATGCATGCGGGTCTGAGGATGGCAGATTGACTATTCGTTCCGCGATGTCTGCACGTATCGACAGCATTGAATGTTTAGTCGATGAAGAGAGCTTTACAACAGGTTGTTTCGCTCGAACGTACCCGCGTGCATCTAAACCGTTATAAATGGACCATTGAGATCGGTCAAAGCTTCCCACATTGCGAAGACCTCGAAACGGTTTCAATCGAACGGTGAATTCCCACTCGTCTCCTGCGCGGACAGCTTCATGGTGGCCGTACCAGCTAAGTTGTAACAATTTAGGGCCGAATTCGGAAACACATGACTCGCAAGACAAAACACGTGCATTAAACCGAACACCCCAATCTGATACCTGAGGAACACTCGCGACTTTGACTCGGATTCGCAAATCAGAAGATATCTCAGAGGCATCCAACTGCCTGGAATCAATCTGGAACAATGCCCACCCTAAGGCAATACAAGCCGCAAAATAACCTGCGCAGAAAGATCGGGATCTAGGCCAAACAATGATGCAGAAGAGCACCAATGAAGAAATAATCAAAATATCCCGGTTGCCCGGCAAAGCTGCCAGACTCAGGATGAGAATGGTCCAAAAAAGCCAACTGAGAGTAAAAATTCTCATGTGTGGCCTTCGCTTTCCGGATAACATTCAACAATTCGCTGCGAAAAATTCAATAAAAAGGCCGCAGCGACGTTATTGTTGAAAGACTCCCTCTTTTCTTCGTTTATGCACTGATCATGAGTGGTAACAGGCTGAAACATCATTTGCCTGATGCGACGACGCTTCGCCGCAAACTGTACAACCAAATTGGCGGTACAGAAAACACTAACTCCGTCAGGCGTTGGGTGCGTAATACTATTGCCCAGCCTATGGTCTGGCACCTTAACAGGCGGTCTGTCGCCGGGGGGGTCGCCGTGGGGCTTTTTATCAGCTGGGTGCCCGTCCCCATGCAAATGCTGCTGGCAGCATTCATCTCTGCAGTCATGCGCGTCCATGTGCCTGTCTCCGTGGCCATGGTGTGGTTCACCAATCCTTTGACCGTTGCGCCATTATTCTATGCAGCCTGGCAAAGCGGGTCAATGATTCTAGGCAAGCCGGTCCTTGCTGAGCCACTTAACTTCTCAACTCAAAGCCTGCTTCATGGGGTTGGACATGCATGGCCCACAGTGCTGATAGGAATGCTTTTTTGCGCCAGCGTGTCGGCCGTCGTGGGCTTTGGCGTCACGTTACTCGCGTGGCGAATCCATGCAATCAGGCGCTGGCGTCAACGCAGTGGCCGAAAAAGAAAAGCCGCCTAACCGAATACGGCATTCATCACACAGCAGAGGACAGCGCTCCGTGTGTTAACTGAAGTACCCTATCCATGCGTGCCGCAAGACGCGTGTCATGCGTGACCATCAAAAAACTCGTACCTAGCTCTCTATTTAATTCCAACATCAATTGGTAGACACGATCGGCAGTACTTTCATCCAGATTGCCTGTGGGCTCATCTGCCAACACCACTCCCGGTCTGTTGACCAGCGCTCGCGCAATCGCTGCTCTTTGCCGTTCACCGCCCGATAATTCAGACGGCTTATGTCGTAAGCGCTCACCCAAGCCGACACGCTCAAGCAGCTCGGTAGCTGCCTTAGCAGCAACCGCTTTATCTTGCCCTCTTATGAGTAGGGGCATACTGACATTCTCTACTGCACTGAACTCCGGCAAGAGATGGTGAAACTGATACACAAACCCTACGTGTTGATTTCTTAAACGACCACGCTTAGATTGACTGAGAGTTGCAACGTCTTGCCCGGCGATTGTTACCGAACCGTTAGTTGGCGAGTCTAATCCACCTAGTAAATGGAGAAGCGTACTCTTGCCACTACCCGAGCTTCCTATAATGGCGACTCGTTCCCCCTTGGCAATGTCTAGATTAACATTGCCCAGCACATCAACCGATAGATCGCCCTGGGTGTAGGTGCGGCCAAGCCCTTTTGCACTGAGTATGATGTCTTCGCTCATGGGCTAATTCGTTGTTTGCTTTGTTGCCGGGTGAAACTGACGATCATTCATAGGAAAGTGCCGACGCTGGATCCACTCGTGATGCTCGCCATGCTGGATAAATAGTCGCCAAAAGCGACAAACCGAAAGACAGCAAGCCTACTTTAACCACATCGCTACTTCGTAAATCAGAGGGCATTTCATCGATGTAGTAGACCTCGGGATTCAGCACTGGACCGGTAAACTGTTCGATGAACGGTACGACAACATCGATATTGCTTGCCAGCGATATTCCACCGATGAGCCCTGCCACCGTACCCAATACTCCGATAAGAGTTCCTTGAACAATGAAAATGGAGAGCACGCTGCCAGGTGATGCTCCTTGCGTACGTAGAATGGCGATATCCGCTTGTTTGTCCTGAACCAACATAACGAGTGTTGAAATAATATTAAAGGCCGCTACCGCCACAATCATGGACAAGATGATAAACATCATTGTCTTTTCCATTTTTACTGCAAGAAAATAGTTAGCATTTTGTTGCGTCCAATCACTGACGTATTTGTCGTATTCAAATTCACGCGTCAATTGCCGCGAAACAACAGGTGCGCGACTGGTGTCTTCAAGCTTTAACCGGACACCAGAGAAACCCTCTCCCATTTTAAAGAGCTTGGCACTGTCACTGGCGTGCATGATGGCTAGATTTCGATCAAATTGGTACATGCCGAAACGGAATATTCCGGTCACAGTGAAACGTTTTACACGCGGCACAAAACCCATGGGTGTGACGCTTGCTTCGGGCGTGATCACCATAATCTTGTCGCCAGCAATCGCACCCAGAAAAACAGCTAAATCCGCCCCCAAAATCAGACCGTACTCACCCTCCTTCAAGGCGACTTGAAGCGATTCCGTCTGTTCAAGTTTTTCATGCAGGTCCGATACCTGACTCTCCTGATCAGGCAGGACCCCACGAATGAGCGCGCCAGTCGACCGCCCGGAGTGCACCAACATGACCTGACCTTCCATGTAGGGTGCAGCGCCCAGAACTTCTGGATGTTCACTCGCGACAGTGGCGACAGACTGCCAGTCCGTGAGCGGTTCTCCCAAACCTGTTATGGTCGCATGCGAAGAGGCGCCAACAATGCGTTCACGCATTTCTTTTTCGAATCCGTTCATAACAGAGGTCACAGTTATTAGGGCTGTGACACCAAGCATGATGCCCAAAATCGAGACCAGGGAGATGAAGGAAATGAAGTGATTTCGCCGTTTTGCGCGGGTATATCGCAGTCCTACGAATAATTCATATGGTTGAAACATAGAGCTGTAGAGCCGCAGCGAGGGTTATAGTTCGAAAAAAAGCACCGTTAGTGTAGTGAATTGCGGGGAGTCGGTGCGCTTCGATTTTACAACGCATCAATAGCCGGGGAAATATGGGACAATCATCGCCGTGGTCTAAACCGGATCAAGGCCGTTTTTTGAGGCCTGTTTGCCGATAGAACCGCCGTAGCGGCGGACCGTACACTAACCAAATTGAGTCCTGTATTTATGCTGTTGTCTGATGTCGCCGCATCTCGCCCTCGTTGGGGCAAACTCTACGGCGCCTCCGAATCACTCGCCATAACGGAATTGGCAGCGCAGTCCGATCACCTGCTGGTAGTTGTGGCCGCAAGCACCACAGAACTCCTTCAACTAGACGTTGAACTGCGTTTTTTTGCAGGCCCTGATATGCCCGTCAACGTGCTCAGTGACTGGGAAACGCTGACCTATGATCGAGTTTCACCTCATCAGGACATCATTTCTCAGCGTATCCGCACTCTCTATAGCTTGTCCGGAGACAGCCGTGGCATCCTTCTGCTGACCGCTGCAGCGCTGATGCAACGTCTCCCACCCAGGTCGTTCTTGGATCAGCATGCTCTGATCATCAACCAAGGAAACACGCTCGCCCTTGATGATTTTCGGGGCCGCTTGGTTGATGCGGGTTACCGTCTGGTTAGCCAGGTTGAGGAACACGGAGAATTCGCGGTTCGCGGATCCATACTCGATCTTTTCCCGATGAGTAGTAACAATCCCTACCGCGTTGAGTTTTTTGATGATGAAGTCGAAACGATTCGAACCTTTGATGCCGACACTCAACGAGGATTGGAAAAAGCTGCGCAAATTGAACTGCTACCCGCCCACGAATTTCCACTCAACGAATCAGGAATAGCGCACTTTCGTAAGCAGTACCGGAATGCGTTCGCAGCAGAGAGTAAAAACACACCCATCTATCAGGCCGTCAGCGAAGGTCGCGCGCCCTCAGGCATCGAGTATTACATGCCACTGTTTTTCGACGAAACATCACACCTGTTCGACTACTTACCGACGAACGCGAGTTTTGTCATGGTTGACGGCGCAGCCGATGCATTGACTCAATTCGAAGCGAATACCGCCGAACGTTATGAGCAGCGACGGCATGATGTTGAAAGACCTATATTGCCTCCGGAACAAATCTATTTAGGTGCCAGTGACGTGGACGCAGCCTTGGCATCTCGTAGCACCTTCACCACACAACGATTTGAGATTGAAAAACCCGGCAAAACGGGATTAAACCTCGCCACTGAAGCACCTGGGCTGTACCCAATTGACCCCAGAGGCGAACGCCCGATGGGTTCTGTTCAGGATTTTTTAGGCAAATTTCCAGGGCGAGTGCTTTTTGTTGCTGAGTCCACGGGCAGAAGAGAAGCTTTGCTAGACCAGTTGATTGGCAATCGGCTCAACCCCACTACGGTTGATAGTTGGCAGGCGTTTTTAGATAGCGACAGAGACTTATGCCTGACAACTGCAGCTATAGATCGTGGGCTAAATCTTCCCGACGCCAAGATTGCCATGGTCACAGAAACCCAGCTGGGATCAGGGCGGATAAAGCGCCGCGAGCGTAGAAGACCGACCCGTGATTCAGAGGCGATCATCGCCAACCTCACCGATTTGAACATCGGCGCTCCCGTCGTGCATATCGATCATGGCGTCGGACGCTATCAGGGCCTGACATCGCTGGATGTAGGCAACATGGAAAATGAATACCTCACCATCCAATATGCAGGAGACGACAAGTTATACGTTCCCGTATCGTCACTCCATCTTATTAGCCGTTATGCGGGCGCAAGCGAAGAAAGCGCTCCGCTGCATAAACTGGGCACGGACACCTGGCAAAAGGTTCGGCGCAAAGCGGCTGAGAAAGCCTATGACGTAGCGGCCGAACTACTCGAAATACATGCGAGGCGCGCTGCTAGAAAAGGTTTTGCTTTTCCGGAAAACTCCGACAACTACACGCTATTTAGCGATGCTTTCCCGTTTGAAGAGACTACAGATCAATTGTCCGCGATTAATGCAGTTGTTGAAGACTTGCGCTCTTCGCAACCCACGGATCGGGTTGTCTGCGGTGATGTGGGCTTCGGTAAAACAGAAGTGGCAATGCGTGCTGCATTTGTTGCTGTCGACGGTGGTAAGCAAGTCGCAGTGCTCGTCCCAACAACCCTACTCGCTAGGCAGCACCATCAAAATTTCATGGATCGTTTTGCAGACTGGCCGGTGCAAATAGAATCACTTTCTCGATTCGAAACGGCGAAGGAACAAAAAGGCATTCTGTCCCGATTAGCATCCGGGGGTATCGATATTATTATCGGAACCCACAAGTTATTGAGCAAAGATATCAAATACCACAACCTCGGCCTGGTCATCATTGATGAAGAACATCGCTTTGGTGTTCGACACAAAGAACATATGAAGGCACTACGAGCTGAAGTTGATATTGTCACCCTGACTGCCACACCGATCCCGCGGACGTTAAACATGGGCTTAGCCGGCATGCGTGACTTATCCATCATTGCTACCCCGCCACAACATCGGCATGCCATCAAAACTTTTGTAGGTGAATGGTCAGATGTACAAATACGCGAGGCGTGTGAACGCGAACTTGCGCGCGGTGGCCAAGTGTATTTTCTTCATAACGAAGTACAAACCATAGAACGTATTGTTGAGGACTTGGAGCGTATTGTTCCGGGTGCCAGAGTCAATTTTGCTCATGGGCAAATGCGCGAGGCAGACCTGGAACAGGTCATGAGTGATTTCTATCATCAGCGTTTTAATATACTAGTCAGCACAACCATTATCGAGAGCGGTATCGATATCCCCAGCGCTAACACCATCATCATTAACAGGGCAGACAAGCTAGGTCTGGCACAGTTGCATCAGTTAAGAGGCCGTGTCGGTCGATCGCATCATCGTGCTTATGCTTATCTTCTGACGCCTCCCAAAGGTTCGATGACCAGTGACGCAGAAAAACGGCTACAAGCTATAGAGTCACTGGAAGACTTAGGTGTTGGTTTTACGCTCGCTACACACGATTTAGAGATACGCGGTGCCGGTGAACTACTCGGAGAAGGCCAAAGTGGGCAAATTCAGGAAATCGGATTTACGCTGTATAGCGAGTTGCTTACACGTGCGGTAAAGGCACTAAAGGAAGGCAAACTACCCGACTACGACAAACCGCTTGCCCACGGTACAGAAGTTGATCTCGGCGTACCCGCCCTACTTCCGGAAGACTATGTACCCGATGTTCATCAGCGGCTTATTCTTTACAAAAGAATTTCACATGCGGCAGATAGCGAGGCTTTGCGTGAGCTGAAAATCGAACTGATTGATCGATTTGGTTTGTTACCTGAGCAAACAGAAAGACTCTTTGATGTAATGCGCCTGCGACAACGCTGCGAGCAAATGGCTATCGAGCGTCTGGAATTAAATCCCGGTGGCGGTCGTATAGTCTTTGCACCAGACCCTAAAATTGACCCTATGGCATTCATTCAGATGTTGCAGAATCACAGCAGCACCTATCGTTTTGACGGCAAACAAATACTGCGTATTACCAAACCCTTTACCGACTCAAATGAAGCACAAGATTTCATCGACCAGTTGTTGGATGAACTCGCCCTACCGGCCGCTGCTTGACCACAAGAGAAGCTTATGAAAAATACTCTTTTGCGCTTTGCAACCTACGTGATATTGCTTAGCTTAGCGCTCGGCTCATCTTCACTATACGCACGCGACTACCTGATCGAATTAGTATTATTCGAAACTAAAGCAGGTAGAAAACTAGAGGGTAATGGCATTTACTACCCGAAGACTGGCGAGAGTATCCGCCTTAATACTGAGACTGCGACAGCTGCCGGATTCCTGACCATTGAAGAGGGTTTAACGCTCACCGAAAACGCAAGTGCCATGGCATCATCAGGTCGGTACAGAGTATTACGGCACATGGCATGGAGGCAGCCCGGTTTAGATGAAAGCTCAGCGAAAGCGGTTCGAATTACCTTAGGCGCCCCCACGAAGGTATTTCTTCCAGACAATTTGGAACCCTACGAAAAGTTCATACCTGCATTGCTTTCACCGGGCGTCGACCAAACCCGTGAAGTCCCTACATTTACGCTTAACGGCACCATCAAGGTTCGTCTAGGCAGGTTTTTACACATGGAATCGCTATTGGTATTTACCGATACCGATTCAGGTCAGAGTTTTAAATTGTCACAGAACAGGAAAATGCGTAGCCGTGAGCTGCACTACATAGACAATCCTCGCTTCGGAATTCTTACCAGAATTCTCCCCTTGGACGATAAAATTCTTGAGCCCGAAGTAGACAACACCGACACTGATTTACAAGCGGTCGATACCGCTCAGTAGCATGTATAGGGGCGCCGAAAGACGGCTTTCAGACCGTGACAGCGTTATCGAAATCGGCGTTGTCATGCCGCAGTATTCCTTCACTTCGCCCTCATTCAGGCGATGTTAAGGGCGACTCGCTTACGTTGAAGATCCCAACGTGACTTAACCGTCGCACTACGCCAGTCGAGGATCTCTCATGAAATACCGAAAAACGTCATCAAATCTAGTAATCGCAGGGTCTATCGCAACCTGCTTCGCGCTAACCATGCCTTCAGCGCTCGCCGCCAAAAACGGCAACACAACTCAACGATTCACAGAATACGCAAACGTTGTTAACGTACAGCCTGTTTACCGCCAAGTCACCTTGCGGGAGCCAACCCAACAATGTTGGACGGAGCAGGAGCAACATCTCATTGGATACGAACAAACTTCTCGCTATCGTGAACAACGTGTTAATCGTTCATCGACTGGCAGCGCCATCGTAGGCGGCCTGATTGGTGGTGTAATAGGTAATCAACTGGGCAGAGGCCATAGCAGAGGTTCGCGTACAGGAGCAACAGTTGCCGGCGCAATCATTGGTAGCGCCATTGGCAATGAAACCGGTGGCCAGAACTCCCGTCATCGCCGTTTTCAGGAGTCCGGGCATACTCAATCTACGCCCATTTACGAGATGCGCGACGTAGAACGTTGCAAACGTGTTGTAGAGTCACGTACGGAAAGGCAGTTACAGCACTACAACGTCACCTATCGATATAAAGGCCGGAACTTTGTGACACAAATGCCAAGAGACCCGGGAAGCAAGATTGAACTTCAAGTATCCGTAGTTCCAGCACGCAGGTAAATTACATATGAACGCATCATTATCGAGACACGCATTGACACGATATCTACCACACAATGTGTGTGCAGTTATCAGCCGTCAATGGGTTCGACTGGCCTGTGTCTCCATGATGATCGCCATTACTACACTCGCGTATCCCGCAACAGTGCATGCTGCAGATGCACTAGACAGAGAACACGCCATAGAAATTGCCAAAGAGCGTAACGGTGGCGATGCAAAGGTACTTGGCGTCTCTACTGTTCAGGATGCGTCAGGAAATACACAGTACGCGGTTAAACTGTTATCCAATGGCCGTGTTCGAGTATTCAAAATAAACCGGGCCAACTGATATGCGCGCACTAATAATTGAGGACGACGACGCACTTAGGGTTCAGTTAGTACAAGCTTTAAGAGAGCAAGGTTTTGCTATTGACGAAGCTTGCGACGGCGAAGAAGGCTTGTATCTAGGATTAAACATGCCAGTAGATATCGCTATCGTCGATTTAGGGTTACCCGGAAAAAGCGGTCTGTCGATAATCCAAACCTTACGAAAAAAAGATAAGTCCTACCCAGTTTTAATACTGACTGCCCGCGACCGCTGGCAGGATAAAGTAGATGGTTTAGAAGCAGGTGCAGACGATTATTTAACAAAGCCATTCCACATAGAAGAGCTGTCTGCCAGACTTCGTGCACTCTTAAGACGCACAGGTGGTTGGAGCGAATCTGTCATGCATTTTAAGCGAATGAGTATTGATACACGCGCTCAACAAGTTACAGTTGATGACAACCTAGTAGAACTAACCGCTTTCGAATACCGTGTGCTGGCCTATCTGGCTATGCAAGGTGGCAAAGTGATCAGTAAAGCAACACTACTGGATCACTTGTATGATGAAGATACTGACAGAGATCCCAACGTGCTGGAGGTTTTCATACGTAGGCTCAGACAAAAACTGGATGCTGATAAATCACTAAACCCTATCGAAACAATGAGAGGTCGAGGCTATCGTCTTTCTCTGGATAGAATCAGCGAATAGGATGCAATCGATAACATCTCGTTTGGTCATCGGGACCGGCGTTGTACTTGCTGTGTTCGTGCTGCTGATGGGAATCTCAATTTCCTACTCTGTCCACAAACGAGCAGAAACGGCCCGACTGGATAGACTTCAAGGATTAATCTACGGCATTCTCGGTGCCACCGAAATTTCAAACAATACCTCGCTACTGGTTAACACTCTTGCATTACCAGACCCCATGCTTAACCAAAGTACGGCCGGGATATACGCTGAAATCGTTGGTAGTGATGGCCAGCGTTTATGGCAAAGCACATCAACAACCAGTTGGCTCCCAAAATCCACAGTTCGCCCTATCGGCGACTGGTTGTTTGAAGCCGTAGAGAAGCATGAATCAAACGCACTACATCGCTTGCAATTATCAACCGCTTGGGAATTTGACAACGGCGAGGAACTTCCGTTTATCGTGCACGTTGTGATGGAGGCTGATACGCTAGCAAAACAACTCAAGAGATTTGATCAGGCGCTCTGGGCATCTCTGCTGGTATCAGCCATTGTGTTGTTAGTCGTACAGTTACTAGTGCTAAGACGCTCATTGATCCCTCTTCACAATATCGGAGAAGCGGTTGCTGAAATTGAACGTGGTGAGCGTGACGCGCTCGATGAGCAAGTCCCAACTGAACTAAAATCGTTGACGTTGGGCCTCAACGCGTTACTCGGTGCAGAAAGAGATAGGCATTCGCAGTATCGCCATCTGCTCGGTGATTTAGCCCATAGCTTAAAGACGCCACTATCGGTATTGCAAAACCTGAGTAGTAGCGATCAGACTCACAAAGCGACGATACTGGAGCAAACGTCGCTAATGCAGCAATCAATCGATAGACACATGCAACGCGCCACCATACGTAGCCCGCGCTATCTGGCCCCTACGATCAACATCAAGCCAGTGGCAACGAGAATTGCCGCCTCGTTAGGCAAACTTTACGACACAAAATCTATTACTTTCGATTTAAGCGCAGTTGATGCGGAATTCACCGTGCGCATGGATGAAGCTGATTTATTCGAGTTGCTGGGGAATCTATTTGAAAACGCTTGTAAGTACGGGGCACTAACTATTACTGCTGTAACGGATTCCGAGAAGAACTCTTTCACCATACTTGATGACGGCCCTGGATTTCCCAACATCGACCTAGAGCAGTTAACTCAGAGAGGTGTCAGAGCAGATAGCACAACACCCGGAACCGGAATGGGCCTGGCGGCCGCCGATCAACTCATGGGAGCATACGGTGGAACGCTACTCCCATCACACCGCGCCGAAGGTGGCGCGGCTGTTACTTTAACGTTTTTTCAGTAACCCTATGGCTTAGCGATGATGTAGCCCAACCAGCAAGCGTAGTCTTCTGCTTCGTCGGTGGCAATGTATTCATCTAACGCTTCATCGGTTTTAGGATCGAACTTCTGTCGATAAACTGTGCTCTCGCTAAAACCCGCCTCCGCTAGAATTTCCCTCAATTCTCTGGCTCCCCAAACTCTCCATGTGTAGGTGAACGCTTTTTTAATTTTGGATTTATCGGGAAAGTGGAAATGGATGTGGCAGGTAAGTTCGTTGGTAATGGCGTTGAACTCTGCTTGCTCCCAAATGTATTTAAAACCATCTACCTTGCGTTTTTCTTTTTGGGTCTGGTAACACTCGGAGCCGCCAAATACATCCAGAAACAACAATCCATCATCAACCAGTGCTTCACGGGCTTTCTTAAAATAATGAAGCATGGTGGCTCTCTCCTGAAAGAACCAATAGCTGAAGTTATACGCCTGCAAAACCTCAACCTTGTCAGTTGAGACATTGAGAACGTCGTCTTCAATTAACTCAATTCTTTGTTTCTGCTCGTCGGTAAGCTTGGAAATATTATGCTTACGACTCCAGTCGAGGACTTCTATATCGAAGTCTACTGCTATTGCAGTATTTCCGCGGCGACGCTTTACCCAACGACAAGAAGAAATTGCCGTGCCAGCAAAATCTTCACGCATGGTTTTTGGTTTTCGTCCACGAATCTCCTTAAAAGTCTCGTCAATGAAATCCAACTCAAAATCGGGATTTTGGACCGACGCCTGATAAAGAAGGTGACGATCGGCTTTCTCAGCCATTGTCTGCGTTGGTGGGTTTTCGACGATTGCCATAATTGAAGCCTTTTAATCGTGTATTGATCAGGCTGGGCCGCCTGACTAATGTCTATTCATGAGTATCGTGCAATGATACGACCATTTGATACAAACAAGCCAGACTAAGCGCTTAATGTTTTATACCAATGCCCTTGTTCAGCAAGGTCATTGCAATAGTGGCCAGCACGATAATAAACAGGATAATCACGATAAAGCTGGTCCATATGGGTATATCGCTGGCTCCCAGAATGCCATATCGGAATCCGTTAATCATATACAGCATAGGATTGAACATCGATACACTTTGCCAAAAAGGCGGCAACATGCTGATGGAATAAAACACGCCACCCAAGTAGGTCAATGGGGTCAGTATAAAATTCGGCACAATGGATATGTCATCAAACGATTTGGCAAAGACCGCGTTGATGAGTCCACCTAAGGAAAACATCATTGAGGTAAGCACCGCCACTGCAATAGTGATAAAAGGATGGAGAGGTTTAAGTTCGGAAAAGAATAAAGAAACAGCAGCAACCAACGCCCCCACGAGCAGCCCTCTTGCCATACCACCTGCCACATATCCCAAAACGATCGTCACGTTACTTACTGGAGACACCAGCATCTCTTCTATGTAGTTCTGCATTTTCGAACTGAAAAAGGAACTCACAACGTTGGAATAGGAGTTGATGATGACCGCCATCATGATAATTCCCGGCACGATAAAATCGATGTAGCGAAAACCACCCATGTCGCTGATTTTTGCCCCTATCAGACTTCCAAAAATCAACATGTACAAGATGGCGTTGATGGATGGCGGTACGATCGTTTGCACCCAAATGCGAGCAAAACGCCGGATCTCTTTACGTAGAATCGTTTTAAACGCGATCCGATTTATGGCTAGTAGGTCTAACGGGGTTTGCGTCTTGTTCATACGGACTCACCCGTTTTACGCTGCACAAGGCGTAGAAAAAATTCTTCTAGACGATTTGTCTTGTTTCGTAAACTGCTTACGTAAATTCCTTTAGCGGTAAGCTCCGAGAATAGGTCGTTTATGGTATGGCCCTTTGGAACATCAACTTCGATACTGTTTCCATCTCGCTCACGCAGTGTAAAAGGCCCTATTTGAGTGAGCGGCTTGGCATAACCTTCTGTATCCAGGACGAAAGTTTCTAGCATTGACCGACTAAGCAGTTGAGCCACAGCTCCTTGCTCAATGATTTCCCCACCATCAATGATGGCCACGTTCCTACAAAGTGCTTCAGCCTCTTCCAGGTAGTGAGTTGTCAGAATAATGGTGGTGCCATGCTGCTCATTCAACTCCTTTAAAAAGCTCCACATAGAGCGACGAATTTCCAGGTCAACACCCGCAGTTGGTTCGTCAAGAATTAGAAGTTTGGGTTCATGAATCAGCGCTCGGGCGATCATTAAGCGGCGCTTCATCCCCCCGGATAGTTCGCGCGATGGCGATTTGCGTTTTTCCCATAAATCCAGCTTCTTCAAATAGTATTCCGCACGTTTCAGCGCCTCAGCTCGCTCAATACCGTTGTAACCCGCTACATTTAAAACGGTAGGCAGAACGGCTTCAAATACGTTGAAGTTAAACTCCTGCGGCACTAGGCCAATACTGGCTTTGGCTGCCTCAGGTGCTTCATCAATATCGTGATCAAAGACTTTTACGCTACCATGGGTTTTGTTGACGAGCGCTGAGATAATGCCAATGGCTGTGGATTTACCAGCGCCATTAGGACCCAACAAGGCGAAAAAATCGCCTTCAGGTACGTTAAGGTCAATACCTTTTAGGGCATGAACCGAATCACCATACGTTTTGGAGAGACCGGAAATAGACAGGGCATTCACGAATCAGCGGTACCTAGGCCAGCAGAGGGCCGCTATGATACCGCAGGCACATCGTTATGGCGTGGCCTAGCTGCTATGCCCTTTGGCTAATCGGGTTGCGGCAGAATAGCGTCGGTAATTCGACTTCACTTTCTGCAGATAGGCGCGAGTTTCTGCAAAAGGTGGAACACCGTTGTAGCGGCGTACATTTCCGGGGCCTGCGTTGTATGCGGCAAGTGCAAGCTCAACAGATTCGAATTCCCGAAGCAGTGATGAGAGATAGCGAACTCCGCCCTTCAAATTGTCTTTTGGATCTTCTGGATCGCGCACTTTAAGCCAGTCTGCGGTATCAGGCATGAGCTGCATGAGTCCCTGCGCACCAACATGTGACAGGGCCGTGTTGTTGAAACAAGACTCCTCCGTCACGACGGCTTTCACCAGATTGGCGCTGACTTCATAGCGTTGGCTAAATTCATTGATGAGATGTTCGTAGCGATCAACTCTCCTTGCAACTGCCTGAGGTGTTAGCCCCATGCAACGAACATGCGGAATGGGCTGAGCATCGCCCCCAGCTGTTTTTGCATCGCGCCAAGCGACTAGTTGATTCCACTGTGTCGGATCAGCTGTGACTGCATTGAAAAAGCGCTGGGGGGTGCGGTCAGTGCGAATGTCAGGAAATCCGACGCCATGAAACTCTGCTGTATGGTTGCCAGCCAGTTTCTGCCGGGCAAGGTCCGGGGAATATTTAGCGGGCTCTAACCAACGCCGACTCTTAACTTCATCGAGAACCCCTGAGAACTCATCTGATGAGGCGAAGCTCATGGGACGATGTGCCTTGAGCTTGATTGGAATCGGGATGATTTCAAGCTTGGATTTCAGCGTTACTGAGCCGCTGTTGGCGTTACCTGACGATGGAACAGGCTGAACAGAGGGTCTTGCCACCCATTCGCCCAGAGACATACCCACTACTGCCCCTTGCGGTGCGTGCTGCAAATCGGGCTTTGCAAATCCCACTACTAATGAGGCGAGCACGCACAGAACAACGACGCGTAAAGCCTTGAATTTGCCAATTATTTGTCGGTAATTTGAGATGTTCATCATGCGTTGAAACAGCAGAAGGACAAGTACAACCAGGACGAAATGCATACTACCTTGTTTTTGGCAGAATAGCGTCTAGAATTGTATCGGCCGTCACTTCATCTGCTACTTTGACATACCTCACAAAATCACTAAATTTTTGTGAGGTATGCAGTATTTCGCGAACTAGCCCTTAAAAGTGACCGTCGGCCTGTCCTTTTGCCAAAGAACCTCGCTTCCCCCATCCTCTCTGGCCAGAACTCTGGCAACCACGAAGAGCAGATCAGATAGCCGGTTGAGGTATTTCATACTAAAAGGCGGCACATCTTCAATGCGCTTCAAGCTAACGACAAGTCGTTCTGCTCGTCGGCAAACCGTTCTCGCTACGTGACACTGAGCTGCAGCCGGACTCCCACCGGGCAAAATGAAATCTTTGAGTGGTGGCAGTTCTTCATTGAAGTGATCCAGTGACTCTTCTAACCAATCGATGTGCGTTTGCATTATCGCCTGGTGACCGGGGATACATAACTCCCCACCCAAATCAAATAAATGATGCTGGATTTCGTGCAACACCTGCATGACTTCCTCGGGTAGCGAATTCGTCATCAGAACCCCTAGCAGCGAGTTCAATTCATCGGTTGTGCCGTAGGCCGCTACACGAAGTCCATCTTTATCGGTTCGGCTACCATCACCTAAGCCCGTGGTGCCATCGTCACCAGTTCGCGTGTAAATCTTGGAGAGTCTATTACCCATAAGAGTTGCTTGATGCTCGGTATTTTATAATAAAAGTCAGGGCGAACTGTTTTAGCGCACCACAGTATAATGCTTGGAAACAAACCCACCAAAGGCCTTTAGTGTGATTGAAGAAACTATTTTCAGCAAAATCATTCGCAAAGAATTACCTTCGGACATGGTGTATCAAGATGAGCTTGTCACAGCCTTTCGCGATATTTCCCCTCGTCTACCAACACACGTGCTCATTGTTCCTAATCGCCATATTCCCACAGTAGATGACATTACTGACGACGACGAAGCAGCCATGGGGCGCATGCTCAGCGTTGCCCGGAAAATCGCTCGCGAAGAAGGAATCAGCGAATCCGGATATCGGTTGATCATTAACTGCCGCGAAGACGGTCGCCAGGAAGTACCTCACCTACACATGCATTTACTCGGCGGCGAAGATGTTGGACCACTCATTTCAAAAAAAGGCTAAGGGCTGTGACTAGCAAAGACTCCCTAACCGCAGCGTCAGGCACGTACATTACAACTGATGATCTGCAACAAGCTGTTGATGCCGCTCTGGCGTTAGAACGCCCTCTACTGGTGAAAGGCGAACCGGGCACTGGAAAAACTGAACTTGCCATTGACATCGCGCGCAAGCTCAATGCAAAACTGCATACCTGGCACGTTAAGTCGACAACACGAGCTCAGCAAGGTTTGTATGAATACGACGCTGTATCCCGACTTCGCGATTCTCAACTCGGCGATGAGCGTGTTAAGCACATTAACAACTACATACTCAAGGGTGTTCTCTGGGATGCATTTACTAGCGAGGAACGCAGTATTGTCCTTATTGACGAGATTGATAAAGCGGATATCGAATTCCCTAACGATTTGCTACAAGAACTCGACAAAATGTCCTTTGAAGTTTATGAAACACGCGAAGTAATAAAAGCGAAAATTCGCCCTCTGGTGATTATCACAAGCAACAACGAAAAAGAGCTTCCTGACGCGTTTCTGAGACGGTGTTTCTTTCACTATATTAACTTTCCCGACCGCGAGACGATGCGACAGATTGTCGAATCGCACTTCCCTAATATCAAGAGTGATCTCCTAAGTGCGGCAATGGAGGTCTTTTTCGATTTGCGCGAAGTTCCGGGCCTTAAGAAAAAACCGTCTACCTCAGAACTATTAGATTGGCTCAAGCTTCTTATCGCTGACGACCTTCCAGCCGAGGCACTCGGAGCTGAAGATGTCCGAACTGTGCTGCCCAAGATGCATGGGGCTTTACTTAAAAACGAACAAGATATTCACTTGTTTGAGCGACTGATTTTTCTGCATAAACAGCAGAGCAAACGTCACTAACCCTCATCATGTTGCTCGATTTTTTCGATAGATTAAAGCTTGCTGACCTACCCGTTTCAATGGGTGAATGGTTAACGCTTATGGATGGCATGTCCAAAGGTATCGGCACGCTTAACCTGGATAACTTTTATGCGTTTTCCAGAGTGTGTCTGATTAAAAACGAAGCGCATTACGATCGCTTTGATCAGGTTTTCAATGCCTACTGGTCGGGTCAAGCGCATCAGTTTGAAGAACTCATGTTTTCGTTAAACAAAGACATACCTGAGGATTGGCTGCGTCAAACCGACATGGATGCCTTAAGCGAAGAACAGCGTGCTCAAGTGGAAGCATTGGGTGGCTGGGACAAACTCATGGAGACCCTAGCCAAACGGTTAGAAGAACAAACTGAAGAGCATCATGGCGGCAATCGCTGGATCGGTACGGGAGGTACCTCTCCTTTCGGGCAAGGCGGATTTAACCCTGAAGGGATACGCATAGGAAACAGTGGCAAACGCCAGGGGCTAGCCGTCAAGGTATGGGAAAAACGTCAATACAAAGACTTGGACGGAAATAAAGAAATCGGTGTCCGTAATTTCAAGATGGCGTTACGACAACTGAGGAAACTGGCTCGCGATGGTCGTGAAGAAACATTAGATCTTGATACCACCATCCGAAAAACCGCGGGGAACGCTGGTTTGCTCGATATACATATGCGGGCTGAACGACAAAACTCCATTAAGGTACTTTTGCTCATTGATATAGGCGGTTCGATGGATTACCACGCACAAATGTGCGAGACGTTATTTTCAGCTGCCCGCAGTGAATTCAAAAGGTTGGATACCTACTGGTTCCATAATTTTCTCTACGAACGAGTCTGGCAAGACAACGCTCGTCGACACCACGTTCAAACCCCGACCACCGAAATAATGCACTCCTACGGCAAAGACTACCGATTGATTATCGTTGGAGATGCCACGATGAGCCCTTATGAAATAGCGGTTCCGGGCGGAAGCGTCGAACACTGGAATGAAGAGGCCGGTGCTATTTGGCTGCGACGTTTACAACAAGCCTTTCCCCACTGCGTTTGGATCAACCCAGAACCTGCTGACTGGTGGCAAACAATGCCATCTGTAAGGTTAACTAAAGAGCTTATGAACGACCGGATGTACCCTATGACGGTCGATGGTCTGAAGGCTGCGATTCAAGCGCTGAAATCACCCATAACGCCCAACTTGTCGACCTAAACCGCTTAACATCAACTCAAGTTGCGGAACGCGTTGGCTAAATGCGACAGTCGACAAACTGGCGATACCGTGGTCGGATCAATTCTTGCTTCATGTAACCCAGTGAGGGAGGTCAACAAACCTTCGGACAACTACTACAGACGGCTCAAACCGAATACTTGTTTCAGCCGAAGTTAAGTGGCCTCTCTCGCACTCCTCCAAAGCACCAAAGGATCGTGAGGCGATTTGCAACCAATCCATGCCAATCAAATTACAACAACTTCCTTAGTTGAATATTATCTGTCAAAAGCGAAAGCGGTACGCAACGTCACTCGGACGGCAATCATCAGTGTCTTTGCGATATCGTTCAGCGCCTGCCAACCTGACTCAGCAAAACTCAACAACTCCGCAGTACAGTCAGACTCGCAGAACACTGCCACCGTTGCGCAGTCTCCCCTATCTATTGATCTGAACGCAGACTCCCTTCTCGCACCGCCGCAGATTGAAACAACACTGAGTTCAGCACACGGAGTGATAACCCTTGAATGGGAACCCATTGAAAATCAGCGAACGTCGAGCGTGTATCTTTTCGACTCTCTGCTTGGATCAGAGATCCAGATAGGGCCAACAAACGATGATGCCAGCCAGAGTTCTTACACACTTCCCAGCTTGAGTCATCAGCGTGCTTGGCATCGTGAATTTTTGCGAGTCGAAGTGTGCAATCACGACAGCTGTTTTAGCTCAAAGCGACTCTCTGTTGCAGATGCTATCGAGTCAACGATTCAACGAATTACACCTAGCGTCTTTATAGAGGGCGAGCGTTTCGGACAGAGCGTTACGGTCAATGACAATGCGACGTTGATGGCTGTAGCCCTGCCCTTACAGGGTGCTGTTGATATCTACCTTAAGCCTGCTTTTGAGTGGGTCGCGACACAACGGATAAGCTTATCTAATTTATCCATGTCAACCGTTCGAGAAATTCATATGGATTTCTCATCCCGCGGTGACACTCTGGCCGTACTGATTCTTCACAACAACTCACTAGATGCTCCGGAAATAAAACTTCTTGAAAGACTCGGTGAAGGCTGGATTGAAACCAACGGGATCGTGCTTAGCAGCATAGATCAAACCACAGGCCACAACCCAGCTTTCCAGCCCGACCGGCCGATTATCATCTCCGACAACGGTTCACGTATTCTCGTGAGTATCGCGCAGCAAGCCTACACCCTCTACCAAACCGATATAGGCTGGTCCTCTCCGGAGTTACTTGCGCAGGCAGGTATTTTGTCAGGGTCAAATGCTTTCACTGCTGAGGCCAAGAATAACGGAGTGCTGAAATCCATGAGCGCCAGCAGATCTTTAGACCATATTTTCCTCGCCAAATCCATTGATCAATCTTTATGGCTAAGCACCTGGAAAATTCAGTCACCGACGGCGCCTGACCCAACTTGGGAAAATACTGCGGCCTACCCTATTAATGCCATTGCTAGTGATAGCGATCTGAAAATTAGCAGCAATAGAGCAGGCGATAGCATTTTTATCGCTGGCTGGGAAGCCATGGAAGGCGCGGACCGCACACCGGTTGCCTGGAGATATCAGCTACCCGATTCCAATGAAACTTCAGTGAGTACATCCTTAAGCTCACTGGACTCAATACGATCTCCCCCGACTCAGGACACAACCGCATCTATTCGATTCAGTACTGACGACGAGTTAGATCAAGTGGTACTCGGTTGGCAAGGCACGCTAGATGATTCCAAAAGCCATGACGCTGCTCTAATGACATACACGTACAGTTTAGAGTCCATGCGATGGATTCCCAAACTTGAACTGCCCGAGGCCTATCCAACATTCGCAAAGCATGCATTCCTCAAATCGACTGAACTTTCGCCTGATGGAAGTGCATTGCTGATTAGCATCTGTTCGGGTAATTCCCTCTCATCAGAAAACCGCGTCGGTGAAATAGCAACTCTCCACTGAGTGCAGTGGCTGAATCGGGCCTCCGAACGTTAAGACCCAGGCCCTGCCACGTTTCGCACACGTTGATTTTCAGCGTTGGGATACGCGCTAAGCATTCGCTTCAGATCCAGCAATAGAGTCTGATTCGGTGCACGGGTATTAACTAGATCGACACCTTTAAACGCATGCGACATCAGGACGTCCATGGGGTGGGCATCATTCGCGGTGATACTCAATAAACAGCCTGAACAGCTCAGCTCAACTCCATGAAACCCGTGATTTATCTCAATGCACAATTGCATTATTTTACGTATTAATAAATAGGCTTGAGACTCTTCCGTATGGCGCAGCAGAAATGCATAACGATTGTCCTTTAAAGCGGCAACATGAGAGCTTCGTTTATAAATAGCCTTCAATGAAGCGTGAACAATTTCTTCCAGCGCCGCATACATGGATACCGGCACTGTGGGGCCTGAATTAGTGGTGACGAATACGTCAAGGACAAACAGACTCACTCTGTCCGGTAATGAAGCTGCTGTATCCAGATAATTTTGAAATTGGTTCAGCAGCGGCAAACAGTCTTCCTTTAAGGCCAGAGCCTGTATTAACGACTCTTCGTTCGTTAAGGCATCAATGGGCTCAACAATTGACTCCTCTAGGGTCTCCTGCAAAGGCTCTTTACGTTGCGTAAACCGTAAAATGCTGCGTCCAGAAGCGTCAATGGATACGTGCTCATAGTCCACGAGTATTTCTTCGCCGTCAGGTAGTGTCCAGCCGGCAGAGTACGAACCCGTTCCCGCAATCTGGGGCCCATCCTTTTCCAACAACGCGTCGGAGGATCTGCCAATGAGCTCGTAGCCATTGTCCAAATTGAGTTCGATCAGGGCGGCAGAACTGACATAACTGATACGCTTGTCGTCCTCCACAATTATGATGGCGCCGGCCAAGGACTCAATAATCTCCTCTAACAGGATCCGCTCTTCATGGAGCTCTCTGCGCTGTCTAACAAATCGACTGATAGCATCTATGCGGCTAAGTAGTAATTCACTAGACTCATTTTTGAACATGCACTCCACAGCACCAGCCCGCAAACTGCGTTTTATGATGTGGTCGCTATAAGTACCTGTTAAAACGGTGCACACGATATCACCGGTATCCGGGTGCCCAATCAAATCCCGGCAGAGAAGATCCCCTGTCGTCTCCTGCAAATAAAAATCTAGAATTGCGATATCAAAGGTTTGTTCTGTTGCTAACGCAAACGCCTCTACTTGTGATCCCGCCAGACTAACTTTGTATCCCTGCATACGAAACAAATCGCTGAGGGAATGCCTGATGGTTGCCGAGTCGTCCACGATCAGCAAGTGAATATCGTGATTGTCAAATTTCGCTGCTTGAGGGGCACTCTCCTGAAGCTCATCATCGAGCAATCGATTCAATACCCCTTCAACGGTTTGATATTCTTTCCATCCAACGACAGCAGTACTGTCCCGAGCCGACACCCACGCACGCGTTTCGGCGCGCATATCAGTCGACATCACGACCACAGGAAAATCTTTAAATTCGGCCTGTTCTAGGTTGTGCGCCAAACGAGATGCCTCATTTTGAGGAGTAGAAGGCCAACCGAGCAAGAGCGCACTGTACTCGGCGCCAAATTCCTGATATTGATTTCTGAGGAGCTGCAACGACTCGTCGTAGAATTCTGTGCTGTCCACGGCGAAGCCTAGTGACTTGATATGTTTTTCAAGCACATAGCGCATCGTGGCAGAAGGTTCTACCAACAAAAGTCGTTTGTTCATGTCCTGAAAACGCCTAACTCAGAACACAAGCAGTAGTCTTGGGGCACTGAAAAGGTACTCAGTTGAATTCCATGGATATCTGTTTGCAAGATGTGCACTAAGGTACTGAGCTACGCTAACCCATAACGCCACCATACTGTGACGTATATCACATTACCGCCTCAACGCTTCGTATGATAGACAACAATACCCTCGATCAGGATCCAAGAGCCCATCAATTCATTCAAAATCCCTATGAGTTATATAACCGGTTACACAGCACAGGGGCACCCGTATTTTGGAAAAACTATGGGTTTTGGTGTCTGCCCTCATTTAACGAGGTCAACGTTATCCTACGCGATCGCCGTTTTGCAAGACGGCCTCCTGCGGGTTATGAGAATCCAACGATGCCTGCGCACCTGAAAGACTTTGCCGCATCCGAGCGATATTCATTGCTGGCACTGGAACCTCCACAACATACTCGGCTCCGCAAGCTGGTTAACCAGGCATTTGTCAACCGACAAGTCAATCTCATGTCGGAGTCTATTCAATCGCTTGCCGATTCCTGTCTGTCCCAAGTTGCAGAGCAAAACGACTTCGACTTGTTGGAAGAATACGCTACGCCCATCCCGGTAACGGTGATAACCAGACTATTGGGTGTGCCGGAAGCCGCCGGTCCTCAGCTTATTGAATGGTCTCACGCAATGGTTCGCGTTTACACAATGACTCAAACCCTGGAAGAGGAAATTACCGCCAATAAAGCCGCTTCGGAATTCCAGCAATTTCTTGAAAATGTTTTGGCGGAGAAAAGAGCACACTTGGGCGATGATCTTCTATCCCATCTTATTCGCCAACAAAACGAAGAGACACAACTGCTTGATGAGGAAATTATTTGTGTTGCCATTTTGTTACTTAACGCCGGCCATGAAGCCACCGTTCACCAATTAGGCAATGCCGTATTGACGCTTTTAAAACATTATCCACCGAATCAACGTAGCGAACTGCTGGCAATTCTTGACGATGATGACAAGAGCGATGCGCTGGTTGTGGAGTGTTTACGTTATGCCGCACCATTGCATTTGTTTACTCGGTATGCTCAAACAGATGTCCAACTCAGTGACTCCGTACACCTAAAGACGGGTGATCAAGTGGGATTGTTACTGGCGGCTGCCAACCGGTGCCCGGTTAGATTTTCTGACCCTAACCAGTTCATCCCCTCACGTACTGATGCCGGGCAATTATCACTCGGCGCTGGTATCCATTTTTGTGTCGGAGCACATCTTGCAAAACTAGAGCTGCGAATTGCGCTGCAAGCTCTATTCAGGCGATTTCCAGACTTGCGGTTAAACGGATCGGCCCACTATCAAAACAGCTATCATTTTCACGGATTGGAAAAACTTCACGTGAGTTGTTGTTAGCTAAGCTGACATCAAGCCACGAAAGGGCTGAACCATGACTTTATCGCCAGGCACTACGCCATCCTTTTCAGCGGCGATAACAATCAGGCAATTTGCACGGCTCATAGAGCTGAGTCGTCCCGCGCCTTGTTTTCCGGTTGATTCAACAACAAGCTCGCCATTTTCATCCAAGCGCATTACGCCTCTTTGGTATTCGACTCTACCCTGTGACTTACGAAGTTTGGATAAACAACGTGCCGGTATCTCCATGGCAAATATGTCTGTATTACCTGATAAAAAACGTAACGCCGGCTGAACAAATTGAAGGAAGGTCACCATGACGGCTACCGGGTTTCCCGGCAAACCAAAAAAAGCGGCCTCCCCAATCTTGCCAAAGGCCAATGGTCGCCCGGGACGCATCGCCAGTTTCCAAAAACTTACATCACCCAAATCATGAAATGCCCGCGTAACAAAATCTGCGTCCCCGGCAGAAACACCACCCGATGTGACAATTAAATCGGCGAGTTCTGACGCTTTGAGTAGAGCTTGGCGTGTGTCTTCTTCATTATCTCTAACGATGCCTAAGTCGATTATTTCTAAATGCAGTGTTTTGAGCATGGCGGCTAAGGTATGCCGATTACTATCGAATAACATTCCCGGTGCTAAGGAGTCTTCCGGCTTGTGCAATTCCAGAGATTGAAGCTCATCACCCGTGGTAAAAAAAGCAACCTTTAAGCGACGAAAAACATTGACTGATTTGATACCTAGGGAAGCCATAACACCGATATCAGCCGCTTGTAAGCTACGGCCTTTGGCCAGTATTTCCTGACCTTCTTCTACGTCTTCGCCAGCCATACGTACATTCTTCGCAGCAGTCACGTCGGAATCAATATCGATCTCATCGTCTGTTGCCCGCACATGCTCCTGAATAACGACAGTGTCAGTGCCTGCTGGCATAATCGCACCCGTGTAAATCCGAACACATTCGCCGACTCTAATCTCAGAATTATAAGGTCTGCCGGCCCAGGCGGTTCCAACCACGGTTAAAGAAGCTTCACCTGTTGATGGAATGCTGGCAGAGGATAATGCGTAGCCGTCCATGGCAGAATTTGCCTGAGCAGGCACGTCCATTGGGGATACGACACCTTCTGACAACACCCGGAACAAAGCCTCATCGATTGAGACTCGTTCAACCGTTGTTAGCGGTTTTAGCGATTCGAATAATCGCTGTTGTGCCACCGAAACAGGCAATAATTCAGGCTCCGCGACATCATCACATGATGGTTGTTTTTCAATCATTTAAGCACCACCTGCTCCGCGTTCAAACGCTCATCTTCTGTATTGATGTTAACAAAAGAGTCAGCAAACGTAGCTGCGTCAACTTTCTTCATGCTGTGGTGCGAAAACCAACGATCAATTTTGCGCTCACCCGACGCTAGAAAGTCGTTTAAAGACTGTTGCACGCGGCGATGCACAACACAAAACACCGGCTGTAGACGTTCTCCATCGTGGGCTACAGCGATGTCTGCATCGCTGCTTACACACGATTCTATTAAAGACACGGTCAAGCCTGACTGTATAAACGGCGAATCACACGGACACATCACCATGTAATCACACGGCAAAGCATCTAACGCTGCACTTAACCCCGCTAAAGGTCCCTGATGATCTGCTAGCGTGTCTTGTATGACCGGCACCCCGAACTGCTCGTAATCAACAATATTACGATTCGCATTGATCACCAGTGCATCGACCAAGGGTTGTTGAATATCTACCGCATATTGGACCATGGGCTTGCCAGCAACCTTGATGAGCCCTTTGTCCTGACCGCCCATACGGCGAGCAAGCCCACCGGCTAAAATGACTGCACCGACCGATTGATCTCCTGCAAGTCCATAGCGATTATTCATGAGGCGACCACATCCTTCACAGTGAGGTTGAATTGCTGTGAATCTGTCCCAGATAGTTGGCAATAAAATCATCGAATACACACGTGCTCGAGGCTTCCAGCTCAACTTGCTTACGGCGCGACTCTTCAACAAGGTTTGCTAGCTTCTCATGCAGAGCGGCATTATGCGTATTCTCTTTTAACCACTTGTCATGCTCAAGAGAATGCATTTGAGCATGCTCGAAGAAAGAGCCGCACGATTTAATGCCTGCAATCATTTTTGCAGAAGGTGTTAATTCCGCATCCTCGAATTTGGCTCTTTGAGACTGCAATGCGGGAACGTAAAGCGGCTTATCTTGCTGACTATCCAACCAGGCTGCAATCGGTTCTATCGCATCCAGTATTTCCTGCCCCCAGTCCGTTAACGGCACTGCACCATCGAGTTTCTGTAGCTGTAAGCCAGGCTCGCGGCCACGATGTGCAACGCAATTTACATTGTCCTTATTGATGTCCATCTCTTCAGCAGAGAGCGGTTCAGGCGTTGCAAGCCATGCGAACATCATCAGCATTTCCAGCATTGCTATCTGCTCGAGATTTACACCGACCGGATCGAACAAATTAACGTCTACCGAGCGCAATTCAAGGTAACGAATACCACGCTGTTTCAACGCGTAAATAGGCAATTCACCCGATTCGGGGATTTGCTTGGGTCGAACGGTACTGTAGTACTCATTTTCTATCTGAAGACGCGCAGCACTTAATTGCTGATAGTCACCCTGCTCATCTTTGATACCCAGCTTTTCATAAGGAGGATGTACGGTACTAACATGAGCGATTATGTCCTCAATGTAGGCTTCTATACTCGTGTGTCTGACACTTAAATCAATGGGTTCATCTTCCCGGTAGCGATAACCTATCTTACCCATTCGTAGCGATGTCCCATAAGGCGCATAGCGGGTACTTTGATTCCAAACGTCAAATTCATCCCCTTCACCGGGTGCCAGGAATGTGCTGCAAATAGCTGGAGAAGCACCGAACAGGTAAGGCACAACCCAACCAATACGCATCAGGTTCTGCATCATCTGAAAATAACCGTCGGTACGCTCTTTGATGCTCTGTTCGCTAGAAACTGAGTCACCCGTCGATGCATAGTCAGCCGAAGAAGCGAGCGGATCACCCGCGAGTAATGCGCGCCTCAGCGACCACGCGTTCTCGGGCATAGAAAAATTGAAATGCACGCCAGCGATCGCTTGCATTCTGCGACCGTAGCGTAGGCCCAATCCCCGTCGGTAGGCGTGCTTCATTCGCCCACTATGTGAGGTGCCGTACTCACCAATACGCACACTTTCACCACCGCGCAAAATGCACGGCATGCTGGTGTTCCAGATGTGCTCATTTTCTGGCAATCTGGCAGCGATAAACTGATGAATGACGGTTAAATAATCCAATGCCTGGGCAGCAGAGTCACAAGGCGGTGTTACCATCTCCAGCAACGCTTCAGAGAAATCGGTGGTGATTGATGGATGGGTCAGCGCAGCTCCCAAAGATTGGGGATGATCAGTCTGGGATATTCCACCCGCTGCACTTACTCGCAAAGACTCCTTTTCAAGTCCAATCTTGCGGGCCGCTAAAACACTCGGATTCAGCGAAGCGACCAATCTCTCAGTTCTTTGTCTAACCTCGGAGTACACGATGAAAATCTCACATTTGCGAGGCGGGAGTGTAACCCAGAGGCCCCCCTTATGAGCAGATTGCACTCTCAACAATCGGGGAACGGCCCTGTTTTGGTCATGTTGCACGGTTTATTTGGCGACTTGGACAATTTTCGATCCGTGTCTTTGCACATGGAGCGAGGGCTATCCATAGTCAGAATGGACCTTCCAGGTCATGGAAAATCACCGTCGAATGAGTCTCTAACTCTGGAAAATATGGCAGAGCTGGTTCTGGATGAGCTGGCCGCCTTAGGGATTCGCCAATATCATCTGCTGGGCCATTCTCTGGGTGGAAAAGTTGCCATGGCCATTGCCGGAAACCCGCGCGCCAAAGGTTTACAGCGGCTCTGCATTGTAGATATCGCGCCTAAGCAGTATCCCCCCCATCATCAGGAAATATTCGATGCATTGCTATCCATTCAACTCGATGTACTAGAGGATCGTCGCCAGGCAGACGCTCAACTGAAATCTGCTGTGACCGATGCTGGCGTGAGGGCATTTTTGCTCAAAGGTCTGTATCAGCACGAGTCAAAACGATTTCGTTGGCGTTTTGATGTTAAGCAGCTGGCCGCCGACTACCCGAATATATCCCGGCCACCGACAATGCAACAGCGAGTAGACGTGCCTACCCTGTTCATCAAAGGCGGAAACAGCGACTACCTGACCGCCAGCGATGAAGCAGGAATAAAACACCATTTTTCCGACCCGTCCCTCAAAATAATCGTTGGTGCCGGTCACTGGCCACATGCAGAAAAGCCTGCACAGTTCAGCCGTATTTGCACCGATTTTTTTCACGACCGATGAGAACGATCAAGGCGTCTTAGCATTCGAACAGACGGTTCCCAACTGCTAACCTCTGTACAATGGACCGTGCTGAATTACACTCTTCTCCTACCACTAACGTTTGTCATTAAAGTCATGTCTGATTCCCTTCGCGATCAGTTACTACAAGCCGGGTTTAAGCAAACCGCTAAAGAACCTGCAAAAGGTAAACAACGACACAATCGTAAGCCTAAAAAAAGTGGGATTTCTGCGAGTGATCAGCGCAATAAAAAACAGGCTATGGCTCAGGAAGCCGTAGACAAAGCGACGGAAGAACGCAAAGCCACCAAGGCAAAAATAAAAACCCTGATCGAATCGACTGAATCTAAAGAGTTTGCAGGCGATGTTGTTTATCGCTTTACCTTACAAAACCGAATACGTGAACTTCACGTGAAAGAAGACATCAGAAAACAACTCGTAGATGGCAGCTTGACCATAACGCGGCTGAACGGCTCAACACGACTCGTGCCGAATACCGTAGCTGATCAAATTCGCGAGATAAACCCGCAATGGGCTGTGGTAACGACGCAGTCAGATTCTTCTGATGACAATGAGGGTTATGAGGACTTTGCTGTACCGGATGACATTGTCTGGTGAATAAAACCACGAGCTTTTACTGGTTCGATTACGAAACCTTCGGCACACATCCCGCATGGGACCGCCCCTGCCAGTTCGCCGGGGTTAGAACAGATGCCGATCTAAACGTCATCGGCGAGCCCTTAGTTATTTATTGCCGACAAAGTCTGGACTATCTGCCGCAACCCGGCGCCTGCCGCGTCACAGGCATCACACCCCAACTTGTTAACAAGGAGGGACTACCTGAATCAGAATTTATTTCACGTATTCGACAAGAGATGACATTCCCCGGCACTTGTTCTGTGGGTTATAACAACATCCGTTTCGATGATGAATTTACGCGCCATACCTTGTTTCGTAATTTGTTTGATGCGTACGAACAAGAATGGAAAGACGGGTGCTCTCGATGGGATCTGCTTGACGTTGTAAGGCTGACAAGAGCACTACGTCCTGATGGTATTCAATGGCCCTGTAACGAAGATGGCAGCGCGTCTAACAAATTGGAACATCTAAGTGCTGCAAACAACATTGAACACGCGCACGCACATGATGCGATGTCAGACGTATGGGCAACTATCGGCATGGCTAAACTCATTAAGCAGGTTCAACCTCGCCTTTTTGATTACGCATTCAGCCATCGATCAAAACAAGATGTTGCCGCCATTTTGAATACTCGCGACAGGCAGCCTTGCTTACAGGTTTCAGGAATGATTCCAGCCAGCCAGCAACATATCAGCCCGGTGGTGCCGCTGACCCGTCACCCACAGAATAACAACAGCATTATCGTTTTAGACTTAAGCGTCGACCCAGCGTATTTGTCCACACTCGATAGCGATGAGATTGCATTACGCCTATTCACGAAAGCTGAAGAGCGAGCAGATGGGGCAGCTCCACGACCGGGGCTACGAACCATACAAATAAATAAATGCCCTGTTCTGGTTCCTATGGCTAGTTTGAGAGATGAAGACGCTGCACGACTCGGCATCGACGTGGAGAGCACACGGCAGCGTGTGTTGCAGCTGCCTAACTGGTTCGAAGAAACCGTACTAGACAACATCGTGAAGGCAATGACGCGTGAGTGGCCTGATGATACCGATAGAGATGTCGACGGTACGCTATACACGGGTAGCTTTCTGTCTCAATCCGACAGACAACGGCTTGCCACAATTCGAGAGGACCTCCCTGACTCATCTAGCTTATCGGAGCATCGTGGTTTTTTTGACGACAAACGCTTGGACGAAATAGTCTTTCGATATCTCGCCCGAAATTTCCCGGACAGGATGTCATCCGAAGATGCGCAGCTTTGGCAAGAACACTGTACAAGCAGACTCACCAATACAACCGCTCCATGGCTTAACTTCGACGAATTCGACGCCGAGTTGGCCGATGACACGGCATGGACCGACGGCAACAAAGCGCTTCGAGAATCATTAGCAGACTACGGGAAACACCTCCGAGAAAAACTCGGCATACAACATTAACGATCCTGTTAAATACCTCTGTTAGTATTGACTGAATGTCACAGCAGCGAATAAAACTCTATCAGGGTTCTGTAAACCCTTGTAGCTATCTCGATGGTAGGGAAGCTGTCAACATTTATGCTGATCCGCATCATCCCAATCCTAAAGCTGTTTACAACCAACTGATCAAACGCGGCTTTAGACGCTCGGGTGAATACGTCTACCGTCCCGGATGTGTCGACTGTTCTGCCTGCGTCCCGGTTCGAATTTTATGCCATGAGTTTGCCCTACGCCGCACTGATAAAAGAAATCTGGCACAAAACGGCGACCTGACTATCGACTACAGGCCCGCAGAATACTTTGATGAGCACTTTGAACTCTATTCGCGATATTTAACAGCCCGGCACGCCGCCGGTGGCATGGACAACCCGGAACCGGAAGACTTCAAACGCTTCCTATTAAATCCTTGGGGTGAAGCGCTGTTTGTCGAGGTCAGAAAAGCTAACCAGCTGGTAGCTGTCGCAGTGACCGACGCTACAACTGAGGGCTTATCTGCGGTGTACACGTTTTTCGACCCAGAGTTTTCTCAAAGAGGATTGGGACGGTTCTGCATCCTAAAGCAAATCGAGCTATGCCAGTCGATGAATATTCCCTACTTGTATCTGGGCTATTGGGTAGATGGTTGTCAAAAAATGCAATACAAAACGGATTTCAGGCCCCAAGAACATTTTGACGGTCAACGTTGGGTTTCATCACCAACTGACAGCCTATAGCGTGTTTCCATTGCTTTCTTAATCGTCAGAGCTTACGAGCCTGCTCGATGCCGCGAAGGTACAAATCGTACATGCCCTGAGGTCCCCAGTCTTCCCGAAGCTGAGTAAAGAGCTCTGTTGCTAGGTCCCAATCGCCGGATTTACTCGCCTTCATCGCTTTTTTATGCATTTTCAGCCAGTTCAGAACAGTGTCGTTCATTTGCTCTTCGACGCCCAGCGGTTCGTACATAGTGACCGTCTGCTTTCTGCCTTTAACTGTGACGGTATCCAGTTCCCGGAACTGCATCTCTGGCAAGGCCTCAGCCGTTTTATCGCTGACAATAATAGCGACCTGATATTTGCGTGTTTGCTCTTCTAATCGCTGAGCGACATTAACAGTGTCACCGATGACTGTGTAATCCATTCGGTATTCTGACCCTAACGGGCCCACCATTGCAGGTCCTGTACTAATGCCGATTCCCAGCGTCACTGTTGGAAGCTTTTGTTCCAGACATTTACGATTCAGGCTTTCAATCTCTGATTGAATATCCATCGCTGCGGACAGCGCATCATAGGCGTGAGATTCACTACGCGCCGGCGCTCCCCACACAGCCATTACGCTGTCACCCATATACTTGTCTATGGCTCCTCGGTACCTAACAACAATACGACTGACATGAGCAAAAAATAAATTAAGCCATTGAGCTAACTGCTGCGGTTCAAGTTGTTCGCTGATGGCCGAGAATCCGACAACATCGCAAAATAGCACGCTGATATTACGCTCCTCACCGCGTAGTTCATAAATTTGCGGGTCCCGTCTGTACTCGTTAGCAAGTTCTTCCGGGACATATTGACTGAGTAGCTGGTTGACACGCTTTCTGTCTCTGACCTCCACGATATAACTGAGTAACACATAGACAGAAAACAGCACAAGTACGATTAACAACACGAATTCGAGGGGTATGTTCGGCACGGGTTCAGCTAGTTGGAAATGCAGTACCGTAAGCCCAATAGTCGTTAGCACAGCAAGCACGGCCCCCCCAACGATGCGGAACAGCGGCATAAGGATCGCCAGAGCGACGAGCGTCAATTGAGTGAACCAGAACACTCGACCAAAAGGTTCAGATTCAAATAAATTTAAGGATTGACCACCACGAATCTTGAGTGAAAAAAACTGGCCGGAATCAGCAGCATCTCCCATCCAGTCAAAATCAAAATACAGGCGAAAAACACCCAGACCTGTAAAGACCAAAAGCAGTAATACCAACAGTAATAACAGCGTGAAAGTAACGCTTCGCCGGTTTGCGTTGTAATAAGGTAATTTCAACTTAGCAGCCGCCTCGTCGTCGATGCGCAAAATCGGCCAGCATAGATAAGGCCTGGGCATGCAGGGCTTCAGTGCAAGCTGCTAGTACTGAGGTTGTATGTTCGTCAATAGCCTTGCCTTCAAGGTCGGTGATAATGCCACCCGCTTCTCGAACACCTACGGTTAATGCGGCGATATCGAGAATATTGACATCTGATTCGATGATTAAATCGGTCTGGCCGCTACACAGCTGATGATAGTGGCAAAAATCTCCGTAACCACGCACGCGGCGGGCTTGGCGCACAATGTCGCCATACCCCTGCCAGCTTCGAGTATCTGATGCTAACGCGGTTAGGTTTCCCGATGACAGGAAGGCATCTTTTATTTCCGTTACCGGGCTGCATTGAACAGGCTTGCCATTGAGCCAAACACCCTCACCCTTCACACCCACCAAACGCTCACCATAACCTTGAGCATTTGAAACACCAATAACCAGCTCATTTTCGACTTCGAGCGCAATTTGCGTTGAGAAGTACCGCATACCGCGAATAAAACTTTTTGTGCCGTCAATGGGATCAACCAACCATCTACAATTTGATGCGCCAACGCCCGCAGCCCTGCCGGTTTCCTCTCCAAAAAAGGCAGCCTGTGGAAGTGCTCTTGTCAGGATTTCCTTAATGCAACGTTCTGAGGCGACGTCCACTTCGGTAACTGGCGAAGTGTCCTGCTTCAAGGTAACGCTCCAGTTACCCCGTTGCACAAACTCACTAATAACAGATTCTGCGGCGCTTGCAGCTTCTTCAGCAGCACTGCGCGCTGATGGCAGATCGGGATTCACAAACACTCCAAAAATTGAAATTTTTCAGGCAGTAGTATACGTGCCTCAGTCCTCGGGCGCGAACCCATTAAAAAAATTCATCACTTGTCAAGACTGAACATTCTTCGCAGAAATCAGTAGACTTGCCTCCCCGCTTCCAGTCTGTCCACAAACCGCCAAATGGGTCTGAACCCGCAACAACTCGCTGCTGTAAAACACTTTGACTCGCCATTGCTGGTTCTGGCTGGGGCCGGGAGTGGTAAGACGGGTGTCATCACGCAAAAAATTGCCTGGCTCATCGAAAAACAGCAGTACGCGCCAAGTTCGATCATCGCCGTGACGTTTACCAACAAAGCGTCCAATGAAATGCGTGAACGGTTAAAAAAGCAACTCAACGCGAAGCAAATGCGCGGGCTCACCATCGCTACTTTCCATCGTTTGGGCATGGATATGTTGCATAAGGACGGAGAGGCAATCGGGCTACGCAAAGGTTTCACGATTCTCGATCAAGGGGACTCATTATCGGCTCTGCGAGAGCTTATCCGTGAAGGTAACAGCAGCATCGAAGAGCGAGTTCTGCAAAATAAGATTTCATATTGGAAAAACGAATTTATCGACCCGCAGCAGGCGTTAGCAGAATCCGCTGACGATTCAGAGCGTGTATGCGCACTACTCTATGCACGTTACAACGAACTTCTGCGCGCCTGTAACTCCGTTGACTTCGACGACTTAATCAGCCTACCTGTGACACTTCTGCGCGAGCATCGCGAGGTGCGCGATAAATGGCGTGGCCGGGTACGGCACTTACTGGTCGATGAATATCAGGACACAAACGCAGCTCAATACGAGCTCGTCAGGTTGCTGGTGGATAAATTCGGCGCGTTAACAGCGGTCGGTGATGACGATCAATCGATCTATTCCTGGCGCGGTGCCCGGCCGGAAAACTTGATGGCACTGAAGAAAGACTATCCCAATCTGCGCGTTATAAAGCTGGAACAAAATTATCGCTCCAGCCAACGAATCTTACGCTGTGCCAATGCTGTCATTAGTCACAACCCGCACGATTTTGAAAAGAGACTTTGGAGCGATCTGGGACTGGGTGACATGCTTCGCGTGTCGGTGTGCAAGCATTCACTCGACGAGGCTGAATGGGTGTCCGCTGAAATTATGACTCGACATTTTCAAAAGGATACTCCGTGGGGAGATTTCGCCATTCTCTACCGAAGTAATTTTCAGTCTCGCGCATTTGAACAAGCGCTTAGAGAGAAAAAAATTCCCTACTCCATCAGTGGAGGCAGTTCCTTTTTCGACAAAGTCGAAATAAAAGACATGTTGGCCTATTTGAAACTGATGGTAAACCCTGACGACGATACGGCCTTTCTCCGATGTATCAATACGCCCCGACGCGAAATTGGCCCTACAACACTCGCCAAGTTAGGCGCTCACGCCACCAATAGACAAATCAGCCTGTTCGCGGCTTGTCACGATATGGGTTTGGAATCCGTTCTAACAGGAAGAGGCCTGCACAGGCTTCAGCGATTTGCTAATTGGTTAACTCTGACCGCTGACAACGCTGAAAGAGGCGACACATTGGCTGTTGTCAAAGGTGTGTTCGAAGATATCGACTATGAAGATTGGATTGAAAAACAGTTCGAGTCGCCGCCTCAGGCAAAAAGGGCAATTGAAAACACCCACGAACTGTTGGCTTGGATTGAAAGACTGTTAACAGACGATGATCAAAAAGATCAACCACTGGCCGAAGTCGTTCGTTCACTTTGCCTGCACGATATGTTATCCCGGCAGAGTGAGGAGAACGAAAACAATCAGGTTCAGATGATGACTTTGCACGCAGCCAAAGGGCTGGAATTTCCCCATGTATACATGGTGGGCATGGAGGAAAACCTCCTACCCCATCGAAACAGCGTTGAGGAAGACGGTATCGAGGAAGAACGTCGCCTTGCCTATGTTGGTATGACGCGCGCCCGACATACCTTAACTTTCACCCGTTCTAGAGCCAGGCAGCAGTTTGGCGAAACATCTGCGTGCGAGGCGAGTCGATTTTTAGATGATATCCCCACCGAAGATGTCGTCTTTTTGGGCGAGCTGGACAAAACCTCAGCTGAACAGCAACGCGCGACCGGAAAAGATGCATTAAAAGGCTTAATGGATCTTTTGGCTGATGACTAACAGGACCAAAGCCTGCGGCATATCGTAGCAATACGTAATGTCTAACTGCGATTTCCTCTCAGCCAAGGCAACCTCGGCCGATATATTTTTATATATGTGCAACTTGAAATTGCCACAGCATGGCATATGTTCCCATTTCGCACCGATTTCGAAGCTAGCAATGGGTGATCGGAAACCTGATTAAAAAGGTCTAATTCCGACAGGTTGTTTAACCGTTCTACCGATGTTAGTTAACGAGACAAACCTCTGATCAACTACTTATCTTATGGCCTCTAAGAAACGTGAAGACCCCATAGTTCTGGACTCGGAACCCTCTGATTCCGACGGGCAAACGTCATCCAGTACAAGCTTAGTGCTCCCCGAGCTAAACCTGCCGGGTAAACTGTTACTTCTACCGATCTTCGAACGTCCGTTTTTTCCAGCACAAGTGCAACCGTTGGTTATCGACGAAGATCCTTGGGAGGAGACGTTTTCACGCCTGGCCAAAATGGATCATCACCTCCTTGGACTTTGCTACGCGGGTGATCAAGATGAGAAATCAGGTGCGAGTCCCAACGATTTTGCAGACACAGGGTGTGTTGTACGGTTACACAACGTCGTTCGAGGCAATGGGAAAATTCAATTTATTGCTCAGGGCATGCAGCGATTTAGAATAGATAAATGGCTCAGCAAAAAAGCGCCCTTCTCGGCTCAAGTTTCGTACCCTGCTGAGCGCTCAAAAAATTCGCCAGAAATAAAAGCGTATGCCATGGCTCTCATTCAAGCCATCAAAGAGCTCATCCCCTTAAATCCTCTTTATAACGAAGAATTAAAGAATTTCCTTAATCACTTCAACTTAAACGATCCATCGCCACTAGCAGACTTTGCGGCGGCGATTACCACTGCACCAGGCCCAGATTTGCAACAAATTTTAGACACGGTTTCGTTGCAAAAACGCATGGAGCGTGTGCTTGTATTACTCCACAAAGAACTCGAAGTCGCTAGACTTCAGGCAGAAATTCGCTCAGAAGTTGAGCAAAAAATGTCGAAGCATCAGCGCGAATTTTTCCTACGTGAAGAGCTGAAAGTTATTCAGCGAGAGCTGGGTATCGCTAAGGATGACCGCACATCAGATATCGACGAATTTCGTGCACGCATGGAAAAACGTCGACCACCGGAACATGTGCAAAAGCGCTTCGACGAAGAGCTGGGCAAGATGTCCATTCTTGAAACCGGTTCACCTGAATATGGCGTTACCCGCAACTATGTTGATTGGCTCAGCTCAGTCCCTTGGGGAAAGTACTCCAAGGACAAGTTGTCCTTAAGAAATGCACGCACCATCTTAAATCGCGACCACAGTGGTCTTGAAGATATAAAAGAACGCATTGTTGAATTTCTTGCAATGGGTGCCTATCGCGGTGAGATCAGCGGTTCGATTCTTCTATTTGTCGGCCCACCGGGTGTTGGTAAAACCTCCATCGGTAAGTCGATAGCAGAATGTTTGGGCCGCAAGTTTTACCGCTTCAGTGTAGGTGGAATGCGAGACGAAGCTGAAATCAAAGGACATAGACGGACCTACATCGGTGCTATGCCGGGGAAACTGATTCAAGCTTTAAAAGAAGTAGATGTATCCAATCCCGTCATCATGCTCGATGAGATCGACAAGATGGGAAGCTCGTATCAAGGCGACCCTGCGTCAGCGATGCTTGAAGTGCTCGATCCGGAACAGAACAGTGAATTTCTCGACCATTATCTGGATTTACGAGTTGATCTATCGAAAGTTCTTTTCGTCTGTACTGCAAATCAGTTAGACACGATCCCACGGCCTCTTTTGGATCGAATGGATGCCATCAGGTTGGGCGGTTATATCGCCAGTGAAAAACTTGAGATTGCAAAACAACACCTCTGGCCGAGATTGCTAGAACGCAACAACGTTAAAAGCAGTCAGGTTAAGATTTCTGATTCGGCCATAAAAGCACTTATCGAAGGCTATGCACGAGAAGCAGGCGTTCGCAGCTTAGAGAAATTGCTTCATCGTGTATTGAGAAAGTCTGTCGTGAAGCTACTCGGCAAGACCAAGTCAGTCAGTATCAGCAACCGCAATTTAGTCGACTTCGTCGGCGAACCACCGTTTCGAGTGGAAAAACAGCTGGGTGGAATCGGTGTTGTAACGGGACTTGCCTGGACCGCTATGGGCGGCGCGACGTTGCCCATTGAGGCAACTCAAGTTCATGCTCGTGATCGAGGCTTGAAGCTTACGGGACAACTCGGCAAAGTCATGACCGAATCAGCGCAAATTGCACATAGCTTTGTAACGACCAACAGTGAGCACTACGGTGTTAAAGATGATTGGTTTATGTCTAACAGCCTGCACCTGCATGTACCCGAGGGTGCAACCCCGAAAGACGGACCCAGTGCAGGCATCAGCATGACCAGCGCCTTGCTCTCTCTTGCATTAAAAAAACCCGTAAAAAAATCTTTCGCTATGACGGGGGAAATTACCCTGACAGGAGAGGTACTGCCTGTTGGAGGTATTCGCGAAAAACTGATAGCTGCAAGACGGATCGGAGTTAAAGAGATAATTCTGCCGGAAGGTAATCGCCGAGATGTTTCCGAGCTACCCAAGCATATCGTTGCCGGGTTGAAAATCCATCATGCAGCGCACTATGACGATGTGTATAAACTGCTGTTTACCAAAGCTAAGTAATTTAAGTAGTTGATGCTTACCGGCCACCCGATGGTCGGTAAGTCCAAGACAGTCGCGCCACAATATCGGGCGTGGTGTCGATAGCAGCGTCCTCGCTTATCGTTAGTTCTAGCGTTTGATCACGTGGCCCCAAGTAGCGAACACCCGCACTCAAACCAATAGCAATCTCACCCAACTCCCTCAACGAGCTTCGGTAGATTGGCGTATGCCAGTCCAGCTGAGCCAGTAATCGCCAGCGAGGCTGCAGGATGAATTGCGAGCCTAATGAGCCGTACACAACCACCGCATTTTGATTCGGAATTAAGCTAGCCTCTCTTGCATACAGTGCGCCGATGGCGGCACCAGCTCGCCAGCGCCCTCCGCTACTTAGTACAGGAGATTGAAGGTCAGCAAAAAAATCAAACTCACCACTGCCTCGCAGCTCAGTCACGGACCCTGTCGGAAGTTTGATTCCAAATCGTGCGATGGGTTCTGAGGATGTTGAATCTGCGGTGGCATAACATCCCAGAGATCGTTGAATGGCAATTTGTATATCGCCAATGCCACTTTGCGCTCGGTCAACTTGAAAGCGAACACCTTCAGCATCTCTGTACGCGTAATTTAAAGCATCGAACGCAGCTTCATCTCGACCAGCATCTGGCAAACCAAACAATTGATGCCATTCATCAATGGCATTATCAAAGGATCCACCGCTATGTTGAATGAATGGTACGACCGCTTCGAGCTGCACACACGAGCCAAGCCTTTGCCGATGCCTAAGCGTTAATTCGGTTGTCTCGCCGTCGAGAAGTAGGGTTTCCTCTCCTGAAGCGCCCCCCATATATTGATTGGAATGTTCAATCGATATTTGCCACTCCCGGGTTTGCACCGGACGGGCGGCAACAGTGGGTAGGCCGAACAAGGAGTTGATCGCATGCTGAGATCGATGTTGAATGAGAGCAGACTCATCGCTCTGTTCGGCGCTTGAATGGCTCGACACAACCACGCTTGCCCAACACATTAGGCTGAAAAGACGGGAACAACGCATTCAATAATTACTCAGAGAGTTTGCCGCAGTATCGGTTAGATCTCACGACCCATTTCAGCACGAACAAATTCAATGCTTCGTTTTGCATTAACAGATGCTGGACTAATGGCAAGCACCTGCTCGAAGGCTTCCAAGGCTGCCGGATAATCTTTTGTACGTAAAAATATCAGCCCCAAACCGGAAATTGCTCCGAAATGTCGAGGCTCCAAACGAATCGTTTCCCGAATATCTGCAACCGATGCCGCATGATTTTTCAGCTGATATTGCACAGTCGCGCGTCTATTCCAACCTTCTGCGAATTCTGGATAAATGTAGACCAACTGATTACATAGACGCAGCGCTATATCGAACTGTCCCTGGGACATGGCCTGACTGACCTGCGACAACATGGATGCCGCTTCATCATCGGGGGCAACAAACCAATGCTGCCAAATTTGCTCTTCGATAGATTTTGCAACGGCAGGGTCGGTCTCGGCTTTTAACCGAGAGAACAGTCCTGGCAATTCAGGAGCGTTTTGATCTGCAGCAGATAGTATTGGTGCCAATAGCAGCGGCAAAGACACAAGAGTTATTAAAACTCTAGCCGTCAGTGAGCCGCGTCGAGCGCCTGTTGTGTATTCGGATTGACTACCTGATTGACGATTCAGAACGACCATATATCCTCCAAAACTCAATACCAGACTATTGCTTGTTTCCCTGCTACGAAACTCTCCAACAAAATGGACTTATAACGCCTTTGTCTTATTGCGCAAGTGGCTCAGTACTGTTGACCATCGATGCCAACGCAGATGCTTCGCGGTAACCAGGAATTTTTTCACCACTGTCAGTATAAATTAATGGGGTTCCTCGAAGCCCTAAGCGCTGTGCCAGCGCAACATGCTCCTCGATAGGATTTGCACAAGACTTTGGTTCCACTCGCCCACCCGCCTTGGCGTGCGTCATAGCTTCAAGCGGGTCATCTGCACACCAGACGCTTTCCAGGTCTTTATGGCCCTGAGATCCTAAACCGGCACGTGGAAACATCAAGTATCGTACTCTAATGCCCTCTTCCATCAGAGTATCAAGCTCTGCATGCAATCGACGGCAGTATCCACAACTAATATCTGTAAAAATTGTTATTGATCGGGTGGATGGTGTTTCAGGCTCATATATCAGCATGTTTTTTTCATCGAGCGCTTGAATCAGTCCCATATGAATTCCACCCAGGCGTTGCTCTGTGAGGTTGTGCCGATCACTTAAACGAATAAGGCTTCCATCGATTAAAAACTCAGCTGACTCATCGATATAATAAATTCGACCGTCGGAAACTACTTCGTATAGTCCGGGGAGCTGAGTTTCAGTCAAGCTACTCACTTCAATACCAGGTAAACGCTCAGTTAGCCGCTCCCCAATTTCATCGATTGAAGACTCTGCTTTGACCATTGCACTGGAAAACAGTGCAAGCGTTAAAACGCTAAGCAGCGATAGAACTCTGGGGAATGTGTTCATATTTTTGAGTTATCCACGTAACGACGCCTCTGTTGAGACCAAATGATGCCTTAAAGTTCAAACAAACAACAGGTTAACACCCCGTTTTAGACTATCCGCGCGGGTGGTGCGCACTGTGCATTGCCTTGAGTCGCTCGCGGGCAACGTGAGTATATATCTGAGTTGTTGAAAGACTACTATGCCCTAGCAGAAGTTGCACCACCCTCAAATCGGCATTGTTGTTAACCAGATGCGTGGCAAATGCATGTCTGAGTACATGGGGGGATAACGCCGTTTTTATGCCTGCTGAGACGCCATGGGCTCGAATTCGGTACCAAAATGCCTGCCGAGTCATGGCAGACCCTCTATTCGACAAAAACAAGGCATCCGTCTTACCCTTCATCAGGGAGGGTCGTGCTTCTTTTAAGTAAATGTTAATCCAATGAACAGCAACATCCCCCATCGGTAACATGCGTTCTTTATTGCCTTTACCCCAAACACGCATGACTCCCTGAGCTGCTCTTACCTGATCAACTTTAAGTGTAATCAATTCGGAAACACGCAGCCCGCACCCATAGAGCAACTCCAACATCGCACGATCACGCTGACCAACATCCGTTGACGTGTCCGGCGCGTCTAACAAAGCTCTGACCTCACTTTCTGTCAGAACTTTGGGGAGCGGTCGTCCGATACTGGGAGATCTGACTAACGCTGTTGGATCTTCACTTAGAAGCCCTTCACGCACAGCCCACGCATAAAATCGTCTGAGTGCGGATAACAGTCTGGCCGCACTTCGAGCGGAACTGCCGTCTGAGACTCGCTGTGCCAGACACCGCATGACATCCTCGCGCTTCACCGAAAGAAGTTCAGGCCGGTTTGGCAAAGTGCAGGCAAACAATCGAATGTCTCTATTGTACGCTTCGATGGTGTGGGTACTTAAACCGCGCTCAATCAATTGACTGTCGGCAAACCTTGCAAGCAACTTCAAATCTGCACTGTTGAGAACTGACGCAATTTTTTTGTTCTGATTGCGCGAAGTGTTCAACTTGGCGTTAGCATAAGCTTTACCCATCCACTAAGGATACACATGAACCTGCCACCACGGACAGATTGTGATGCTGACGTCAATGCAATCTCAATTGAAGAAGCGCTGGACCGCATCCAAAGTCGACTGCCTCGTCTGGAACGTCATGAGACCATCAATTGTAGCGAAGCGCTTGGCCGCGTCACGGCAAGTAAGGTCCACTCCCCTATTTCGGTGCCACCTTTTCGGGCATCGGCTATGGACGGATATGCCCTTAGAGTATCCGAGGCCGAATCACCCCTAATTGTCGAAGGACAATCTTACGCAGGTCATCCCGGGCCTGATGCAATAGGCTACGGATCATGCCAGAGAATAACGACAGGCGCGCGTGTACCTGACGATGCAGATGCTGTTGTGCAACAAGAAAACGTTGAGATAGACGGCGATACTATTTCGATCAATAAACAACCTTCCGTGGGTCTTAACATTCGTCTTCCTGGCTCCGATAGCCAGCAAGGTGATGAGCTTTTGGAACATGGGATACGTATCGGTGCCGCTCAAATAGCACTACTCGCGGCACACGGCATCACTAAAGTTAAAGTACATAAACAAATCCATGTAGCCGTATTTTCTACCGGTGACGAACTGATAAATCCTCCTGATGTACTTCAGTCAGGGCAGATATACGATGCCAACCGATCCTTGCTCATTGCCCTGATTAGCAATCCTGCCATTCGTATTAGCGATTTAGGCATTTGCAAAGACAGTAAAAACGCCATTGAGAACCTATTCGAACAAGCGTCCGACGCCGACTTAGTCATTTCCAGTGGGGGCGTATCGGTTGGAGATGCCGATCATGTGCGAGCCGTTCTTGAGCAATCAGGACGCGTTGACTTATGGAAGATTGCCATGAAGCCAGGGCGACCTCTAACATTTGGGTTTAGCAAACCATCACAGGCATTTTTCGGGCTGCCCGGCAATCCGGTATCGGCAGCGTTAACCGCATTACTTTTCGTCAAGCCAGCAATGCGTTCAATGTTGCAGATGGAACCTCTGCAAATTCCGAAGTTGCAGCTACCCTTGGCCAGCGATATTTTCAAATTACCCGGCCGAGTGGAATATCAAAGAGCGGTTATCTGTAAAAGCGGCGAAGGTGCCTGGCAAGTATCGACAACCGGGCTTCAGGACTCGCACGTACTCTCATCGCTCAACAAAGCCAATTGCCTGATCGAACTACCGATTGATTCCACTGGAGGGAAAACAGGTGACATTGTGCAGGTTATTCCGTTCTCGCATTTCGCGGAAGCTCAGTTGCAATAAGGCCTTCTGATACGGACACCTCAATCTTCAAGCAAAAAAAAGGGCGGCCAAAGCCACCCTCTTTACCACTCTGCTATTCGAATTCCTAAGCTTTGAGGCGAATGCCACGCGGGCTAGGAACCCGATAGAGGTAATCAACCGGGGCTGATTACGCCTTCTTAGCGCGAGCTTTCTTCTTACTAGCACGCTTCTTACCAGAAGCTTTCTTTTTGCCAGCAGCCTTTTTCTTACCACGGGCCTTCTTCTTGCCAGCGGCTTTTTTCTTGCCTGCTGCCTTCTTTTTGCCACGGGCTTTCTTTTTACCAGCAGCCTTTTTCTTACCGCGAGCTTTCTTCTTGCCAGCAGCTTTTTTCTTACTAGCTGCCTTTTTCTTGGAAGCTTTCTTTTTACCCGCTGCCTTTTTCTTGGTAGCGCGCTTTTTAGAAGCTGCTTTCTTCTTTCCAGCCGCCTTTTTCTTGGTGGCTTTCTTTTTAGAAGCTGCTTTCTTCTTTCCAGCTGCCTTCTTCTTAGTAGCGCGCTTCTTACCGCGAGCCTTCTTCTTGGCGGCTTTAGCAGGTTTTGCTGCAGCCGGTTTACTGATACGAGCCATGGTTTAACTCCTGACTATGAGTTGAATAACAAAAAAAGGAGCCATGACACCAGACTCCCAACAGTCGAACCGACGACTGTTACACCGTAATCGGCATTGATGTAGTTTGTTTCGATTAAAGATATTGAAACTCACTACCAAAAATGCCGGACTAATACTGGCTTAAAACAAACTTAAACCAGTCGCAAAAATTGTGTTGCAATGTCATGACAAGTTACCAACACAATGCGCATTGTCCACATAGTCCATAACTATTTCAACTGCAACTTACAAATCAATTAAAAAAAATTTCAAAAAACTATAGCTAATGCTATGAGTTTTGTATGTAAAAATTCAAAATTATAGGTATCGCACGTGTCGTGCCTGTTTTCATTTTTACTTCGTATACAGTGTAATCACAGCTTTAGGCGATCCTTATGCATACCTTTTCTTCAACGCTATATTTGTTGTTACGACGAATTGCCGCGTTTCTTTACGATTGTTTGTTGCTAGTCGCACTTTTTTTCCTAATAACAGCTCTTGCGGTTGCTCTGAACGATGGTCAAGCCATTCAACATGCCTCTTACTACTTGGTCTTGTTGTTTGTCTCGTTTATATTTTTCGATGGCTTTTGGCGTCATGGAGGACAAACGTTAGGGATGCGCGCATGGCGATTGAAAGTTGAGAGCACAACTGATGAAAAAATAACGTTTAAACGCAGTGCAATTCGCTTCTTTAGTGGTACTTTTTTGTTCGGTTTTACACTATTTTTTGCATTTGCGTCCCCGTCACGACAAGCGTTACACGACTCACTCAGCAAAACGAAAATTATTCGCAATTACAAATAGTTACGAAAACAATCAAGCTATACCTCTAGCTATAATACAGCCTGAATTCACCTTAAGTTGTACGCTTTATACCGATCATTGCAACCACAAGGAAACAAACCAGAGGAAGCAATGCGCTAAACGCGGGCGATAAGCCACTTGCCAGAGCAAGTTGGGTTAAAACTTTGTTCAACAACACGTAAACGATGCCCAACATGATGCCTATAAATATCTTCTGACCTGCGCCGCCAGAACGCTGTGAAGCAAAGACAAACGGCAAAGAAAGCATCAACATCACCAATGTTGATAGAGGACTGGCAATCTTTACCCAAAATGCCAATTCAATTCGTCTACTATCGAGTTGATTGCTCTTCAAGTACTGAATTTGATCATATAGATTCATCGCAGATAAGCTTTCAGGGGACACAGAAATACTCTTTAATACATCTGCGCTGACAAGCTCTGCTATGGGTTTATTTTGTTCACCATCCAACAAAGCGACAGTATTCCGACGGACAAAGTCTTTCCAAAACATACTTTCAATACGTTCAGTACTTACCTTGTCGGGTTCGATACGCGTTATCTCTATGTCTTCAAGAAGCCAATCGCTCTTTTCCTGACTTGCACGTGCTGCTCTCATGGCCATCGTGACAGCATTGTTTCTGACTTGTTGAACGGTCACATCAAGCAATGTGAAATCGGGCATCACCGTTCCGATGTTAACGAACCTATCAGCAGATTTTAGCCACAAGCCCTTGCTGCCTTTCACTGACAGGCGTTTTTCAAGCGCCGTTAGCCTCAGTTCCTCTGCAATCTGTTCGGCTTTGGGCATGACAGTTTCGCCCAGCAGCGCAATGATCAGCATTAACCCAACACCGGTAACAACAACCGCGCGGATGATTCTTCCACCCGAGATACCAGCGGCTCTCATGACCGTTAACTCGCTGTTGGAAGCTAACGCACCCAATCCCAGTAGACTGCCGAGTAAAACTGCGGGCGCAAATAGTAAGTAGGCCTTGCCAGGGATGGTGAGGAAGACATATTGGGCAGCATCAAGCACCTTGTAGCTGCCTTTTCCGACATCGTCCAACTCGCCGATGAATCCGAAAATGCTGGCTAACGCAACCAGCGTCATGAGTACCAGCAAGCTGGTTACTAAAATTGAGCGTCCGATGTATCTATCCAACGTTCCAAACATCAAACGCTCCCGACAGTGGCTGCAGAGGGACGCTTTGCGGGACTCTTAAACAACCATTTCCATCCAACACGTCTGGACAACAGGTAAACAATGAGCAAACCGACCGCAATGTGTACAGGCCAAAGCCCCAACCACGGGGGAATAGTTCCCGCTGCAATCCACTTCCTCATCAGCACCAGAAAATTCGCATACGGAATATAGATAAGGATAGCAATCGCTATTTTGCCGAACCGGCCTTCTCTTGGAGACGTGTAGCTCAAAGGTACCGCCAACAATGCTAACAACAGAGCCGCTAACGGAATGGATACGCGCCATTGCAATTCGGCCTTATCAGCAATGTCATCAGATCCCCACAGATCACTCAGACGCTTGCCTTTTAGAATCAGCCGTGGCTCACCGGCTTGCTCCCGCGGCCGCAGTATTCCCTGACGTTTAAAATCTGTGATTGTGTATTCACCGCCTCCAGGTGTCCCAACGGTGGTCTGACCATCTGTAAAAATCAAATATTCATCGCCCGTGTCAGGGTCAACTTGATACGTTGCGATTCGAGCGGTGTCCACGGCCGGAGGGTTGTTGCCCTTTTGTCGATACATAAAGACATCGTTAAACTGAGTCCGCTCTAAGTTACTTTGATGAGCAAAGAACACCGTATTGCCATCGCTGGATTCGACAAATTTTCCGGGTGTTACAAGACTCAGCGCCGACTGATCACGTATCTCCTGTTTAAGGGTTTGCTCGTAGCGTGCAGCCCAGGGAGATGCAAACACGGTGAGCAGGGAGATAAGAAACACACCGATTAAGCCGATGAAGGCAGTAGGACGCAATAAATCGTTCCAACCGACACCGCAAGCCTGCATCACAGACATTTCATTGTCTCTGTAAAACCTGCCGTGAGCTAACAAGATACCTAGGTAAAACCCCAGCGGAATTAATGTCACCAGCAAGTTGATGGACTTCACGCCCACAAGAATTAGGAGCATGTCCGCTTGAATGGCTCCATCAGTGACACTGGAGAGGCTTCGTCCAAGCACATTTCCGATCATGATGACGAGCAACACGACCAATACCGCCAGGCAGGTAAGCAACATCTCCTTTATAAGGTATCGATCGAGTATGCGCACGCGAGTCACGAGTAATTGTTGACAATGAAATTTAACGTTTCCTATTAAACAGTACACTACCAATCAACGTGATCGCATAGCAACGCAGTTACCGTGCTGATGTGAATGGCGATCTGTATCGAATAATTTGAGACGTTAATGGGATTTATAGCGCATGGAAATCAATGTCACCGCAAGATTACCTAAAACAATTGAAAATGCTTGTCATATTCTCTTCGTATTTGATGATGGAAAACTGAAAGGCACTGCCAGAAAGATCAACGCAGCATCGGAGAACGGTCTCAAAAACCTGTTCAAAAACGGCGACTTCAAAGGCAAGTGCGGAGAGACGCTATTGCTGCACGGCTTTGCGGGTGCAAGCAGTGATCGCGTACTACTAGCTGGACTTGGAGAGCGCCAAACAGCCGCCCTACCACAATGGATTACCGCTTGTCAGGCTGCTGCGAAATGTCTTATAGAGACGCCAGCAACAACCGCCGTAAGCGACTGCCTCATTGCAAGCCCTTTGCATGGCCTTAGCGCAAGTGAACAGGCCTTACATCTGGCAAAAACACTAGCAGACGCCACTTATGTTTTCTCGCTGCATACATCGATTCAGAAAAAACAAGGCAAAGCGCTGCGACAGCTTATGTTATCCGGTGACAAATCTGCCTTGGAGGACATCTCGGTTGCAGCATCTCAAGGCGTTTGCGTAGCTGCTGGAATGGCCACTGCTAAAAATCTGGGAAATTTAGCACCTAATATTTGCACACCAAGCTACTTGGCCAACCTGGCAGAAGAGATGGCTCAACGCTCTGATTTTCTGACGACAACGATACTAGAGGAAGCTGATATGGAATCGTTGGGCATGGGAGCTTTGTTAGCCGTATCGAATGGCAGTCGTCAACCTGCCAAGCTAATTGTCATGAATTATCAGGGTAAAAAACGAAAAGGTTCTCCAATCGTTCTCATAGGAAAAGGTATTACGTTCGATACCGGTGGCATTTCGATCAAGCCATCGGCAACCATGGATGAAATGAAGTTCGATATGTGCGGCGCGGCTAGCGTTTTTGGCGCCATGCAAACGTTGCTAGAACTTCAACCCGATGCAAACGTAATCGGTATCGTGGCCGCTGCTGAGAATATGCCCGATGGCAATGCTGCTCGCCCTGGTGATGTTGTTACATCGATGTCAGGTCAAAGCATTGAAATACTCAATACTGACGCTGAAGGTAGGCTCGTGCTTTGCGATGCCCTCACCTATGCAGAGCAGTTCAAACCTACGGCTGTTATCGATATAGCCACTCTCACCGGAGCCTGCGTGGTTGCACTCGGTGATGTCGCCAGCGCTGTAATCGGTAACAATCAAAATACCATTGACGCACTGCTTGCTGCTTCCAGAAAATCGGCGGACCATTGCTGGCAACTTCCTCTTTGGGAAGAGTATCAGCAGCAGTTAGATTCTAATTTTGCCGACATGGCAAATATAGGCGGGCCTAAGGCAGGCGCCATAACAGCGGCTTGCTTCTTATCTCGATTCGCCAAGTCGTTAAACTGGGCGCATCTAGACATAGCCGGCACTGCTTGGAAAAGCGGCAGCGACAAAGGTGCAACCGGAAGACCGGTGCCTTTGCTTGTTCAATATATTCTGGGTAATTAAAATTGTTTTCATACCTGTTCATTTCTGAGCCACATTCACATGACTAGAATCGACTTTTATGTCCTGTCCACTGCAGATTCGACTGCTCGATTGGAACTCATCTGTAAATTGTCTGAAAAAGCCATTGCCCGCTCTGAAAAAGTGCTTATCCACAGCGATTCAGAAAAGGAACTGCAACAACTCGACGAATTACTGTGGAGTTTTCGACCGGTGAGTTTTGTCCCTCACAAGATACTGCCAACAGGGTACGTGACAAGCGGCGCAGATAACGAGGCAGTACATTTATCTTCAGAGAGCCCCGGTGCCGATCGCACCCTGCTTATCAATCTAGCAAAGCAGGTTCCACCCTTTTTCAGCCGTTTCGAAAGAACGCTCGAGGTGATTAATGATGAACCTAATGTTCGCACCTCAGGACGTGACCGATATCGATATTACCAACAACGCGGTTATCCACTACAACATCATAAAATGTAGACCTATACTTTCCGATTGAACCCGCCCAACCGGAAGTCAGCGATGGCCATGTCAGACGAAGAGTTGCCCGTGCTAAATGAGATAATTCGCACCGGCGATAGATCAGTCATTAAATCTACTCGTTTGAATCTGTCATCCGACGCTTTGTCTGATCAGAAAACGGACGATATCCCTCAATTCGAACTTCCGGCAAGGTTGAAAATGGAAGTTCTGGGCATTCGTCCTGATGCCCAGATGAAAATCAGCGAACCCGTTGGACATTCTCATAATGATCTGGAAAGTAAAATTGACCGGATAATCAACAAACACATCATGGCATTACGAAAAGAGCTTAGGAATCTGCTCGATGGCACTGCTTGATGCGCCCTGACTTGCCCGGCTGAAGTACACTATGAGCATGGAAAAAACATACAATCCGCAGAGTATTGAAGAGCGTTGGTACTCCACTTGGGAAGAGAACGGTTACTTCGCTCCACAGGGTGATGGTGAGCCTTACTGCATCATGATCCCGCCACCCAATGTGACGGGAACCCTTCACATGGGTCATGCGTTTCAAGACACCATCATGGATGCCTTAATTCGTTATCACCGTATGCTCGGTGACAAAACGCTCTGGCAACCCGGATGTGATCATGCGGGTATAGCCACCCAGATGCTGGTTGAACGAAAACTCAACAAAGAAGGCATAACTCGCCACGATTTAGGTCGCGACGCGTTCCTTGATAAAGTCTGGGAATGGAAAGAAGAGTCCGGCGGTACGATTACTCGACAGCTAAGACGATTGGGAGCTTCTCCTGATTGGTCCCGTGAGAGATTCACAATGGACGAAGGCATGTCTAAGGCCGTCACTGAAGTCTTCGTTAAACTGCATGCCGATGGCCTTATCTACCGAGGTAAGCGTCTGGTCAATTGGGACCCCGTTCTGCACACTGCTTTGTCAGATATAGAAGTACTTAGCGAAGAGGAAAACGGACACCTTTGGCATTTTAGCTATCCGCTTACAGACGGATCCGGCTCACTCACTGTTGCCACTACGCGTCCTGAAACCATGCTGGGCGATACCGCAGTTGCCGTTCACCCTGACGATGAACGTTTTGTTGATCTTGTCGGTAAAACCATAACGCTACCGCTGGTCGGTCGCGAAATTCCCATTGTCGCCGATGACTATGTCGATCCTGAGTTTGGATCCGGTTGCGTAAAAATCACGCCGGCTCATGACTTCAATGACTACGCGCTGGGTCAGCGGCACGGCTTACCCGTAATTAACGTACTCACAGACAATGCCGCATTAAACGACTCTGTACCCGAACCCTACAGAGGTCTTGATCGTTATGAGGCGCGAAAGCGAATCGTTGCCGATATGGATGCAGCAGGACTGCTCATTGAAGTTAAAGGTCATAAGCTTATGGTGCCCAGAGGTGATCGCTCCGGAGCGGTGGTAGAACCGTACATGACCAATCAGTGGTATGTAGATTTGACCCGCAAGGTACAAGACGACGGCAGGCCTGGCGGTCATGCTGCCATCACCCAACCCTCACTCGATGCAGTCTCCAGTGGTCGTATCAATTTCGTCCCTGGAAACTGGTCACGAACTTACAATCAATGGCTGGAAAACATTCAAGATTGGTGCATCAGCCGGCAAATCTGGTGGGGACATCGAATTCCTGCATGGTACGACGACGCCGGAAATATCTATGTTGCGAAGGATGAAGCTGCTGTTCGCGTACAACACGGTCTATCCGATGATGTCGTGCTTAGACAAGATGACGATGTATTAGATACTTGGTTCTCGTCTGCGCTGTGGCCGTTCAGCACATTGGGCTGGCCCGAAAAAACAGACAGTTTAAAAACCTTCTACCCAGGGTCAGTTTTAGTCACAGGCTTTGACATCATCTTTTTCTGGGTCGCTCGTATGGTCATGTTCGGCACCCGCTTCATGGATGGAGAAGTACCGTTTAAAGACGTTTATATGCATGGCCTGGTAAGAGATGCCTCGGGCCAAAAAATGTCTAAATCCAAAGGGAATGTTTTAGACCCCTTGGACATTATTGACGGCATTGATCTGGAATCACTGGTAACAAAGCGCACCAGCAATCTCATGCAAGACCATAAGGCTGCTGAGATAGAGAAACAGACACGAAAAGAATTCAGTGACGGCATTCCGGGCTTCGGCACAGATGCTTTGCGTTTTACGTTCGCCTCTCTCGCCTCGAACGGACGTGACATCCGTTTCGATCTAAAGCGCGTTGAAGGTTATCGAAATTTTTGCAACAAGCTGTTTAACGCAACCCGTTATGTCCTCATGAACACAGAGGGCCTTGACCCGACGTATGTTCCCGAGCAGCTCAACCCTATTGATCGCTGGATAGTGTCGCGATTGCAGCATACTGAAGCAACCGTTGCTGAGCACATCAATGAGTACCGCTTCGACCTTGCCGCAACAGCGCTATACGAATTTATCTGGAACGAGTACTGCGATTGGTATTTGGAAATGGCCAAACCCATATTGACAGGGGAAGCCTCAGAGACTGAAAAACAAGCAACACGCATTACCTTGGTACGCGTTCTTGAGGCTACCTTACGGCTTGCGCATCCGTTTATGCCATTCATCACAGAAGAACTTTGGCAGCAGGTAGCGCCGCTGGCAGGTAAGTCAGGCCCAACAATTTCACTTCAACCGTATCCTATCAGTGACCCTGAGAAAATCGACTCGCAAGCCTTGGCTGAAATTGAATGGGTGAAGCAAGTCGTCATGGGCGTTCGACGAATTCGCTCGGAGATGAACATCAATCCGGGTAAGCGTTTACCTTTGTTGCTATCTCAAGCTAACGACTCTGATATCGAAAGACTTGATCGGCAAAAAGCCCTACTTGTGTTTGTCGCTCGTCTTGACGATATCACCGTTCTTGATTCCGAAGACGGCGCACCTGAATCGGCGGTCTCGTTGGTAGACCACCTCAAGCTCATGATTCCCATGGCCGGACTTATCGATAAGGATGCTGAACTTGCTAGGCTGACAAAAGAAACTGACCGCTTAACGAAAGAGGTGGCTCGCTTAAGCGGTAAGCTAGGTAATCCGGGGTTTACTGCGAAGGCCCCGGCAAAAGTGGTTGAGCTTGAGCAACAAAAACTCAATGATGCTCAGGCATCTCTGACAGAGTTAGAGGCACAACGCGCGCGTATCTCAGCGCTGTAAATTACACCCTTTAGCGGTGATCTCTAACACCGAGATCACCGCTAAATTGTAAAAGCACGTTAGGGTGTTTGAAATTCCTGCTAGCTGGTCGCTAGCAAGTATTGAACAATCAGCCACACAAGCAGCATAAACAATGCAGTGCCGATAAGCCCACCAACTATAAAATGGATAGGCTTACCTTGCGCAAAATCTCGCTCTTTGTTTTTGCGAGATTGAACGCCGATCATGGCAGCACCCACGCTCTTGGCGACATTCCAAAATCCGGTGCCCTTTCTTTGTGGCGCACCGTTTGACTCAACATCGTCGTTCATTAAAAACGAAATCCTAATTTAGCGGAGTAAGTTCTATAGTCATCGGTTTTGTCAGCCTCAAGTGTGATTGCAAAACCTAAGTTTATGGTCACGCCCACAAACACTTTTTTCTGGTCAAAACTCTCTTCGGTTAATGTCCCTATGTCGTTAGGTGTAACCGTGGTTTTGACAATGCCTGTACCCGCATAAGGTGTCAGTATCGCAAAACCTTTTGATGCCGTGATCTCCAGTGCTGATGAACTCAAGTCAAATTCATCAACGCCTTCAACAATGGCATGACTTCCCCTAATACCGACGGCCGGAGTCAGCGCCCCACCGGAGACCAAGGCGTAACGCAGCTCACCAGACAAGGCCTTTATATCGGTCCCTGGGACAACACTGATCGCCGCTCCGACATCAAGGCCAAATGGCAGGCCTTTGTTGACGTGAAGACGAGGGATGATCATTTCCGACTCATCAATCTCGCCGCTTGTAGCTTCTCCGAAAAGTTCCTCATCAATTTCTGTTGACGAGACTTCTATACCTAAATCAAAACCGATCAGCCCTAAAGGCTCAGCAGGTCCTACCCCTTTGTAGTGAACTGCAGCCGCAATGTTTTCAGAAATTTTTAAAAACTGTTCTTGGCTCAAGTTTTCCAAAGAATCGAAAGACGCCGCAGAAACTGCGCCTGGCAACATGATCGACAGGCTTAAGGCTGCCAACCGGGTTTTTATGCATGAGTGCATCGTGATCGCTCCAAAATATTCGCTAATTACTACCCTCAACTGTAGCTTGTTCTAGCGATTCCATACTCTCGAGTAACTGTTCTTCGATCGTCTCAAGATTTTTTCGAGCGTTAACTTCTTGACTCAATAAATCTGCAAGGTGTTCTTTTTGAGACTCGTCATAAATTCCATCAGCACTGAGCAGCTCTCGAATCGATTCCAACGCCGAATTGGCCTTATCCAAGGCTTTCTCTAAACGGCTAACTTCTTTGGTCAATGGCGCTAATTTCGCTCTTTGAGCAGCTTCATCGCGTTTTTTCTGCCGCCTGTCGACTGTTTGATTTTTCGCGTCATGAGCGTCATGAGTTTGGCTCTGCCTTTCAATTTCCTCAGAGCTTTGCTGACGTCGTGAAGCAAGCCAACGGGCATACCCATCCAAATCGTCATCAAAAGGTTGTAGCGAACCATCTGCTACCAACCATAAAGAATCGACGACGGCGCGCAACATGGTCCTGTCATGTGAGATAACCAGCAGCGCACCTTCAAAGGAGACAAGAGCATCTGCCAACGCTTGTCGCATGATGATATCCAGGTGGTTGGTAGGTTCATCCAGCAACAGTAGATTCGGGCGGGAATGAACAATAAGCGCCAACGCCAATCGTGCTCTTTCTCCACCTGAGAGCGTCTCAGCCTTTTGCAGAGCCTGATCACCTTGAAATCCGAATGTTCCCAAAAAGGTGCGAGCCTCGCCTTCACTTAAATTCGGGTCGAAGGAAAGCATGGCTTGAAGCGGCGAGTGATCACCCCTCAATTGATCAACCTGATGCTGTGCAAAATAGCCGATTTTTAATCGCTGAGCTGGCGTACGTAAACCCGTAAGTGGCGCTAGGTCACCAACCAACGCTTTTACCAGAGTCGACTTACCCGCACCGTTAACACCGAGCAACCCAATTCTGTCACCGCTTTGCACCGACATTTTTACCTGTTTAATGACGCGCGTATCGCCATAACCCAAGTCGCAATCTTGAAGCACGACCAATGGGCTAGGCATTGCCTCGGGCGTTTTAAATCCGAAGCGAAACGGTGTTTCTATTCTGACCGCTTGAGTCTCACCCATGCGCTCCAACATTTTCAATCGGCTTTGAGCTTGACGCGCTTTAGTCGCTTTAGCGCGGAATCGATCGACGAAACTTTGAAGCTCCTTACGACGAGCTTGCGCTTTCTCATGCGCAGCTTGTTGGTTGCCTTGCCTTGCCGCCTTCCACTTTTCAAAAGCACTGTAGTTGCCCGTGACTAAATCGGCAGTCTGCGCTTCAATGTGCAATGTCATGTTGGTAACAGAGTCCAGAAACTCCCGATCGTGAGAAATTAGAATCAGCGTGCCTTCTCGCTGCTTCAACCAGGATTCCAACCAAAGCACCGCGTCTAAATCTAAATGGTTCGTCGGCTCGTCAAGAAGCAGCAATTCATTAGGACTCATAAGCGCCTGCCCTAAATTTAATCGCATACGCCAACCACCGGAAAACTTCGAAACCGGCCAGCTATGTTGCTCCGAACTAAACCCTAATCCGTTGAGCAATGCTCCAGCCCGAGACTGAACGGTGTACCCACCGGCCTGATCTAAATCGGCCAACAAAGACGCCAACTTCTCGCCATCTGATTCCTGACACTCGTCGATTTTCCGTTGAACAGCACGCAGTTGTTGATCACCATCAACGACATAGTCTAATGCGGATCGCTCTGACGACTCGGTTTCCTGAGCAACATGAGTGATCCCCACGTGCTGTTGCAAAGAGATGCTGCCTGAGTCCGGCTCAAGCTCTCCCTGAATCATTGCAAACAAACTGGATTTGCCGGTTCCGTTTGCGCCCGTTAACCCGACTTTCTGGCCGGAATGCACCACACAGTTAACTTCTGCAAACAATTGTTTGCCATCGCGCCGACAGGCTATATCGTTAAAACTAAGCATAGAGAGAAGTTTACGCTCAAGCTGAGCCCAATCGTACAAAATCGCATCTGCTATCATCGCAGGCGAAAAGACACATCACCCTTGAGGATAGTTCTGTGGTTAGCAAAACATTGCGCACATTTATCACCCTGACGGCCGTATTGATCTTAAGTGGCTGCGGTATCAATAACATTCCCACGTTCGACGAAGCTGTAAACGGACGATGGAGCGAAGTACAAAACCAGTACAAACGTCGTGCCGATTTAGTCCCGAATTTGATAGCGACGGTCGAAGGATTCGCCACTCAGGAGCGAGAGCTGCTGCTGGAAGTTACCGAAGCCCGTACCCGTGTAACTCAGATGAATATCTCTCCCGAAATGCTAACGGATCCAGCTGCATTCGAAGCGTTTCAGCAAAATCAAGGTGCATTAACCTCGGCTCTGCAAAAACTCATGGTGGTTGTTGAAGCGTACCCTGACTTGAAATCCAATCAGAATTTTCTTGCACTTCAACAACAGCTTGAAGGCACGGAAAACAGAATCAGCGTCGCTCGTCGCGACTACATAGCCGCGGTACAACGCTACAACACCGAACTTAGAACGATACCGGGCCGATGGTGGGCGCAGTTTATGTACCCTGACATGGTTAAAAAGGAAAATTTCAGCGTCAGCGCTGAAGATGCACAAAACCCGACGGTAAATTTTAATCAATAAGTCGCTCTAGTTTATATACGCTGACTATCCAAATGCTTATCAACACGGTCAAAGGCATTCGCCCTATACGTGAAACAATGAAGCTAACAGTGTTGCTATCACTTATGGTGATAGCAACGCTCGCAAGCTCTGTTTATGCGCAGGATAATTTTCCCGCTCTTAGCGGCCGGATAGTTGATGTAGCGAATCTATTAAGTCCTCCTGAAGAAACAGCGCTTAGCCAAAAACTGGCAGCCCATGAAGCTGACACTAGCAATCAGTTGGTGATAGCAACGATACCTGATCTCAACGGTGCTGATATCGCAGACTATGCGAACCGATTGGGGCGCTTTTGGCAGATCGGAACCAGCGAAGAAGACAACGGCGTGTTGTTAGTCGTCGCACCTAATGACCGTAAAGTGCGTATTGAAGTTGGTTATGGCTTGGAAGGCGCTCTGACTGACGCCTTGTCGAGCATCATCATTCAGCAAGAAATACTACCGCTCTTTCGAAAATCCGATTATCCACAAGGCATCAACAACGGCGTTGATGCAATTATCAAGGCCATTGCCGGCGAGTACACCGCTCCGGCTACCGGTGCTGGTAATTCAGGTACGGATGAATTTTCGAAAAAATACGGCAACTTTATTCCCTTAATCTTCATAGCCATTGTTGGTCTCACCGAGTTCTTGAAACGCAGTGGCTATCGCAAAGCATCAAAAGGTGCCTTTCCCGCCGGATTCGGTGGTTTGTTCATGGCATTGGCAACGGGCAACCTGCTTATTGGTTTAGGAATCGCCATCGCTATTTTCTTGCTGATCTTCTTTAAAGGCTCTGATGGGGGAAGTTCTGGAGGCAGCACGATGGGCCCCTCCGTAGGCGGCGGCTTTGGTAGTGGAGGATTCGGTGGCGGCGGTTTCGGCGGCGGTGGTGGCAGTTTTGGTGGTGGCGGCGCATCGGGGAGCTGGTAATGGCATTTTTAACTGAATCAGAAAAAGCATCCCTTACGGCTAAGATAAATCACGCCGAATCTCAAACTCGTGCCGAGATCGTCACCGTGATCGCCAAGTCCAGTGACGGCTATCGATACATACCGACACTATGGGCGGCACTCATAGCCTTGAGTATTCCAGGCCTGTATTACTTATGGATCAACCTCACGTCCGCAGGCTGGGGGACACTTGAATCGATACAGCAATCTGCTTTGTGGCTCTATCCTGTTCAAGTGCTCGTCTTTCTAGGATTGGGTATGATTTTCCAAATTCCCAAAGCTCGGGTGTGGATGGTGCCTAAAAGCGTCAAGAGGCAACGTGCAGCAAGACACGCTAGAGAACAGTTTTTCCTGCAAAAACTGCATGAAACTGAAGGTCGTACCGGCATACTTGTCTTTGTATCAGTTGCTGAACACTATGTTGAAATCATCGTCGACTCCAGTATTGCTGACGTCGTGGACAACAGCATTTGGACCGATACAGTCAACGAATTTATAAGCCATGTTCGGGCAGGCAATATCGCGAAAGGTTTCGAAAGCACGATCGAGCATTGTCGCGTGGTGGCATGGGAGCACTTCCCAGCTCCTGACGGTCGGCCTGACGAACTGCCCAACCATCTCATCGAAGTGTAGACGCTCTCTACCTAGTTGGTTCCGTCTCTTCAGAGCTTACCGCCTCCACTTCCTTTGCCAGTAAAAACGTCAGTAAGGCTACCGGACCGAGTAGCAACAAGGCGACCCGTAAGCCTAATAGCTCAGATATAAATCCAATAACGGGTGGTGCCACCATGAAGGCACTAAACGCAATCATGTTAAGCGCTGCGACGTTGTCTGCCGATGATCGCCCTGGCCTGTTTGCCGCAGCACTCACGGCTAATGGAAAGACAATAGCCACCCCTGCTCCGGATATTGCAGCTCCGATAAAAGCCCAAGGAATTGATGGCGATAACGCAAACAAGGTAATGCCTACTGTAGATGCAATTCCTGACACGCGCACAATGGTCAGATCACCGTATCGTGTAGCCAGTGAGTCTCCCGACAGACGGACAATCGCCATGATAAGAGAGAACGCCGAGTATGTGATAGCGATTAAAAACGGCTCTGCTGACATAACATCACGCATAAATACCGCAGACCAATCGATGAAGGCTCCCTCTACCATCATGATACCCAACGGCATTATGCACAATAGCAATATGGAGCGTGCGGGCCAACGAAATAGTTGAGATTGCCCCGCTTCCTCTTTGCCCAGATCATCTGACTCCGAATGAAGATTATCAACGGGCAATGCTGTGGCAACGAGATAGCCGCAAACAGCAATGATAGGCATAGCGATCGTGAAATGCATAATCACGGATATGTTCCATTGGGCTAACGCACCTCCGACCAAAGCGCCGAACATAGTTCCCAGACTCCAAAATCCATGGCATCGCGACATAAGCCGCTCTCCTGAATCCTTCTCAATTCGAGCGGCCTCAGTATTCATGGCGGTTTCAATCATGCCGATTGCGGCACCACAAAGAAAGAGCGCAATGCACAACTGTGTAAAGCTCTGGGCCAATGCAGGGCCAATAAACAAAAGAGCCCAAAGCGGAAGAAACAAACGACAGCTGTTTCTTAAGCCGTAATGTTCAATGACTTTTCCAACCACTGAAAAACCGAGCAAAGTACCCAGGGGCATAGCTAACAATGCCAGACCAAGCGTTGCATCAGTTAGGGCGAGTGCCGTTTTAATATCAGGAATTCGCGGAATCCATTGTCCAAGCACGGAGGATTCGAAAAAGAACACCAGAAAAATGGTGATTGCCACTGAGTGCGAGCGCATGATGCAACAGTCACTTTGAATATGCAGGTAGAGCAGCATACCTGCAACGCCTGCAAAAGTGCTTATTCAAAAAGTGCGAAAATTCCATCCAGGCAGAAATGAAAAAGCTCCAACCCCGGGATCGGAGTCAGAGCTTAGAAAGCCTGCGAATATGTCGCCAAAGCGTAGGCAATGTTAATTGTCCTAGGCGGTGTTCACGACCTTACCCATTCAACGCTTGTGCAATGATTGAAGGTATTCACGAAACTCTTCACCGACCTCTTCATGCTCCAAGGCAAATTCAACCTGCGCTTTCAGATAGCCCATTTTGCTTCCGCAATCGAATCGGCGACCTTCAAAGTTGTAAGATAGAACACGCTGCTCTTTCAAGAGATCTGCAATGGCATCAGTGAGCTGTATTTCATTGCCGGCGCCCCGTTTAGTATTTTCCAGTAAATCGAAAATACGCGGTGTCAGAATGTAGCGACCAACAACAGCAACATTACTTGGCGCACTGTCTACCGAAGGCTTTTCAACGATACCCGAAACTTCCATTAAATCCGGTTTCACTTCGATACCATCAACAATTCCGTATGAGCTGACATCTTCCTGGGGCACTTTCTGCGTACCCAAGATAGAGCAATGTTGAAAGTTAAAGACATCAACCATCTGGGACAAGCATGGCTTTTCACTAAAATTGATCAAGTCGTCTGCCAAAATCACCGCAAATGGCTCGTCGTTTACCACTGGCCGTGCGCACAAAACAGCATGGCCTAAGCCCAATGCTTGCGACTGCCTTATGAACACACAGTTGACATTCTTTGGCAAGATGTTCTTGAGGATTTCCAACATCTTAACTTTCGACTTGGCTTCCAACTCTCGTTCAAGCTCGTAGGCTGTGTCGAAGTGATCTTCAATCGATCGTTTATTACGACCCGTCACAAAAATTAATGTGTCGATACCTGCAGCAACCGCTTCTTCAGCCGCGTACTGTATCAGCGGCTTATCGACCACCGGCAACATCTCTTTCGGATTAGCTTTCGTTGCGGGTAAAAACCGCGTTCCCATCCCAGCTACCGGGAAAACTGCCTTCTTGATTGCTTTCATAGAGTTAGTCTAATTCTTCTAATACTTAAATGCAGCGGTATGCTGCACTGCGCTATTATTCAGTTGCAATGTAACGCTGTTGCTTGTCAGACATAAAACAAGCGGTAATAATACAGCGACTGCAATTTCAGCTGCTTTAGGCAAAATTGTAACTGTTAAGCCAACACCGAGAACTGCTCATGACCTTCGTGGTTACCGAAAACTGTATCAAGTGCAAGTACACGGACTGTGTTGAAGTCTGCCCAGTCGATTGTTTCCATGAGGGACCAAACTTCCTCGTAATAGACCCTGAAGAGTGCATCGACTGCTCGCTTTGCGAACCTGAATGTCCAATAAATGCCATTGTCGCTGAAGAGGACATGAAACCCGAAGATGAGCCCTATTTGGCGCTAAATGCTGAACTTTCTGCCATATGGCCAGTAATCACCGTGCAAAAAGATCCGCCTGCGGATGCCAAAGAATGGGAAAACAAGCCTGATAAGCTGCAGCATCTTGAGAGATAATTAACAAATATAAAAGCGGGTCGCATCCGCGCTTTGCTCTTATATTACTCGTTCGTGTAATGCCGTTTTCCCCTGATCGAGGTTAGCAGCTCGTAACTTATTGTGTCAGCTGCTTTAGCCAAAGCATCGATAGACGACAGGGGTCCCCAAAATTGTGCCATTGTGCCGACGGTGACCCCAACTGTCGACCTTAGGTCAACGGCAATCGAATCCATCGAAACTCTCCCAATAATAGGGCACCGCTTGCCTTGAATCGACACACTCGCTGTCTCGTCAAGAACTCTGGGAAGCCCGTCGCGGTACCCTAAAGCGACATAACCTACTGGCATATTTTCAGGACAATGCCAAGTTTGCGCGTAACCTACCCCGGCACCAGCTTCGAGTGATTTTACTGATATCAGTGGCGCCTCTACAGCCATAGCGGTGCGAAGCTCAATGCAGACTGGCAAGGATTTGTCCAACGGGTTGCACCCATAGAGCATGATGCCCGGTCGTACCCAATCTTCGTGTGTTTGGGGCCAGTGCAGCACAGCCGCAGAATTCGCAAGACTCTTACTCATTCCAGGCTTTATAGCGACACTATTGAATCTGGAGTATTGCTCCAGCGTGAAATCACTGTCTGTTTCATCAGCACTGGCGAAATGGGTCATTAAACCCATCCAGTTAATGCCGTCATCGGCTTGGAGAATGTCGTTTACCTGAGTGACACTCATTCCCAAACGCCCCATCCCCGTATCGACTTTCAACCAGGCAGCAAAATCCTGTCTACGGGGGAGTTTTCGAAACCAACTGTACTGCGCCCAATCGTGTATGACCGGCCACATACCATGGGCCAACATCTCTTTGGCCGCCGCTTCGGACTGCGGCCCCTGCAAAATTAAGATGGGATCATTGATACCAGACTCACGAAGTTCCAGCCCTTCGCTGAGTGTAACGACAGCAAACCCATCGGCAAATCCTTGATCTTCTATGAGGTTAGCATCGCCTGGCCGGGCTCGCCGGATGCCGGATTTGGACAAGGCATGTGCAACTGGTATCGCGCCGTGTCCATAAGCGTCCGCTTTGATAGTAGCAAACTGTCGCGCACGACCCGCAAGCTTTCGTGCCATTGAAAGGTTGTGGCGAATCGCATCCAGATCAACCGTAATTGACACAGATCGACGAGCTTTGCGCGCTTCACTTCGATTTAAGTCAGCAACGCCGTAATAATCTGTCATGGGGAAAATGCTCTGGCACCCGCGCAAGCCTCGGGGTAAAGAATACGATTGGAATAAAATTTTTTTGGACGGGAAAATATGTCAATACCGTCGCAGTAGTCACGTTACAACAAAGATCGCCGCTAAGAAAACTCACCCGTCATAATTTCTGGGGAGAAGTTTTCAAATCGAGTGTACTGCCCCAGAAACGTTAGATTAACTGCACCAATTGGTCCGTTTCTTTGTTTTCTGATGAGTATTTCTGCCCGCCCTTTGCTGGCCTCATCATCCGGGTTGTACACCTCATCTCTATAGATAAACATAATGACATCGGCATCCTGCTCTATTGCACCCGACTCACGAAGGTCGGACATAACCGGGCGTTTATCAGGTCTCTGCTCGAGGCTTCGGTTAAGCTGCGACAATGCAATAACGGGCACCTGAAGCTCTTTAGCTAGCCCTTTTAGGGAACGCGATATTTCGGATATTTCAGCCGTACGATTCTCACCTGCCGTCGAACCAGACATTAGCTGAAGGTAATCGATCACGATCAAGCTAAGCCCGCGGTCTCGCGCCAAACGACGGCAACGTGCCCGCAGATCTGTCGGGGTCAAACCTGGTGTATCGTCAATAAAGACATTGCGTTTTTGGTTTAAGAGCGTAATCGCTGAGGTTATTCTGGGCCAGTCTTGTTCAGCTAGTTTTCCCGTTCTTAGTTTTTGCAGTTCCACTCTTCCTAGAGAGGAAATCATTCTCATACCCAATTGGTCGGCTGGCATCTCCATACTGAATATGGCAACCGGAGCGTCTGCCTCCATTGCTGCGTTTTCAGCCAAGTTCATGGCAAAGGTGGTTTTGCCCATAGAGGGTCTACCAGCAACAATGATTAGATCTGATTTCTGCAAACCACTGGTTTTTTCGTCAAGCTCTGTAAATCCGGTCGATAGGCCTGTTATGGCAGCGTCAGATTCGAACAGTATATTGATGCGTTCTATAGCGCCTGCAAGAACGCTCTTGATGTCATGAAAACCACCGGCACTTTTAGCGGATTGATCGGCGATTGCAAACACTTTTGTTTCCGCCTCATCCAGAATTTCTTTGGAGGTTCTACCTTCCGCATCAAAGGCACTGTCTGCTATCTCATTGGCAACAGTAATAAGCTGCCTCAGCACTGAACGTTCGCGAACTATTTCAGCGTAAGCCTTTATGTTGCCTGCACTGGGCGTAACTTCGACCAATGCACCGACATAATTCAACCCACCGGCATCTTCAAGAATACTGTTGGTTTGCAACCATCCGGTCACCGTCACCACATCGGGGTGCTCTCCCTCCACGGCAAGCGCGGAAATCGCACGGAAGATGAGTTTGTGATTATGCTGGTAAAAATCGTTTTCGGTAACAATTTCCGATACTTTGTCAAAAGCCTCGTTGGCTTCCAACATTAAACAGCCAAGAACCGACTGCTCTGCTTCTACTGATTGTGGAGGAGCGTGATTCGTGCGCTTGGACAGTTGCTGCATCAACTGTTCGGTCGTCTTTTTTCCCCCACTAAAGCGTCCCTTACTGGAACGGTCACCAGAGGGCATAAACGGATCACTGTGTGGGCTTGGAGGCATTCCTGCCGGGGCGCCAAAATTGGCTAGATCTACACCGAAATCTTCCGGGGACGCATCTATCGGCACGCCGTATTCGTCTTGATCGGCCGCCGTTGGAATACCAAAATCTTCAGGTGTATGAACCAATTGGCAGCAACTCCAAGGACGTCAATTGACAGTATTAAACCATAACGAGCAAGTTGATTGCTCTTCACAAACCCGCCCCAGTTGGGCAGGTTTGTGCAAACTCTTACAGACTAAACTTCTTCTCCGACCACGTTAACGATGACTTCAGCGTCAACGTCAGCATGCAGATGAAGCGTTACCGGATGCTCACCGACCATACGAAGAGGGCCTTCTGGCAGGCGAATTTCCTTCTTCTCAACAGGCTGACCAGCAGATTCGAAAGCTCCACGGATCTCTTCAGTACCAATTGAACCGAAAAGCTTACCTTCGGTGCCTGCTCTGGATGTAATGCTTACCGTCATGCCGTTAAGCGCTTCCTTACGTGTATTGGCATTTGCCAGCGCTTCAGCCTGCTCTTTTTCGAACTGAGCGCGAAGTTCGTTGAATCGCTCCAGATTCTCAGGGGTAGCTTGCTGAGCTTTACCTTGTGGCAACAGAAAGTTGCGCGCGAAACCTGCCTTTACATCGACCAGATCGCCCAACAGCCCTACTTTGTCGATCTTCTCTAGCAAAATGACTTGCATAATAGTTCTCCCATCAAATTCTTAGGCGCGCCGAATGCGGAATATGTTGTCCGCCAACCCCAGCGCTGCCAATAAAAGCATGGTATGCGGTATTACCAACAGCACGTAGATTCCGTACAGCCAGTAGCGGTGCATACCGCGTTGTTTGACTAGCGAATGCGATACCGCCAGTCCTTGTATAAAAAAAGCAAAAATGACTACTGTTGCCAGCGCTCCGGCGAGCTGTCCGCTTTGAACCACAGACAGCACAATGATCAGAACACAGACTAATGCTGCATTTTTACCCAACGAAAGCGCATGAAATTCTTTCTGGAAGCCACCCGGATTAAACAATCCGGCTTGCCATGATCTGGCAAGAAATAATGCCCCCAAAGCGACAATCATGACCGAAACTCCCATCGCGCCAGTCATCATCCTGGCAATCCCTTCGATTAAAGCTTCTCGCTGCTCTTCGAGTCCGTCCTGTTCTGCACCAACGACCACTGCCCCGGTATCCGCAAACTGCGAACGCCAAAACTCCGTAGTATCGCCTAACACCAGCGTCATACCGACTACGGTAACGACTCCACATGCAACGACAGTCAGCACGGCAAAGTTAAGCCTTACCGACCTGGCTAAAACCACCGCTGCCAAAACAGCGGGTAGCCAGAAAACCGTTGCGATGAGCGGAACCTGAACCACAGATTCGTACAACACTGCCGACAGAACAATCAGTAATATCAGACAACCACCGACCACTTGAGTAGCGGACATGATTCCATGCCGTAGCGCAACAAACGCAACCACTGCTGCACTACAAACAAGAAACCACATGGACAGCATGCTGACCATAATCATTGCCCCGCCTGACACCCCACCTGCTAAAAACACAGGAATCCAGAGAGCAGCCAAAAGCAATGTTGCCGCAAGACCTCCCGCTACAAGCGGACCGCGATCTGCAATTTTGGCCAGGTTGATCATCATAATTAGCGCTTAATTAGACGGATGATCAACATGGCTTCTACCCTAACGACCTGCACAACTCTTGATAATTCTCGGCTATGCAGGATCGATCAATGACTAGTGCTGGTCGGTGTACGGCAGCAAAGCAACGTATCGAGCACGCTTAATAGCAGTTGCCAATTGGCGCTGATAACGGGCTTTCGTGCCTGTGATTCGGCTTGGAACGATCTTGCCTGTTTCAGTGACGAAGCCTTTCAGAAGTTCGAGGTCTTTGTAATCGATCTCTGTAATACCTTCTGCTGTGAAACGGCAATACTTACGACGGCGGAAATAACGAGACATAGTCTATTCTCCAGGCGGTATCAGTTAGAAACTTCAGCGTCGCCAGCTACATCAGCAGCTGAATCGACATCTTGGTCTTCGTCATCGGCAACACGAGGACGTCGCTCTTCGTCGCCTCGAGTCTCATCTTTCTTGATGAGCAATGAAGGTTCCGTAACTGGTCCGTCGAGCAACAGAACCATGTGGCGAATAACCGCATCGTTGAATTTGAACGCACTGGTGAGCTCGTCCAAAGCCTGCTGACCACACTCGATATTAAGTAGGGTGTAGTGAGCCTTGTAGATTTTGTTGATTGGGTAGGCAAGTTGACGACGCCCCCAGTCTTCTTGGCGGTGAATAACACCGTCGTTGCTCTCAATGATTCCGCGATAGCGTTCAATCATTGCAGGCACCTGCTCGCTCTGGTCAGGGTGGACCAGAAACACTATTTCATAGTGACGCATTGCTGCTCCCTGTGGGTTAACGCCCGGCTACCAATGGCCTGGACGAGGAAGTTATGCTTGCCGAATGACAAAGCCCTCTAATTGTACAGGTTTGACAACCGACAGGCAAGCTTGGTCACTGTCACAAGCAAATCAATGTCAAGAACGTTTTATATTCAACGCTTACAACAACTTAGAAAAAGTGTAAAGCAGTTGACCGGCCTCTCAGAGGATGAGCGAGAGCTAACGTATCAGTCAACCGAAATAGTAAGACCAATCAGCTTCGCTGCCGGACCACTTCAAACAAACTTATTCCTGCCGCAACCGACACGTTAAGACTCGACACCTCGCCTTGCATAGGAATTTTAAACAAACCATCGCAACTTTCCCGCGTTAGCCGCCTCAAACCCCGTCCTTCAGCCCCCATCACGATGGCGACGGAACCTTTAAGATCGAGATCGTAGAGACTCTGCTCTGCCTCGCCAGCGGCACCGAACACCCAAAGCCCTGCATCTTGTAGTTCGGTAATTGCACGCTTTAAATTGCTAACCTGAAAAAGCGGCACTGAGTCTGCGGCACCGGAGGCCACCTTTCTTACAACCGGCGTTAGGCCTACGCTGTTGTCAGCAGGAACCACTACAGCATCAACGGCTGCGGCATCAGCACTTCTCAAGCACGCACCCAGGTTATGTGGATCCTGTACTTCATCTAACAACAAGACGAGCAGGGCTTTGTCGGGGCTAGAAGCGCTTTGCTCCTCGATAAACCGGGACAGATCGTGACGCACGCCAGTGGAACCGCCGCGGAGCACTGCGACCACTCCTTGATGCTGCACGTCGGAAACTAAATCGTTTAACTCCCCCCTCGTCACCTCGCGAGTATCAATTGCATGCTTTTTCGCAAGCTCACGAAGATCCTTCAGGCGCGTATCACGGCGTCCTTTTTGAACCAGCAGATGATCAATCTCACTGGCAGATGACTTGAGTGCTGCTTTAACACTGTGCAAACCGCCGACGTACTGATGAGCCATAACAAATTCTCAATTAGCGTGAAGTCTTAGACTTACGTTTCGCGGCCGGTTTTTTCCTGATCACTTTCGCAGTTTTCTTGGACGTTTTTTTACCCACTTTTTTTGCGCTTGTTTTAGAAACTTTTGTCGCAACCTTCTTTGCTATTTTTTTTGTCGTCTTTTTATTTACCTTGCTGACAGCGTTCTTTGCAGTGGCTTTACTTTTCTTTTTAACCACTTTCTTTGCAGTTTTCTTATTGGCTACTGTCTTTGCAATAGCTTTTTTGACAACTTTTTTCTTGGACACGGCTTTTTTTGCAACAGTCTTTTTAGCCGCTGCTTTTTTACTAACAGTCTTTTTGATTGCAGATTTTTTCGCAGCAACTTTCTTCGCAGCAACCTTCTTTGTTGCCGGCTTCTTAGGTGTCGACACACTCTCTTGAGGCATCTCAGAGCTATTGCCGCTTAGCCTCAAGGCCTCCAACCTCTTAGCCTCTTTAGCCGCTCTACGCTTTTCGTCACGTCGCTGCTGTTTCAATCGGCGTTTGTCTTGGCGGCGTTTTTCAGCACTGACTTTCTTCGGTAGCTTCGAAGGCTTTGATTTTTTATATTCGTCAGTCTTTACGTCACTCTCGGGCTTGCGATTATCTTTACGCGACTTACTCTTTTTAGGCTTGCCAGCTGCACCAGCAAATTCACTGGACTTTCGTTTCGGCTGCTTTTGAACGACTTCGTTAAAGTCTATTTTTCGATCTTCTAGATTTACGGCTGCAACCACGACAATGATAGGGTCACCTAACTGGTACTGCCGTCCTGTTCGCTCTCCCGTTAGAGTATGCGCTGCTTGTTCGAAACGATAATAATCGTGTGCAAGGTTGGTGATGTGTACAAGCCCTTCGACATGTATACCTACTAATTCAACAAACAATCCGAATGAAGTAACAGCGGATACAACACCTTCAAATTCGCCACCCACGTGGTCCTGCATATACTCACATTTCAACCATGAAACGACATCACGAGACGCATCCTCTGCCCGCCTCTCGGTCATCGAACAACTTTCGCCTAACGCCAACATGGCTTCTTTCGAATATAAATACTCTGAGACTTTGCGCGTCTCTAAAGCAAACTTTATAGCTCGGTGAACGAGTAGATCCGGGTATCGTCTGATGGGTGATGTGAAATGAGCATACTGATCTAAAGCCAATCCAAAATGCCCTTCATTCTTCGGCTGATAGACCGCTTGCTGCATTGAACGTAACATGACTGTTTGAATTACGCTTCTATCTGGACGATCAACTATGGCTTCAGCCAATGCAGCATAATCGAGTGCGGTGGGGTCATCTCCCCCACCTAAGGAAAGAGCACGTAGTGCTAGGAAAGCTCTTAAGTCTTCTAACCTATCTGCCTTAGGTCCTGCATGCACACGATACAAGGCTGGCACTTCCCGCTCTTCTAAGAATGCAGCAGCCTCAATGTTTGCCAGAATCATGCACTCTTCAATGAGCTTATGTGCATCGTTACGTTGTATTGGAATTATCTCTTTAATTTTTTTGTTGTCATCAAAAACAATATGCGTCTCATTCGAATCGAACTCTATTGCTCCACGCTTGCGACGTTTCTTCGCAAGTACCAGGTAAAGCTTGTGTAACTCTTCAATCATAGGCAACAAAGATGCATGCTGGTTACGCAGCGCCGAACCACTATCCGTTAGCATCTCATTGACTTGATCATAGGTAAGTCGCGCATGGGATCTCAAAATTCCGTTGTGGAATCGAGTTTTCTTGACGCCGCCTTTTTCGTCCAGCGTCATCTCACAGAGCATGCACAACCGGTCTACATCCGGGTTTAAGGAACACAATCCGTTCGACAACACTTCGGGCAACATTGGAACCACTCGACCCGGAAAATACACCGAGGTGCCTCTAGAAACGGCTTCATCATCCAGCGCCGAACCGGGCGACACGTAATGAGCAACATCCGCTATCGCAACCATCAAGCGCCAACCTTTTTCCAGCCGCTCACACCAAACGGCATCATCAAAATCGCGCGCATCTGCACCATCGATTGTTATCAATGGTAAATCACGAACATCCTTACGACCCGCTGCCGCTGACTCATTAACCGTTGTTGAAAAACCACCTGCCTGATCCAACACATCCTCCGGCCAGTCGACGGGGATTCCATGGCTATGCAACGCCACATCAATCTCCATTCCGGGGCGTAAATGCTGGCCAAGGACTTCTACAACACGTCCAACCGGTTGGTGCCGTCGCGTAGGTTGTTCGATTATCTCGACTACAACCATGTCGCCGTCAACCGCTGTACTTAACTCGCCCGGGGCAATCAATACGTTTTGATGAATTCTCTTGTTGTCGGGCAATACAACAGCCACACCGCGATCAATTGACACCCGACCCACGACAGACTTGTTTGCGCGCTCTACAACATCAACAATTCGCCCTTCTCGGCGACCTCGGTGATCGGTGCCGGTAATGCTCACGACAACGCGATCACCATGCAATACCTGCCGCATTTGCTTCCCGCTCAGGTAAACATCTTTTTCATCGTCATCGGCATTTACAAATCCGTACCCGTCCGGATGCGCACTGATACGCCCAGCCACAAGCGCAGATGTATCCACTGGTACAAGACCGCGTTTTCGATTTTGGATGAGCTGCCCGTCCCTTAGCATCGCACCTACCCTGCGACGCAATGCTTCCAGTGCATTGTCATCGCCTTGAAATCCGAGTTTTACAGACAGAGCATCAAAATCCATAGGGCCTTTTTCAGCCAACAGAATGCTGGTGATAAATTCGCGACTGGCTATGGGTTGATCGTACTTCGCTTTTTCACGAGAGCGGTAAGGATCATTCCCTACTGATTTCTTATCGCGCTTCTTTGCACTCATTTTCGAATTTTATCTAAGGTCGGTTATGGCGCAAGAGTACGCCAAAGGGGTGGGCTCTAGGGTTAAATCGATAGATTTGTCTAACTGACAATTGACTATTCCCCGAAGCTTCGGTACATTTCGCGCTTCTCGGGAAAGCCTCGAGCGACACTTCATGCCGAGGTGGCGGAATTGGTAGACGCGCATGCTTCAGGTGCATGTATCCTTTGGATGTGGAGGTTCAAGTCCTCTTCTCGGCACCACGACTTCCCCAGTCGTGAAATTGGGCGGTACAGCTTCTCAACCCCCAAAATCTTTTGAGCATCCAATTCGAGCTGCAGAGCGCATCGCCTAAACGGCGACTTGCTCATTTTATATTTTTGAAAAACTATTCGAAATTACTCGCTAAAAGGCCATTGAATAACAACGTTTTCATTACGCTCTGGACCTGTGGATACCAGGTGGATAGGCACCCCGGTCAGTTCCTCGAGTCTTGCAATGTACTTTTGCGCAAGCTCCGGTAGAGCCTGCATTTCGGTTATCCCCGCCGTATTCGCCCGCCAACCGGGCATGCTTTCGTACACTGGCGTGCATCGAGCAAACTCATCCGCTCCGATGGGTGGATGGTCGATCGTTTTGCCATCAAGCTCGTAGGCAACACAGACTTGTATGGTCTCTAGAGTATCCATAACATCCAGTTTAGTCAGGCAGATTCCGGTAATACCATTGAGAATCGACGCCCGCTTTACTGCCACGGCATCGTACCAACCGCAGCGACGCTGTCGTCCTGTGGTCGCTCCGAATTCATTACCACGCTCGCCCAGCACTTCACCAACACTATCAAACAGCTCGGTTGGGAACGGTCCAGCACCCACACGCGTTGTGTAGGCCTTGGTAATTCCCAGAACGTAATCGATGGTTCCAGGACCGCAACCACTGCCACTGCACGCAGCACCTGCAACCGTATTGGACGACGTCACAAAAGGATACGTTCCATGATCGACATCTAGCAGGGTACCCTGCGCGCCTTCAAACATAATTCGATTTCCGGCTTTTCGATGTTCGTCGATCAAACCTGGAATATCAGCAATGAGGGGGGCTAAACGCTCAGCTTGAATTCTAGCTTCACGCTTGATGGCCTCTGCATCGACCGCTTCCATGCCGTGTCCCACCAAGGTGGCATTGTGATAAGCACAGGCCACGTCAATTTTTTCATCGAATCGCTCCAGAGAGAGTAGATCCTGCACCCGCACCGCTCGACGAGCGACTTTGTCTTCATAGGCAGGCCCTATTCCTCGACCCGTGGTGCCGATGGCGTGCCGGCCAGCGGCTTTCTCACGAGCCTGATCCAATGCAATGTGATACGGCAGGATTAACGGGCAGGCACCGCTAATGCGTAAACGATCTTCAACAGGCACGCCACGTTCTTTCAGCATGTCGATTTCTTTGAACAAGGCTTCTGGTGAGACAACGACGCCATTGCCGATGACGCATGTGACGTTTTCACGCAAGACGCCGCTGGGCACCAAATGCAAAACCGTCTTTTCGTCGCCAATGACCAACGTATGGCCGGCGTTGTGTCCGCCCTGAAAACGCACAACAAGCGACGCTTGCTCTGTCAATACGTCCACAATTTTGCCTTTGCCCTCATCACCCCATTGGGTTCCGAGCACGAGCACACTGTTAGCCATTCTATGTATATCTCTGGTTGAACTTTAGTTACTTAAAGGTACGACGGACCATTTGCCGTCGACGCGCACCAACTCACGGTCACACATACTTTGCTGCGGATCCATCATAGACCCCGCAAGCTGCTGAACCACTCGTTCGCCTTGCTGCCGTAATGTCGTAATTTCCAACCACAGCTCTTCTGTGTTCGGATGATCTACCCAGATGCCTTTCACATCTTGTAGATCGGCTTCGCGCAAGCGCGCACTGGCCTGGACTAGCTTGACCAAATCTCCACTGAATCCTGTAGCGGGACGAGCACGCCCAAATGCCTCACCAATTGCGTCGTAGCGTCCGCCGCGTGTCAGTTCTACGCCTGTCGAGTCATAAAGCGCGAACAACATTCCTGTATGGTAGCGATACCCACGCAACTCAGCCAGATCCACATGAATCTGCAGCTTGGGATGTGTGACTTGGATCTCATGAATCACTGACTGCAGATTCTCAAGGGCGGCCAATACTTCCTGCCCCGAATTACTCAGTATCTCGGCAGCTTTGGGTAATACCTCATCGCTGGTTCCGCTCAGAGATGCCATAGCTTGGATTTGCGAGCTGATCTCATCACCGGCATTTGCACGACTCAGCAACTCATGGACATCGGGGGCAGATCCCCTTAATAGGCACGTAAAAAGCGCTTCCTGATCATCGGAGCTGAGCCCGGCTTTGGAAATCAAACCTCGGTAAATGCCCACATGGCCCACATCGAGCAACAACTCAGACGACCCGATTCCAGCCAACATGACGTTGTTGAGCATCAATTGAACGATCTCAATATCACTCTCAGGTCCCGAATGGCCAAACACTTCTGCACCAAATTGAACCGGAGTTCGACTACTGCCGGCACCGTCAGTGCGTGCCCGCAAAACGCTGCCCGTGTAGAACAAACGATTAGGCTGCTCTCGATACAGGGTATGCGCATCTATTCTGGCAACCTGCGGCGTCATATCGGCCCGGACACCTAACGTACGACCGTTGTGCTGGTCGATAAATTTGAACGTTTGGAGATCTAGCGTCTCTCCCGTTCCCGTCAACAGGCTGTCAAGGTATTCGATAAGGGGAGGCATGACCAATTCATAACCCCAGCAATAGCAGCTATCCATGATCTGTCGGCGAAGCTTTTCCACTCGCCAAGCATCCTCAGGCATCAATTCATTGACACCATCGGGCAAAAGCCACCGCTCTGTGCGGTGCTCGTTTACTGTATTCAAAGGTTAACGGATAAGAGTTAGTAGGACGACACCTGCAATCATACTGCACATGCCGTAAATTCGCAGTCGCTCGTTATCAACCCCCAACATTGAGCTGATGGCGCGTTTATACCCTTCGGGGTTCAAAAACGGAAGAATCCCCTCGATTACCAGCACCAGGCAGACGCCGGTCATTATCTCTACGAGCATGAAAAACCTCGTTCTACGTCTGCCTGGGAGTCGTCAGTTTACGGGCGGCAACCACAACATTATGATAGCGATGCGGAAAAGCAAGTGCTTCCGCATCGCCAGCTTAAGAGCTTTTTACGGTTTTGCAGTTAGACCCTGTGGCCCGTTAAAGTATTGAAAAAACTCGGAATCTGGTTTCAACAATAAAACATCACTGCCACCGCTGAATGCAGACCGATAAGCACTCAAACTGCGATATAAACTGTAAAAATCTGGATCCTGAGTGTAGGCTTCTGCATAAATTCTTGCAGATTCCGCATCTCCAGTACCTCGGGTTTGCTCAGCTGTAGAGTACGCATTGGCTAGAGTCTCTTCGCGAGTTCTGTCAGCAGATGCGCGAATCTTTTTAGCTATCTCTTCACCCTCCGAGCGAATCTCTCGAGCGATTTTAGTTCTGTCTTTTTCCATTCTTTGGAAAACAGATTCACGCACATCGTCGGGCAGCTCAACCTTCTTTATTCGAACATCGATGATGTCTATCCCAAGAATTTCGGCCTGCCGGTCTACGGAGGCCCTGATCTCCTCCCGAACCTCTGCTCGATCCGATGACACCACTTGGCGGATCGTCCGACGACCAAAAGCATCCTTTACTCCTTCGCGAACAAATTGAGTCAGGCGATCATCAGCTCTCGACTCCATGCCACTCAAACGGGTGTAGAACTTTTCAGAATCAGCGATTTTCCACTTGATGAACGAATCGACAATGACATTTTTCTTCTCATTAGTCAGAAATTTTTCTGGCCGGACATCGAGAGAGAGAATGCGACGGTCAAATTTATAAACAGTCTCAACAAGCGGTATCTTGAAATGCAGCCCTGGCTCATAATTCGATTCGGTGATTTCACCTAACCAGAGTTTTATCGCCCGTTCCCTTTCATTCACCGTGAAAAACATGGAGCTTACTAACAGCAGAAGTAGAGCAATCCCAATTAGGGTGATGGGGTTAGTCAGTCTACTCATCGGAAGCTCCCCCTTTGACGAGTTCGTAAATCTTCACGAGTGTTCACGTTGATCTCTGCAGGCAGATCTGAAAACCTTGGCGAATCATTACTGATGCTGCTAAGCGGCGAATCGCCGTTTAAGGAGCCATTACTAACGCGTTGCTTACCTTGATTAACCATCTGATCGATTGGCAGATACATCAAGCTGTTTCCACTGTCGTTGTCTATTAACACCTTACTCGTGTTGCCCAAAACACTTTCCATGGCTTCCAAGTAGAGTCTTTCACGAGTCACTACAGGCGCCTTTTTGTACTCTGCCAGCAAAGACAGGAATCTTTCAGATTCACCGATGGCGGCTTGTTCTACGCGCGTTTTGTATGCCTCTGACTCTTCTAATGCACGTTGAGCATCACCACGAGCTCGGGGTAGCACTTCGTTGGCATAAGCTTCGGCTTCGTTGATAAACCGTTCTTTATCCTCTCGAGCTTTGATAGCGTCCGAGAATGCTGCTTGCACCTCTTCAGGCGGCTGCGCTTTTCCCAACGTTACGGAGGTGACAATAATGCCCGACGAATAAGAATCGAGAACATCCTGCAAATCTTTCTGCGTGGTATCCCAGTCAATCGTTCCTTCGGTTTCTTCGTCTATCAAAATCTGCTCGAGGTTCGTTGAACCCACAGCCTCGCGAAAAGCACTTTCAAGTACCTCTTCGAGTGTTCTATCCGGATCACGGACGTTGAACAGGTACTCCTTGGCATCTTTGATGTTGTACTGCACCGCCAGATCGATATTTACAATATTTTCATCCTGGGTAAGTATCAGTTGCTCAACCAATGAAGCCGTTCTGGTTTGCTGAACGTCCACGACTTCAACTTCCTGAACCGGCCAAGGCAGATGCCAATTAGGTCCTGGATTCGTCGTCTTAACGTAGGCACCAAACTGAGTCACTATGCCAGCCTGTGCCGGCTGCACGACATAGAACCCCGTGGCCAGCCAGACTGCTACGAGCACAGCTCCTAACAATCCCAAACCTTTCGCTCCCAAACTCCCACCGGGAAGCCCACTTCCACCGCTATTACGGTTTGCTCCGCCGCCGCCTTTTTTTCCTGACAGCGAATCAAACCAATTTTTCAGGTTCTTGAAAACTTCATCTAAATCCGGTGGTCCATCCGCATCTTTCTTTCGGTTGTTGCCCCAAGGATCGTTGTCGTTTCCGCCTGGCTCATTCCAAGCCATAAGGTTCATTGCTCCAAAGCCGGTTAACCGGCGATTGTATTAACCCAGACCACCAGCCGCAAGCGCCGGACCATCTGGAACGATTGATTCTTCTGTTAACTCGTGCTCTCTGGACAGTTTGGCAAACTCACTGGCATCGATATCCACCAGCAATCTGACGCTGCCGTCGTCCTGAGATACTTCTTCCAAAACCGCTGAGGCCGCGAACAACTGGGCTCGCAACCTTCCTTGCTCAGGAGCTACCGATAACCATCCCGTCGCTCTCTGCTGTGACAGGCGATCGCTGATAGCACCTAGTAACTCTTCCGTACCCGATCCTGTCGATGCTGACAACCAAACTGCCTGTGCATCTCCATTCTCGGCCCGCTCCACTCGTACGGAATGGCCGGACAAATCGATCTTATTAAAGACCATTAACTGTGGAACTCGTTCAGCCCCGATGCCAACCAGCACTTTGTCGACATCATCCCGGCGCTGCTCTCGTTCTGGGTCACTGTCATCTACTATATGTAGCAGAAGATCAGCTTCAAGGGTCTCAGTCAAAGTAGATCTGAAAGCATCCACCAGCTCATGAGGCAGGTCCCGGATGAATCCCACAGTATCAGCGAGTACCGTACTCACACCCCCAGCCAGATCCATTCTCCGTAATGTGGGATCAAGTGTAGCGAACAGCTGGTCCGCAGCATAAACCGTTTCACTCGTCAGTCGGTTGAATAAAGTAGATTTTCCTGCGTTGGTGTAACCCACCAATGCAACCGTGGCAATGCCAGATTTCCCTCGCTTGCTACGCCCCTGTTCACGCTGCTGGCGAACCTTAGCAAGGCGCTTTTTGAGCACTCTCACTCGTTCATTCAGTAAACGCCGGTCGGTTTCGAGCTGCGTCTCACCTGGTCCGCGCAAACCGATACCCCCTTTTTGTCGCTCCAGGTGGGTCCAGCCTCGAACCAATCGCGTCGACAAGTGTACTAGCTGAGCGAGTTCGACCTGAAGTTTGCCTTCAAAGGTCCTGGCCCGTTGCGCGAAAATATCCAAAATCAGGCTATTTCGGTCCAAAACGCGGACTTTCAACTCCGCCTCAAGATTCCGCTCCTGACTAGGAGTCAGGGTTTGACCAAAGAGAACAACATCTGCCTCTCGCTCTGCTAACGCGAGTTGAATTTCTTCTATTTTTCCTTTGCCGATAAAATGGCGCGCTGAGGGTTTCGACCGGCTTCCCGTGATCGTATCCAGAACTTCCAAGCCCGCAGACGTTGCCAATTCGACAAATTCAGCGCGTTCGTCATCTAAATCGGTGCTGTGTACGGTGGTTGAGCCAGCTCTACGCAGCATAGCCGCTTTATGCTGACCGATATCAATATGTACAAGGAGAGCCTTGTCTCCACTATCTGGACGTTCAAACAATCTGAGAAAAAACTCCTATACGCCCATAACCAGGCTTGTCACAATGTCCCCGGCCAAGTGGGCTGGGGTTGTATTCAGCCTGGCAAATAGCAGACGCTACTCGTCGGTGTCTTCTTCGCCCGGCATGGCCATTTTAACAGGTCTGCTCGGCACAACCGTCGATATGGCGTGTTTGTATACCATTTGGTTGACCGTATTTTTCAGCAACACAACAAACTGATCGAACGACTCAATTTGCCCCTGCAGCTTAATACCGTTAACGAGGTAGATTGAGACTGGGATGCGCTCTTTGCGCAAGGTGTTCAGGAATGGTTCCTGAAGAGACTGCCCTTTCGCCATTTCTTATATCCTGACTGGATGTGCTTGATCGTCGGACCTGCTCATTTATATGCACGCAAGTGCCAGACGTTTGAGAACAGATCGTTAGATTGTCACCGCAACCTTACGGTATGTCAATGAGTTGTAGGTAAACACTCACACTTTTGATACTTATAGACCAATATTGGCCAGCGACACAGCCAAACGATGCTGAGTTCAGGATCGGTTCAGTCACTGCTGAGTAGCCTTTGTTTCAAAGTTAACCTCAGGAAACAAGCCCCATGCTCAGTTGTTCAGCACTGTTAAATCCACCTTTTCTGTCAACTCCAAGCAAAAAATTGATATCACTGATATTAAGCGCCTTTTTTTTGACTGTTTCCACTGCCGCCTATGCGGAGGCTTATGACATACGAGTCGAGGAAGGCTACACGAACCCACCACACCTGATTGGCTCAGATGCTGGGTCCGTTACCCCAGGAGCAGCCAATCCACTCGATGAACTAGCAGATCAGCCCCACAATTTAGCCAACTTGGCGCCTCGTCACATTTTGTGGTTCGGCAGTGAATTCTGGATTGCTGGTATTGGAACACTGCTTTACAAAGACGACGATAGGGACGGGTACTTTTCTGGGTTTAGTCTGGCGATTGATGCTGATACACAATATTCGCATGCAGAAGTCTATGCTGCGATCGATTTGCAGCATCCACAAGGTAATCGAGAGCGCTTGCACACCACCGGCACATTCAACCTTTACGGCAACTCCCTTTCTGATGAATACAGGATCGATATAGAACTGGTACAAAATTACCCGATCGAGCACTACGACCTATTTGTGAATTTGGTGGACGCTCATGACAACCGCGTTCTGGACACCGTAGACGCATCAGAGTTCTCTAATTTGTTAGGGCTGCCTCTAGAGTCAGAAGATAGGGATCACCCATTCCAAACGAACCACCCAGAAACAGCTGCCCCCACCACACCGACAATTAATACGGACATCAGGGTCACCGAATACTCTGGAGCATTGAATAACTGGGCATTGCTGGCACTGATGTTTTCAATTTTCTGGAGATGCCAGTGCGTGAACCGGCGGGGATGAGCTTTAATTCCGGCCGCCTCTGCTTGAAAACGGATAACAAATATATTATTCCCAAACTTAATACTCACTATGTCCCCGACTACCCCATAAGTCTTTTGCCTTGCCTACCCTTATAATGCCGCTAGAGACGTAAAGCCTAAAGCTGGCCAAGGAATTCAATTCGATATGGGTAACTATAAAGACCAACATCAATACTCACTAAACGAGCCATCACAGTATTGGCTGGAAAAATCCCAAGATGTACATTGGTTTAAATCACCCAAAAAAGGTGTTGATACAAGTCACTCGCCGTTCAACACCTGGTTTGAAGACGGAGAAATAAACGCCTGCTACAACGCAATCGACATCCACGTTGAAAACGGACGTGGCGACCAAACCGCGTTGATACATGACAGCCCTATCACCGATTCACATACGAGCTACACGTACTTGGAATTAAAAGACCAGATTTCCCGATTTGCAGGGCTTTTAAAATCTGACGGCGTGGCCGCAGGCGATCGGGTCATGGTTTATATGCCAATGATTCCCGAAGCTTTAGTCGCCGTTTTGGCATGCGCACGAATCGGTGCAGTACACACGGTCGTGTTTGGCGGATTCGCGGCAAAAGAGCTGGCGGTCCGAATTAACGATTGCAGCCCGAAGGTCATCGTCACAGCATCCTGCGGTGTTGAGCCTGGCAGAATCGTCGAGTATCAACCATTGGTTGAAGAAGCATTAGATATCTCGAGCGCATCAACAACAAGCTGCGTGGTTTTTCAACGTCCACAGTCACCATGGCAGCTTAAAGAAGGTCGCGACAAAGATTGGCTGGAATCTATTGCCGCTGCCAAACCAGCTGATTGTGCTGTCTTAAAAAGTACGGACCCGCTCTACATTCTTTACACATCCGGCACCACCGGTGCACCTAAAGGGGTCGTCAAGGATATTGGTGGATCAGTGGTATCACTGAAGTGGACCATGTCTTCTATCTATAACGTGCAACCGGGTGATGTGTATTGGGCGGCTTCGGACATAGGCTGGGTTGTCGGTCATTCATACATTATCTATGGCCCTTTGTTTCACGGCTGCACTACTGTGATGTATGAAGGCAAGCCTGTGGGCACGCCCGACGCCGGTGCGTTCTGGCGTGTCATAGAGCAAAACAAAGTGAATATCTTATTCACAGCCCCTACGGCGTTCCGGGCCATCAAGCGTGAAGACCCTAGCGGGTCATTGGTCAAAGACTACGACCTGTCGCACTTTCGTACGCTCTATCTAGCGGGTGAGCGATGCGATCCCGACACACTTCAATGGGCACAGGAAAAACTGCAAGTACCGGTTATTGATCATTGGTGGCAGACTGAAACAGGCTATTCCATTTGCGCGAATTGTCAGGGTATTGAACCCATGCCGGTTATACCCGGCTCCCCATCCGTCGCAGTACCTGGCTATGACGTTACGGTTCTAGACCACGAAGGCTCTGCGGTGGCAGCGGGTGAAATCGGCTCAATCGTCGTTAAGCTGCCTCTTCCACCCGGTACTTTTACAACCCTATGGCAGGCCAAAGAAAGATACGTCTCTTCGTATTTCGAGCGTTTTCCCGGCTACTACGAAACAGGCGATGCAGGTTATATCGACGAGAACGGCTACGTATTCGTCATGGCCAGAACAGATGACGTTATAAACGTTGCAGGCCACAGATTATCAACTGGTGCGATGGAAGAAGTGTTGTCAAATCATCCCGATGTTGCTGAGTGCGCTGTCATGGGTGTTACTGACGAACTAAAAGGTCAACTTCCGGTTGGTTTAGTCATTCTCAATTCCGGTGAAACGAAAAGCCATGATGAAATTCGGGACGAGCTCATCTTGAAAGTCCGTCAGGATATCGGACCGGTCGCGGCATTTAAGTCTGTGGCTATTGTCGAGAAATTACCTAAAACCCGATCGGGAAAAATATTACGCGGAACAATGCGATCAATCGCTGATTCAAAAGAATGGAACATGCCCGCCACCATTGAAGATCCCAACGTGCTTGAAGATATAACCAAAAGCCTCCAAGAGCTTGGCTTCGCTAAGGAACAATCATGAACTCAGTAGACACCCGTCTGGAAGAGATGCGTGAAGCTGCACTGGCCGGTGGCGGACAGCGACGCGTTGATGCTCAGCACGCGAAGGGCAAACTTACGGCAAGAGAGCGATTGGCCGTTTTGTTTGATCCACACACGTTCCGCGAATGGGACATGTTCGTTGAACACGATTGCCATGATTTCGGCATGCAGGACAATCGCGTTCCTGGTGACGGCGTCGTCATTGGCTATGGACGAATTGATGGTCGCCTGGTATTCGCTTTCAGCCAGGACTTTACGGTTTTAGGCGGTTCACTATCAGCAGCCCACGCGAGAAAAATATGCAAGCTGATGGACCACGCCATGAAAATTCAGGCACCAGTCATTGGCATCAATGATTCGGGGGGAGCAAGAATCCAAGAAGGTGTTGCCTCACTTGGTGGCTACGCCGATGTATTCCAGAAAAACATTTTAGCGTCTGGTGTTATTCCGCAAATATCGTTGGTTATGGGTCCCTGTGCCGGCGGTGCCGTTTATTCGCCTGCCATGACTGACTTTATTTTTATGGTCCGTGACTCTTCATATATGTTTGTTACGGGCCCGGAAGTGGTCAAAACTGTTACTCACGAAGACGTCACTCAGGAAGAGTTAGGCGGTGCAAGTACACACACGAGTAAAAGCAGCGTTGCTGATGGAGCTTTTGATAACGATGTAGAAACTCTAATGCAAGTGCGGCGCTTTCTCCACTTTCTGCCATCGAACAACAGAGAGACAGCACCCAAACGTGACACCAGTGACAGTGCAAGCCGCGAGATACCGTCGCTGAATACACTTATCCCTGACAACCCTAACCTGCCCTACGATATCCGCGAGCTTGTTACCCGGGTCTGTGACGAAGAAGATTTCTTTGAACTACAAGCAGACTTTGCAGCGAATATCGTAATAGGCTTTGGCCGGATGAATGGTGATACCGTGGGCTTCGTCGCCAATCAGCCCATGGTATTGGCGGGCTGTCTGGATATCAACGCCAGTCGCAAAGCTGCTCGCTTTGTTCGATTCTGCGATGCGTTTTCGATACCCATCGTAACCTTTGTTGATGTACCTGGATTTCTTCCAGGAACATCACAAGAATACGGTGGAATCATTAAACACGGTGCAAAGCTTTTGTTCGCTTATGGCGAAGCAACGGTTCCAAAGATCACCATCATCACGCGTAAAGCCTATGGCGGGGCCTATGACGTTATGGCATCCAAGCATTTACGAGGTGATGTTAATTACGCTTACCCATCCGCTGAAATTGCGGTTATGGGGCCAAAAGGTGCTGTAGAAATTATTTTTCGAGCCGACCGTGATGACCCCGAAAGAATAGAAAAACGCACGAACGAGTACAGAGATAAATTTGCTAATCCATTTGTAGCCAGCCGCTTAGGTTTTATTGACGATGTCATAAGACCACAAAGTACTCGCGCGCATATTTGCAGAGACTTAGATATGTTGCGTAGCAAGCAGCTCGACAATCCCTGGAAGAAACACGACAACATCCCACTGTGATTAAAAAAATATTGATCGCCAATCGTGGCGAAATAGCTTGCCGTGTCATTCGTACTGCAAAACGTTTGGGCATTGCAACCGTCGCCGTCTACTCTGATGCAGACGCTCAGGCATTGCACGTACGCCAAGCAGATGAAGCTGTCCATATTGGTGGCAATGCATCAGCAGACAGTTACCTGCGAATAGACAACATACTCGACGCCATAAAACAAACAGGCGCTGATGCGGTGCATCCCGGCTTCGGCTTCTTATCAGAAAACTCGAAATTTGCTCAAGCATTGGACGACGCAGGAATCATTTTCATCGGCCCCGGCATTCGAGCAATGGAGGTGATGGGTGACAAAATTGAATCTAAAAAGCTTGCAGATTCTGCAGGTGTCAATACGGTTCCTGGGCACCCTGATGCGATGGAAAACGCAGATGAAGCTTATGAGGTGGCCAAGAAAATCGGTTGCCCTGTCATGCTCAAAGCCTCTGCCGGTGGTGGCGGGAAAGGCATGCGCGTGGCCGCATCACTTGAAGACGTCAAAGACGGCTTTATTGCTGCGCAGAATGAAGCACGCAATGCCTTTGGTGATGATCGTGTTTTCGTCGAAAAATTTATCGAACAACCTCGCCACATAGAAATTCAGTTAATCGCAGACACTCACGGTAACTCCGTCTATTTAGGGGAGCGTGAATGTTCAATTCAACGGCGACATCAAAAAGTCATTGAAGAAGCGCCGTCCTCTTTTATTAGTGAAGCAACACGCAAAGCCATGGGCGAACAAGCTGTGGCTTTAGGTGCTGCTGTTGACTACAAATCTGCCGGGACTGTCGAATTCATCGTCGATGCTCAGGAGAATTTTTACTTTCTTGAAATGAACACCCGACTACAAGTTGAACATCCCGTTACTGAGTGTATTACCGGATACGACCTTGTCGAACTGATGATCCGTGTTGCTGAAGGAAAAAAGCTTCCTATGCAGCAATCCGATGTTTCTATTAATGGTTGGTCATTTGAAGCACGAGTCTACGCAGAAGACGCCGACCGTGGGTTTCTACCCTCTACCGGACGCGTTACTCATTACTCACCTCCTACGACTCTAGTAAACGACAACGGCGCATATACGCGCGTCGACACAGGGATTGATGCGGGTGGTGAAATATCCATGTTCTACGATCCCATGATTGCAAAGCTGGTCACTTGGGCGCCGACTCGCGAGGAAGCCATCGAGCACATGCAAACAGCTATCGATGCCTACAGAATCCGAGGTGTGCAGAGCAATCTGCCTTTCCTATCGGCGTTATTCGCTCATCCGGCATTAAAGTCTGGTGACTTAACCACACGATTCATCGAGGATCATTTTCCCGACGGCTTCAACAGTGCAGAGTACGAGGGCGAAGCTTTTGAAGCGTTACCGCTGGTAGCCGCCTGGATTGAATGGCGCACTCGCCTGCGCGATCGAAATGTTGCGGATATTCCAGCGGTCACGACATCTTCTGTCATGGCAGCTGTGGGGCACTCTCAGGCACAGATTCAGGAAAGCTCGGGCACTGACATCATAGAAGAGTCCCTTTTCGTTTTTGAAGGCGACAATCAACTTGAAATAGAGCTTAACGTACTGGTAAGTATGGAATCGGACTGGGAGCCGGGAGAATGGTTGTTCAGAGGTACCCTCGAAGGTGTTGATATTACTGTCGGAGCTGAACGAATCGGTAACTGGTGGAGACTAAGCCAAGGTGGCTCGGTGAGAGATTTTCTGGTTGTTGATCCCCATGTCGCCGCGATAATGCACCACATGCCGGTGAAAGAGTCACAGGATCTATCCAAGTACCTACTCTCTCCTATGCCGGGACTGCTCATGAAGGTCATGGTCAAAGAGGGGGACAAAGTAACTGCTGGACAAGATTTGGCAGTGATTGAAGCGATGAAAATGGAAAACACATTAACTGCCAGCGTTGACGGCACTGTTTCAAAATTGGCTGCCAGTGTGGGCGACAGCCTGGCGGTTGACGCCATTATCATCGAATTCGAGTAACGCTTTATGATTGGCAATTTAAACCACGTAGCGCTCGTTGTAGACGACCTTAATGCTGCTGTGGATAACTGGAAAAACATGTTAGGTGCGACGGTTTCAAAGCCCCATGCTTTACCTGAACATGGTGTCACCGTTGTATTTATTGATCTACCCAACACGAAGATTGAACTACTGGAACCCCTCGGTGATGGTTCTCCGGTTAGTCGGTTTTTAGAAAAACATACCGGTGGTGGTATGCACCATATCTGTCTCGAAGTCACTGACATTGTCGCAGCCAGAGATGAGCTCATTGCAAAAGGCGCTCGTATTCTGGGCAATGGAGAGCCGAAAATCGGCGCGCATGGTAACCCAGTTATTTTCATGCACCCAAGTAACTTTCACGGCACTCTTATTGAACTAGAAGAGGTCCAAGCGTCGTAAAACTCCCTATGACTATATTCTTTATATGTGCAGCGTTGCTCGTTGTCCTCTGCCTGATGTGGCTCCTGCTAGGACTCTTTCGGCAACGCGATGACGTTACGGATCAAGAGGCGGTCAATATTACGCTGGCTCGAGAGCGAGGTGAAATACTCAAAGCCGCATTGGCAGATGGCTCAATCGATCAAACTACCTATGACTATGAACGACAACAACTCGACTACGATCTTGCTGCCGATTTAGTCCCGGATAACAAGCAACCTTCCATCAAAGGCAGCGGGCATATCAGTGCTGCCGTGATTGTTGCCATTTTCGTCCCTATTGCCTCGGGTGCGCTGTATCTGAAACTGGGTAATCCTGCCGCTATCACTCATGACATCAACATAACCCAACAAGCCGCTAGTTCGGGCAACGCAACTTCCGCTGCCGGGTCCAACAATGCCCAACTTCCTGGGCCGCTAGCCGATTTGCTGCCTCAACTTGAACAGCGACTGCAAGACAATCCAGATGATGTTCAAGGGTGGCGACTGTTAGGTCGTAGTTATTTGTCACTGCAAAACTACCCCAAAGCTCGAGAGGCACTGGAACGAGCGCGTGCCTTAGATGAGACAAATGTTGATACGCTTACGCAACTTGCTGAGTCGATAGCAATGTCTAGGGGTGGAGACCTTTCCGGCGAAGCAATGGATTTGTTAGAACAATCCATATCGTTAAATCCGCAACACGAACACACACTCTGGCTACGTTCCATTGGCAAACAACAGGCTGGTGATCATCAAGAAGCATTGCTGGGTTTCAATTTTCTGATGGGACTTGCCCAAGGTAACGACGACGCCATAGCCACCATCGATCAAATGCGCAGTCGCTCTATTCAAGCATTGGGGGCCAACTCTATTCGACAAGCCAACCAAACCCAAACGGACTCAGACGATAAGACAGCTGTGTCTATTGATACACAGACACCTGGTATTTCTGTCACCGTGTCGTTAAGTGAGGAAGCCGCCGCCGCCGCGGGCGCTGACCAATCCGTATTTATCTACGCAACGGCCACTAATGGGCCACCGATGCCTCTTGCGGTCAGTCGACGTACAGTGAGCGAACTTCCGTTGTCTGTGGTACTGGATGATTCGATGGCAATGATTCCCAACATGAAACTGTCCTCGTTTGACGAGGTGACTATTGGGGCCAGAGTTTCTGCATCAGGCAATCCCATTGCGCAAAGCGGTGACTGGTTTGTTGAATCCGATAGCATCACTATCGAAGACACTGACGCAATCTCTCTCACGATAGATCAGGTTACTCCGTGAGCCAGACAACGCACCAGCTAGAAAACAGCTGACACTATGCGCGGCATCCTATTTATGTTGGTTGCCATTGTGTTGCTAAGCTGTATGGATGCGCTGGCCAAGTGGTTAATGACCACCCACGATGTGTCCGCAATTCAAATACTGGCCATCAGAAGCATCATTATTGTACCTCTGATGTTAGTCATTTTTAGTGTGCGTAATGAAGCTTCCGTTTTAAAACCCAAACGCCTTAATCTCCATATTTGGCGAGGCTGCATCGGTTTCATATCGCCGCTGGCTTTCTTTCTGGGTATTAAACACATACCGCTTACAGACGCCATTGTCTTATTCTTCTCATCAATTTTTATCGTCACCATTCTCTCCGTTTTCGTTTTAAAGGAAAAAGTGGGAGTACACCGCTGGGCATCAATCTGTGTAGGCTTTATCGGAGTGCTGATTGTCGCAACGCCAGAAGGCGGGGGTCAGCTGAAGGGATATTTGCTGGTTCTCTTGGGTAGTGCCACCTACTCCATGCTGTTTGTCAGCAGCCGCTATTTGTCATCCACGGAAAGTGTTGCGTCGATGGTATTTAGCTATAACGCCTGTGTTGGTGTCATAGCAATAATGTTGCTTCCGTGGTTTTGGCAGAACTTAAACCTGACTCAGTCGCTGTGGTTAGTCGCTTTATCGTTGTTAGCGGTTGCCGGACACTATTGCATCACGATGGCATTCGCATCTTCAGAAGCATCATTGGTGGCACCGTTCGAATATTCCGGGATTCTTTGGGGAATTGCGTTCGACTACTACGTTTGGCACACGCTACCCGCCTACTCCACCCTAGGTGGGGCCACTATTATCATTGCAAGTGGCCTCTATATCGTTCATAGAGAACGAATGCGAGGTCAAGCTGTCAACACCAGCTGACCTCGCCAATTCAACTCAAGTAAGAATCAACCCCGAAGGTCATCAAAAAACTTCTTAACGCCGCCTAACCAGCTGTGCGCTTGGGGACTGTGCTTTTTCGCATTGTCGCCACTGATAGTTTCATGAAACTGCATTAAGAGATCGCGTTGCGAGCTACTTAAATTAACCGGTGTTTCTATTCGTACCTTGGCCATTAAGTCACCCACCGAGCCGCCGCGCACAGGCTTTACACCCTTGCCACGTAAACGGAAAGTTTTTTCAGTTTGCGTACCTGCCGGAATTTTAAGCTTCACACGTCCATCGAGGGTGGGAACTTCCAACTCACCACCGACGGCTGCTGTCGCAAAATTGATGGGCACTGTACACAGTAAATCTGCACCATCCCTTTGGAAGATAGGATGTGACTTAACCACAATAGCGACATAGAGATCACCTGCTGGACCACCACTATCGCTAGCTTCACCCTCGCCAGACAAACGGATCTTGTCCCCGGTATCGACACCCGCAGGGATTTTTACGGACAGAGTTTTCTCTTTTTGCGTTCGACCCTGTCCACGGCAATTAGGACATGGGTCAGTAATTACCTTACCTTTGCCACGACACGCAGGACACGTTTGTTGGACAGAGAAGAAGCCTTGCTGCATACGTACTTGGCCCACGCCATGACACGTTGAACAGGTTGATGGAGTCGTACCACGCTTGGCACCACTGCCATCACACACTTCACAGCTGACTGTATTGGGAATTTTTATTTCAGTTGATGTTCCGGCAACGGCCTCTTCAAGACTGACTTCAAGGTTGTATTGCAAGTCGTCACCGCGGTAGACACGAGGACCACCGCCGCCTCTACGACCACCACCAAAGATGTCACCAAAGACATCACCGAAAATATCATTGATATCTGCGCCGCCGCCAAAACCGCCTCCACCAGGCTGATTGCTTACTCCAGCATGGCCAAATTGATCGTATGCAGCGCGCTTCTCTTTGCTTTTGAGAATTTCGAACGCCTCTTTGGCTTCCTTAAATTTCTCTTCAGCTTCTTTGTCATCCGGATTTCTGTCGGGATGATATTTCATAGCGAGGCGTCGATAGGCCTTTTTCAGCTCTGCTTCGGATACGTCCTTCGACACACCCAGTACTTCGTAATAATCTCTTTGCGACATGCTCTATCGACCTGATGTGCTTACACACTAGAAGTTGTTCTAACAACCCTAAGTACTATTTAAACGTAAAAAAGCCGGAGAGCTTAACCTCGATAAAACAGACTAAAACCCGCTCTACCAAAAGCCAAACTCTCCGACCTTCCCTAAACCATCTGTTTACTTAGATGGTGAAACTAAGATGCTTTATCTTGTTTATCGTCTTTGACTTCTTCGAACTCTGCGTCGACGGCATCATCTACTGATGCATCGCCACCGGGCCCTTCACCTTCAGGACCTCCTTCCGCAGCATTCTGAGCCGCATAAGCACGCTCAGCAAGCTTGCCAGCGACTTCGCCTAGGGCTGCCAACTTCTCGTCGATCGCAGATTCGTCTTCACCAGGCAGTACTTCGCGTAGTTCTGCAATCTTCGCTTCGATATCTTCCTTCTCACCATCACCAAGCTGGTCGGCCAGATCACTAATAGATTTTTCAGCGGCATGTATTAACTGCTCACCTTGATTACGCTTGTCAATTAGGCCACGTAGTTTGGCATCTTCAGCAGCGTGCTCTTCAGCATCACGAACCATCTTTTGAATTTCTTCATCGGATAGTCCACTAGATGCTTTGATAACAACCGACTGCTGTTTACCCGTTGCTTTATCTTGCGCAGATACATTCATGATGCCGTTCGCATCGATATCAAAGATAACTTCGATCTGTGGCACTCCACGTGGTGCTGGTGGAATATCAGCCAAATCGAAACGACCCAGTGATTTGTTCGTGCTGGCAATTTCACGCTCACCTTGTAATACGTGAACAGTAACTGCAGTCTGGTTATCGTCAGCGGTTGAGAACACTTGCTGCGCCTTTGTAGGAACGGTTGTGTTCTTGTCAATGAGCTTAGTCATGACGCCGCCCAGAGTTTCAATACCCAGGGACAATGGCGTGACGTCCAACAACAGAACATCCTTAACCTGACCACCCAATACACCGCCCTGAATAGCAGCTCCGACTGCAACCGCCTCATCAGGGTTAACATCTTTGCGAGGTTCTTTGCCGAAGAAGTCCTTAACAACTTCTTGTACTTTTGGCATACGAGTCTGGCCACCAACCATGATGACGTCTTGAATTTCTGACGCGCTTAAACCCGCATCTTTCAAGGCAATTTTGCAAGGCTCAACAGTACGCTGAACTAAGTCTTCTACCAAGGATTCGAGCTTGGCGCGAGTCACTTTGATGTTCAGGTGCTTAGGGCCTGTTGAATCAGCTGTGATGTATGGCAGGTTCACATCAGTTTGCTGTGTGCTGGACAGTTCGATCTTTGCCTTTTCTGCTGCCTCTTTTAAACGCTGCAGTGCAAGAGGGTCGCTCGCCAGATCGATGCCTGATTCTTTCTTGAATTCTTCTGATAGGTATTCGATGAGACGGTTGTCAAAATCTTCACCGCCCAGGAACGTATCGCCGTTCGTCGACAAAACTTCAAACTGATGCTCGCCGTCTACTTCAGCAATTTCGATGATTGAGATATCAAACGTACCGCCACCCAGGTCGTAGACCGCGACTGTTTTGTTACCGCGTTGCTTGTCCATGCCATAAGCCAGCGCTGCGGCCGTTGGCTCGTTGATGATTCGCTTTACTTCTAAACCTGCAATTCGACCAGCGTCTTTTGTGGCTTGGCGCTGTGAATCGTTGAAGTACGCAGGAACAGTGATAACCGCTTCGGTTACCGTGTCGCCGAGATACTCTTCAGCGGTCTGCTTCATTTTCATAAGGATACGTGCTGCAACCTCAGGAGGCGCCATCCCTTTACCCGCACCTTCAACCCATGCGTCGCCGTTGTCAGCGCGAATGATTTTATAAGGGACGAGTTCGATATCCTTCTGAACGGCCTCTTCTTCAAAACGACGACCGATAAGGCGCTTTACAGCGTAGAGGGTGTTTTTGGGGTTAGTGACAGCTTGACGTTTCGCAGGTTGGCCTACGATAACTTCGCCGTCGTCAGCAAATGCAACGATGGAGGGCGTCGTACGATCGCCTTCTGCATTTTCGATAACGCGGGGCTTGCCCCCTTCCATAACCGCGACACACGAATTCGTCGTGCCGAGATCGATTCCGATAATGGTACCCATGATAGAAAATCCTTAACCTAATTTATTAAATGAAATCCAGAACCCTCTTAAGAGGCATTCCGTTCGTTGCATAGATGATGTGGTGGTCACTTGAACTTTCAAGGGGTTACTTAGCGACCATGACCAGTGCCGGGCGGACCAAGCGTTCATTGAGTGTGTAACCTTTCTGCATAACACCTGTCACTGTGTTTGCCGGAACACCCTCTACCTCCTGCATGGACATCGCCTGATGGAACTCAGGGTCGAATTTCTCGTCTACAGGATTTACTTCAAGAATATTATTTTTTTCAAACACTTGAGTGAGCATTTTAACGGTCAAATCTGCTCCCTCAATAATCGATTTTGAGTCAGCTTCTGGGGCTTGCGCCGCTGCCAGACCCATTTCAAGGCTGTCTTTAACCGGAAGTAAGTCGCCGACAATACCTTCTAATGCAAACTTTCGTGCCTTGGACACATCGTTTTGTGCACGTTTGCGTTGATTCTCCATCTCTGCCTGCAATCTCAACAAGCGATCCCAGTGTTCAGCGGCTTTTGCCTCGGCTTCAGCCAACTGGCCACGCAGTTGCTCAAGCTCATCGGGGGCTTCAGCCTCGTCACCCATGCGCTTGTCACCGAAATCCAGGGGATCTGCGTCGTCGCCTTGCGCCTTCGCTCTGGCAGCGGCAAGCTGATCTTCGGGTAGTTCATCAGCAACAGGCTGACCAGCATCTGCTGATTCGGCATTAGCTGCTTCAACACCCTCTGCCTGTGTGTCTTCAACGGCATCCTCGGCCGCTTTGTCAGACGCTTCTTTATTGTCTGGCATCATCAGTAAAAACTCGCTTAGGAAAAATGGAAAACGGTTGGCCGGAATATAAGCAAAATCGACTTACAAACGCCAAGTTACGGTGCTAAAAACGTGCCGCCGCGCGAATATGGGATCTAACTGCGAAGATTCAAGGCCGCGCTCAATAATTTTGACGTGACATCGACGACAGGAATGACCTGGGCGTATGACATGCGCTTTGGACCTACAACGCCAAGCACGCCCAGAAGCTTGCCGTTGATCTCGTAGGGCGCTGTAACCACGCTACATTCGCCTAGCGCGTCATAGCCTGACTCCCGCCCAATGAAGATCTGAACGCCATCTGCAGAGACAGAACGCTCAAGCAGATGAAATATATCTCTTTTTTGAGAAAACGCATCGAACAAATCTCGTAGCTTGCTGACATCGCCCAGATCTGCATGGTCCATGAGATTAGTTTCACCCGCTAACACCATGCTGTCAGCGGCTTCATCGGACTCGTACGGTCCAAACGCCTGCCCCGCAACATCAATCATGCGCTGCATGGAATTTCCCATATCTTCACGCGTTCGTTCTAGATCTTTGCGCAGGCGATCCCGGACTTCTACCAATGGCCGCCCGAGGTATTCAGCGTTCAACTCACGGGAAAATTCAGAAAGCTCCTCTTTGGTGTAATCACGTTCGACATGAATAATGCGATTTTGTACCTCACTATCGCTGATGATTAGAATGACCAAAACCCGTTTGTCGGAAAGAGGCAAAAACTCTACCTGCTGGAGCGGTTTTTCCTCACGGCGCGGTACGGTTACCATGCCGGCCATCTTGGTGAATCCTGACAGGTAGTTGGATGCAACCTTGACGAGCGCCTGATCGTTTAAGGACGGGTCTAGTAAGGCACGAATGTGATCAACCGTGTTTTCGTCAGGCTGACGAACTTCTAGAAGGTTGTCTACAAACACCCTGAAAGCTGCCGAAGTCGGCACCCTGCCAGCTGAAGTATGTGGCGACTTAAGCAAACCCATGTGTTCCAGATCACCCATGACATTGCGGACCGATGCGGCGCTGATGTCAATGCCCGGCAAACGCGACAGGGTCCTTGAACCGACAGGGGTACCCTCTTCTATGTAGTGATCAACAAGCAGCTTTAGAATGTGCTGCTCGCGCTCGGTGAACTCATACACCGGATTTTTTGTCATGGAATTCGTCTCTTTGGACAAACCTATTGGCACGTTACGCGACGTTCGTTGGAGATTAGTAACTACTATTATTCATCAAAAATCTGCCGACAAGGATAAACTAAGGCCCTTCTAGCTTTCGATCAAGCGTTTAATACAAACAATGCCTCGCAAAACGACAAGATCAGTTCAAATTGGCTCAGTCACCATTGGTGGAGCCGCTCCTATTGTGGTCCAGTCGATGACTAACACCGACACTGAGGATGCCATACGAACAGCAGCTCAGGTTGCGGATTTAGCTAGAGCCGGCTCAGAATTGGTGCGAATCACCGTGAATACGGAAGCTGCAGCCAACGCCGTTCCAGAAATCCGCGATCGGCTGTTGAGCATGGATATCGATGTTCCGTTGGTTGGAGATTTTCATTTCAACGGGCACAAACTGTTGGCCGCAGTACCTGACTGCGCAACTGCACTGGCAAAGTATCGAATTAACCCAGGCAACGTTGGTCGAGGCGCTAAGCGAGACGAGCAATTCGCACAGATGATCGAGATAGCCGCTAAGAACGATAAGCCGGTTCGAATTGGAGCAAATTGGGGCAGCCTCGATCAGGAATTGTTGGCCAAGTTGCTCGACGAAAACGCGGCTTTAAAAAATCCGAAACCTTTGGAGCAGATTAACCGAGAGGCCGTCATCAAATCTGCACTCGATAGCGCTGAGCGCGCTGTTGAACTGGGCCTGGCAAGAGAGAAAATAATTTTGTCATGCAAAATGAGCCGGGTCCAAGATTTGATCGATGTTTACCAGACACTTGCATCACGCACTGACTTCGCTCTACACCTGGGTTTGACTGAAGCTGGCATGGGGTCAAAAGGTATTGTTGCGTCTACCGCAGCACTATCGGTACTGATGCAACAAGGCATTGGCGATACCATCCGAATCTCCTTAACGCCAGAACCCGGTGGTGACCGGACCAACGAAGTTGTGGTTGCTCAGGAAATTCTACAGACCATGGGGCTGCGTTCATTCACGCCCATGGTGACAGCGTGCCCCGGTTGTGGGCGGACCAGCAGCACTTATTTCCAGGAACTTGCGAGTCGTATCCAAACTTATTTACGCGATAGTATGCCGGCTTGGAAAGACAAACATCCCGGCGTTGAAGATATGTCTGTTGCGGTTATGGGCTGCGTCGTCAATGGACCCGGTGAAAGCAAACATGCCAATATCGGTATTAGTTTGCCCGGTACTGGCGAGCGTCCCATTGCTCCAGTCTACATTGACGGTGAAAAAGCTATGACGCTTAAAGGTGATCATATCGCCGAGGAATTTCAGAGCATCGTTCATCAGTACGTCGAATCACACTACGGCACATAACACCCAACGCCACTCCAACAGACAAAGGTTAGCTACTGATGCACAAACCGTGGGATCAATTTCCTACTGTGCATCAACCACCGTGGCTTGAAAAGTCAGCGGCTGTGCGCGAAATACCTTCGATGCAGAGCAGTTCGGCTGTCCCACTGTCTATCGTTGGTGCAGGGCTGGCGGGCTGTTGGTTAGCCCGAATTCTTGCCGAAAAAGGCGTGCCGGTGCACCTCTTTGAGAAGAATGAAAAGGTCGCTTTGGAGGCATCCGGAAATCCTGTCGGTATCGTTAAACCTTTCGTCACCCGCAGCATCAGCAATGGAATGTCATTCCACTGTCTGGCGCATGAATTTTTGCTTGATCGCTTGGCAAAATTTAATCTTGAATCAGTATCTGGCTTTAGCCCCTGCGGAGTGCTTCAACTAGTGCACTCGGTGTATCCGCCCAGTCAGTATTATTCTTGCCTGACGAAAAATGCTGGCACGCGTTTCGCCGGGATCAGCACCGAGAGCTCGTCTCTGTTGTTTGCAAACGGAGGATGGTTGAACCCCATTGCACTGTGCAATGCCTTAGCACAGCATCCTCTGATTACACTTCAGACCGGCTTTGAACTCACAAGCATTGATGACTCATCGGAAGAAAAAAATCATCGACTCCTATTTGCCAACAAAGACAGCGTTAACTCACATCACACTGTTTTTACTGTGGGTTCTGCTTTTCACTTGTTACCGGAAAACGAAAATATTCCCTTAACGCCTGCCAGAGGACAGCTAAGTTATTTCGAATTTCAAGATAGTTCCGACACGCTAAACTGCGTTGTCAATGGGAAGCACTATGCGATACCTACAGAAGAAGGTGTTTATGTAGGTGCAACGTTTGATCGTGAGAATATCCGTACGGAGGTCACCGAACAGGATCACCTTTCAAATCTGAAAGGACTAAAAGAGCTGCTACCCGATTTAAAAATCCGCGAATCAGCGGTTAAAGGTTACGCTGCGGTTAGAGCCACTACGCCCGATAGATTGCCGTTACTAGGCCCAGCACCCGATTTCACCCTTGCTCGTGATATTTATGGCGATATCAGACATGGCAGGTCACTGGACACCTACGCATCGCTGCCCTGCCATGATGGTTTATACATGCTTGGTGGGCTCGGCTCTCGTGGAATTGTAACAGCCCCCCTATGTGCCCAATTGTTAGCGAATTATCTACTGGGTACAAACGAAGAGACATCTAACTCAGATTGGCTGAACCCGGACAACGCAGCCCGCGAGAATTTCGATTTAAGTACATGGGCACCTCTACTGAACCCAGCTCGATTTCTCATTCGACAACTAAAACGCTCCGAGGCTTAAGCCTGGGCGCTGAATGTTAAGTATTGGCCATCACTGATGGTCTGCCCGCTATAATAGAAACCAACACTTTTTTGCATGTGACATCACTATGAGTGCAGCATCGTCAGGGACCACAGACGCCTCTTCGACAAGCTCTAAGCAAACTAACGTCGACCTTGACCATGTCTTCAGCCCACCCACCCGAGACGAGTGGTTAACGCAAGCCCTGGCCGGCCTTCCAAATCACGATACGCTAGATTCTATATCACGCAAAACGCTCGACGATCTTAGCATTGGCGTCCTGTATGACACGGCACCAGAAAATGCCTATGTGCATCTTGGCCAACATTCAGGGACAGCAGGCTCGTGGGATAACCGTCTTCGAATAGCTGGCTTGAACGACTCCACCGCTAACAGAAAAGCGCTTAAGGGCTTAGAAAAAGGTAATTCGTCAGTAGAGCTGCACGTTAATCAAAACACCGACCTAACGACAGTTTTACACGGGGTCAGACTTGATATATCGCCAGTAAGTTTCCGCGCTGGTCTTCACTACCCCTTAATTGCCGAGCAGCTGCACAGCTACATCAACACAGAATGTACCAATAAAGAGGTCTTATCCATCTCGTTAAATGTTGACCCTATTGGTGATTGGCTGTTTGGCACATCTGATGTGGCACCTATTCAAGACACTATAAGCAAGATGGCAAACTTTGCGGCAGAACAATGCCACTTACTACCACAAGTTCAGGCTGTGCTAGTGGACACAACCGTACACCACAATGCCGGGGCCACTGCTAAACAAGAGCTGATTGCCGCCCTGATGAGTGCAACACTCTACCTAGAGGCCCTCTTAAGCGAAAGAATGAGCCTTGATCAAGCAAGTCAAGCGATAAGCTTCCAGTTTGCTTGCGACGCAGATGTGCTTATGGGAGTTGTAAAAATAAGAGCCTTTTCTAATTTGTGGCGTCATTTACTGACAGAGTTTTCCAAAGCTCATAACACCACTATATCTAACAACAATCTGCAACCACGTATTGTGGTTGAGACATCACAACGCTACTTGTCAACTGTTGACCACTGGAACAATCATCTAAGAAACATCGCCGCCTGTTCGGCTGCGGCCTTAAGCAGCGTTCAAACTATTCTGGTTCACCCTCACGATCAAGTCGGTACTTGGCAGGCAGAGTCTGATGGCAGTTTAGGCGAACGGATAGCACGTAATTTACCGATTATTTTAGATAGAGAATGCGGTCTCACTCATGTCACAGACCCCATGGCTGGCTCGTATGCGATAGAGACATTAACCGAACAACTTAGCCATTCAACATGGGGGGCCTTGAAGGAATTCGACAGTGCTGACCATTGGATTAAAGCTCTTATTGATGGACAGTGGCAACAGAGGCTCACTGAAAGTCATGAAAAGCGGGTAGCCCGACTAAATAGCGATGCCGAGATAATGGTGGGAATAAATCGATATCAGCCAAGCAACAACAAGTCTTCCGCAGGCAATAGCGCTTTATCTACTCATTCGACTGCACGGTTACAGCCAGTGCGTGATGCTGAAGTATTTGAAGGAGCCGCACAATGAGCCAATCAACCTTCAGATTTTCCAACACCAATGACCCTAGCAACACCGCCGCAAAACCGGCTGAAACCAAGAGCGGTTTGTTCACTACTCCTGAAGGCATCGGGCTTAAGAGTCATTACACAGCGAACGATAGAAAATCGTCCGGCTATGAGAAAGACTTTCCGGGTTTCGCGCCGTATACGCGCGGCCCCTACCCGACCATGTACGTTTCACGGCCTTGGACTGTCAGACAATACGCAGGCTTTTCCACGGCTGAAGACAGCAATGCGTTTTATAAACGCAATTTAGCAGCGGGGCAAAAAGGGCTTTCAATTGCGTTCGACTTACCCACGCACCGCGGTTATGACTCAGACCACCCTCGAGTCACTAGCGACGTCGGTATGGCAGGTGTTGCCATCGACTCCATACTGGATATGGAAATTTTGTTCGATCAAATACCGTTGGATAAAATGAGCGTTTCTATGACGATGAACGGTGCAGTGCTTCCGATCATGTCGCTCTATATTCTTGCTGCTGAAGAGCAAGGGGTCTCTCCGGAGAAACTAACCGGGACTATTCAAAACGATATTTTGAAAGAGTTCATGGTTCGTAATACTTATATCTATCCTCCAGCACCGTCGATGAAAATTATCGCCGACATTTTTGCGTTTACTTCCAAGCAAATGCCTAAATTTAACAGCATTAGTATCTCTGGATACCACATGCAGGAAGCCGGTGCGACTGCCGATCTTGAGCTTGCGTACACGCTGGCCGACGGCATTGAATATTTACGCACAGGTGTTGCCGCAGGAATGGATGTCGATAGTTTCGCCCCGCGTTTATCCTTCTTCTGGGCGATTGGTATGAATCACTATATGGAAGTTGCAAAGCTGCGCGCAGCTAGATTATTGTGGGCTAAGCTGGTCAAACAGTTCAATCCCAAGAACCCGCGCTCTCTGAGCTTACGAACGCATTGCCAAACCTCCGGATGGAGTTTGACAGCCCAAGATGTCTATAACAATGTCACCAGAACCGGCATAGAGGCGATGGCAGCTGTAGCGGGGCATACGCAATCACTACACACTAACGCATTCGACGAGGCCCTTGCCCTCCCCACAGATTTTTCAGCACGCATTGCAAGAAACACTCAGCTATTCTTGCAACATGAAAGCGGCCTATGCAATACCGTTGATCCTTGGGGTGGTAGCCATTTTATGGAAACACTCACCCGAGAGCTTGCGCAAAAAGCGTGGGCTCACATTCAGGAGGTTGAAGATAAAGGTGGGATGGCAAAAGCGATCGAAGCTGGCATCCCAAAACTTCGTATCGAAGAGGCTGCTGCTCGCACACAGGCAAAGATAGATGCCGGCCAACAAACCGTTGTCGGAGTCAATGAGCTGGTGCTTGAAGACGAAACCCCCGTCGATGTATTGAAAGTCGACAACGCAAAAGTTCGTGAACAGCAACTTGAACGTCTGCACCGTGTACGTCGCGATAGAGATCCAAAAGCCCATGAAAACGCAATAAATGCATTATCCCGGGCGGCCAAGGAAGAGTCAGGGAATTTATTGGCGCTAGCGGTCGATGCAGCTCGCGCACGCGCAACCGTAGGTGAAATTTCTGATGCGATGGAGAGTGCCTTTGGCAGGCATACTGCAAGAATTCAGTCTATTCAAGGAGTCTACCTTCACGCCATGTCTGAAAGCGATCAACTCCCACTCATCGAGAAACGCGTCAATCACTTCATGCAATGCGAAGGGCGCAGACCCCGAATCCTCATTGCAAAGATGGGACAAGATGGTCACGATCGAGGCCAAAAAGTTATTGCAACAGCCTTTGCCGACCTAGGCTTCGATGTCGATATAGGTCCGTTGTTTCAAACACCTGAGGAAGTTGCGCGACAGGCTGTCGACAATGATGTTCACATCGTTGGAGCAAGTTCCTTAGCTGCGGGCCATTTAACACTGGTGCCGGAACTCAAAGCAGCCCTCGCGAACATTGGCGGCGAAGACATTCAGATTGTCGTTGGTGGTGTCATTCCGCCACAAGACGTCCCTACTCTGCTTGAAGCAGGGGCTGCAGCGGTGTTCCCCCCAGGGACTGTTATCGCCAAGGCAGCGACACACCTGCTGGATACATTAACTACGCTCTTAGGTCATGATTCGCCACAGTCTTCGGATCCAGCATAGTGATGGCTCGACAGCAGCTTAGTAGCCAAGAACTTGCCTTCGGCGTCTTAGCGCGAGAGCGTAGTATGCTGTCGCGCGCCATAACATTCACTGAATCAACCCTGCCCGCTCATCAGCAGCTGGCGCAGGAAACCTTACAACAGCTACTCCCGCGCACAGGCAAAGCCATTAGAGTGGGTATCAGCGGTGTTCCTGGGGTCGGCAAAAGTACCTTTATAGAGAATCTGGGGTTACGCCTGATCGAACAAGGTCACCGTGTTGCTGTACTTGCTATTGATCCAAGCAGTCAACGCAGCGGTGGCAGCATTTTAGGGGACAAGACTCGAATGGCCGCGTTGTCGTTGAATGAAAACGCCTACATCCGTCCATCCCCTACCAGTGGGCATTTAGGGGGTGTTACCCGCGTAACCCGCGAATCATTATTGCTTTGTGAAGCAGCAGGTTTTGACGTAATTCTTGTGGAAACAGTCGGAGTCGGTCAGTCTGAGACAGTCGTGTCCGAGATGGTCGATTGCTACTTGGTTTTGATGCTGCCTGGTGCTGGGGACGAGCTTCAAGGTATCAAAAAAGGGGTTTTAGAGCTTGCCGACATTATTGCCGTTAATAAGGCCGATGGTGCTGGCAAATCAGAAGCTCAACATGCGAAGGCCGCGTACCAAAGAGCCTTGTCGATTCTTCAGCACGGTAGCAGCTGGAAGCCCTTAGCGTTAAGTTGTAGTGCAATGACCGGAGACGGCCTGGACGAACTATGGCAGCAGATCCGAAACCACCGCCGCCAGATGATTGATACCGGCGAACTTGTCGCTCGCCGCGAAAATCAAAGACTCAGCTGGATGTGGTCGATGGTGGAACAGCGCATTCTGGCCTCACTAAGAGAAAGCAGTGATATGAATACTCTGCTGAAACAAACCGAGAGCGCTGTACGAGAGCAAACACTGACTGCGCCTCAAGGCGCTAATGCACTGTTGGCGGCGTGGATTCAGTTGCGCCTGCAGGACGTTCCTGGACAAGCACCCAAGGCGCAGTAACAACACACCAGAAATCAGGCTCGCGCACGGTCCAATCACGAGCATCATCATCGCTGGCTCTGCTGACTGTACCCTGATTTATCCAAGCTTGTAGGGAGGCTGTGTCATCTTTAGCCAACACAGCAGCCGCTTCGATTAAATCAACCTCCGGGCCAACTCGTATTACAACGCCGCGAGCAAAGTGCTTAACCAGCTCTGCCCAACTAATTACAGCGGTTTCATGATTTAGACGTGTGTGAAGGTCCACGCCATCGTCGTTTTCGTTATCTGCTGTCATTAATTCATTTGCGCTATGAATTCATTCGAGCGCGCAATAGATTGATTCATGCGCTCGACTAAAATGCTGATGTCACCTTCAAGCTCATCGAAGGTTGTTCGCAACGAGCCCACTGCCTGTGCGTTTAAGTTGTGCTTCAAGTACAGCACATTGTCGTAGAGGGATGCCAAAACAGGCTGCATGCTCGCTTCTGAATCTTTCATGCTCTTGAGCATTTCAGTGTATCGAGCTCGTGTGTCACGTAGCTTAGATTCACTGTTACGTCGAAGCACAGCATCGCTATACGACTGATTCTCTTCGGCCCATTCTTCGAAAAGATCTTCGGCAACTTCTTCCACATCGTCTATTTGCTCAGAGACCTCTTCCGCAGCGTCTTTACTGTCTTCGTACTCGTCTTTGAGTTGCTCGTAAGCCTTTTTTAAATCTGTATTTTCGATGGTAACAATATTGCCAAAACGCTCTAGCGCATCCTGAAATTCTTCTTGTGCATCTTCCTGTGCATCACGTGTTTGTTTGACGTTACTCACCAGAATATCGCGTTTGTGAATACCCACTTTTTCTAAAGTGTTGTATTTGACCGTACTGCAGCCTACCGTCAGTATGAGTGAAGTAAACAGCACTATTTTCGAATTAAGACGCATTGCCTTTTTCAACCAGGAATGGAATAGCGCAGATAATATCATGCACCGCGTAGAGTTCCCGCCTTCGATTTCGCGATGCACAGGTGTTACTCTATTGGCACCCTACTTAAGATTTGCCACCGCATCCTTTGGCCTATGAATATTCGCGATTCAATTCGGACAATTCCCGATTTCCCCAAACCCGGCATCCAGTTCAGAGATGTCACAACGCTGTTTGGCGATGCACAGGCGTTCCGTATGGCAATCGATCAACTGCTGCACCCCTATGCCGGCGCCAGAATTGACAAGGTTGCCGCTTTAGAGGCACGTGGCTTCATTATGGGTGGTGCAATTGCCCACCAGCTGTCCGTAGGCTTTGTACCTATTCGCAAAGCGGGCAAGTTGCCTGGGCCACGAACCAGCGAGTCGTACACCTTGGAATACGGAGAGGCCACCATGGAATTGCATGATGGAGCATTACAACCCGGTGAACGGGTCCTTTTAGTCGATGATTTAATTGCCACAGGCGGCACGTGCGAGGCCGGTATAAAACTAATTCGGCGCAGTGGTGCAACGGTTATCGGTAGCTCTTTCATCATTGATCTGCCCGCATTAGGCGGGCGGCAGCGGATAGAAAAGCTCGACGTGCCTGTTCACGTGCTTTGCGAATTTGAAGGCGATTAGCGCGGCAACGGCAGTCCTTCCGAATTCACTAAACCCAAGGCAACACGCCGGTCGTGGTTCGCTTGTTCAATAATTTCTTTGAGCACCCATCGATCGGACATGCCGCTGGATGTCGTGCTGCCCAAGTTCCCAGCCTGATCGCCCAGGTGATAAAAACCTTCAATTTTCTCTAGTGTTTTAGGCCCAATCCCTTTGATATCTAAGAGCTGCTCGCGATATTGGAACAACCCGTGTTTGTTTCGCCAATCAACAATACGTTGTGCCTTTTGCGGGCCTATACCTGGTAGGGCACGAGCAATTTCAGCCACGGAGGCCGCGTTAATGTTGATAAGCTCTCCCGCCTCCGGTATTACTCTGTTGGCAGCGGCTACACCGCAGGCGATAAAAATCAGGCTGGCAACAACAAACCTAAAATTTCCCACGGCGACGTGATTTTTATGCCTCTGCGCCCTTGCAGACTGTTTCATCTCTACTCCTTCAGTTGACACCTTGTGAATGTGTCAACAACCATGAGTAATCTGAGAGATCTAATCAACGCAAAACGCTAAAACCACTGACAGTAAACACAGTGGCTGAAAAAAACTTACCTATTCAGTCGCAACGCGACCGTCCATAACAGAATAGGAAGTTTCACTTTTTTTCGCGTGTTGGATTATGAGCAATAGCGCAAGCTGAACACCGAAAATTAACGAGGCTAACCACAAATGCAATGGTTGCGCGAACATGGGTAGGTGCAGTTTATCCATACTCATACCAATGGCAATGGTGCCGAGTATGAAAATGGCCAGAGTGACGCTAAGGCGCCTGAGAATAGCCGAACGCGAATGATTAAGAACAGCCAGTATCAACCAACCGTTTATAAACACCAACGGAATCGCAAGGTACTTATGGATGTTGAAAATGATGGGCAATCTTTCAATCCATAAATGTCTGTCAGTGAATTCACTGCTTCTTGCGATAAGATCGACAGCTTCTCGCACTTGAGTGCCCAATACCAATTGAGCCAAACCGGCAATCATGGCAACCACCATCATCGGATAAAAAAGCTGCGGAAGATGATCGATGCGCACCTCGTCATAACTCGCTTTTGAGGCTCTGACCAAAGCCGCAATCAAAATACCCACAATGACCTGAGCCAACAGCATATGCAACGTAATCATGCCTGTATGCAGGTTCGTGGCGACAACGACAGATCCCAACCAGCCCTGCACGCCAACCAAAATGAAGCTAGCAAATGCAAACCAGAAGATCTTGGGCTCACTGCGCCTGTAGGGTGCAGAAAAAATTAGCGTTGCCAATATGGTCAGACCAGTAAACGCACCCAAGAGCCGGTTTAAATATTCTGTCCAAGTTTTACGCACATTGAACGTGGTCTCGGCGTATCCCCTATCAGCGTAGATTTCCTGATAATTGGAAGGCAACTGGGACTCGCTGGTGGGTGGAATCCATTGCCCGAAGCACGTAGGCCAATCCGGACAGCCCATGCCAGCTCCAGTAGCCCGTACAATCCCTCCAACCAGAATTAAGGCATATATTGTGGCTATGGTGCCAAAGGCACACCACCAAAAACGGCGTTGTGTGGTCAGACTGGGCATGGGCGTTTGAGAGACAGCAAGGAGCTTTTAATAGTCGTTAATACTACGCGATACGGGCTCATTGGCGTACTGGTTCTTGTTCTGATCGCATGGATTTAACCTTTTTCCCTTTTCTGCCGTATGAAGCAGTAGACAATTGACATTTGCATCGATGAGAAACCAGAAAATACTCTCAGTACCGAGGCTCGCACATTATCTGCTGAATATCGGTTTAGCGCTTGGCATAAGCTTGCTACCGGCCGCCTGGGCCACCGAACTGCCAACCGATGAGCCTTCGGCGCCATTTAACGACAGAACGCTTAAGTCCTGGAAGGAAAAGAGCTTCTCTGGCAACACTCACTACGAAATAGTGGAGCTGGATGGCACCAGAGTATTGAAAGGCTCAACAGAAGGCGCTGCCTCTATTCTCTACAAAGAACAGACCGTCGACCTACGCAAAAAGCCCATTATTAGTTGGTCGTGGAAAATCGATGGTGTATACGACGATATCGATGAAAAAACTCGTGCGGGTGATGATTTTCCCGCCAGACTTTATGTGGTCAGCAAGACTGGTATCCTGCCTTGGCAGACGCTGGCGATAAATTATGTGTGGTCCTCCGAACAGGAGTTAGGCGATTCTTGGTCGAACCCGTTCACTGAGAAAGCAAAAATGATCGTGGTTCAATCTGGGAACTCAAACGCCGGTCAGTGGGTCACACAGACAAGAAACATCGCCGAAGATTTCAAAACTCACTTCGGAAAAGACATCGGCAAAATTAATGGATACGCTGTCATGGTTGACGGTGATAACGCCAACAAAACGGGAACAGCCTGGTATGCCGACATTAATTTTAGTGAAGAGTAAGCGCGAGGCCTAGGAGCAACAGACAGAACGCAGCAGCCGTTGGGTAGATTGACCTTCACACATATGTCTATACTGAGGTCCAACAACCTGCGAAAACCGGATTAACCAATCCGCAGTTTTCACCAGCTGATGAGCCTATTGCCGCTAGGGAGGCATAACATGGACCGAAGACGTTTCAACTCATTGTGCACAGGTCTAATCGCAGGCGCTGTTTCCGCTCAAGGGAACGTTCTTGCTTCAACGACTCCCTACCCCAAGTCTCAACTGATCTTCCCCGATGGCAACGAGGTAACGCTCAGCTCGCTCGCCGTTGGTGAGTCCTATATTTTCAGTTACCCGTACCTCACTACACCCTGTTTTTTAGTCAGGCTCCCCCAAGCTGCTCCGGCAAGGGGTGCTTGGATGGGAGGGCTCGATAGCGATAAAACCGTTGTCGCGTTCTCGGCCATTTGCAGTCATAAGATGTCTCATCCAGCAAAACCGATAAGCCATATCTCCTATCGCCCGAACCCTGTGACATTTTATGATTCGACAGGTCAGCGACAAACCCGGCAAGGCATGATCAGTTGCTGCTCAGAACGCAGTGTTTACGACCCCGGTAATGCCGCAAAGGTCCTATCAGGCCCAGCACCGGTCCCGCTTGCAGCGATTGCACTCGAATCAGATGCCGACGGAAACGTCTTTGCGGTGGGTAGCGTAGGCGTCGATCAATACGAACGTTTTTTAAGCAAGTTCGGTTTCCGCTTGGCTATGGAATACGGTGTAACCGATGTTCGAGCGCGCAGCAAAGATCGAGTTGAAATCACGCTTGCATCTGAGTTTTCCCAACAGCAAGTCCTATGTTGAAAGAAAGCCGCGCCATCAAGCAGCTTAAAAAGCTGCCACTGCTTCAAGGCATCACAGCTGAGCTTTGGGAAAAACTAACGCCACTCATAACCTTTGACGAAGTGGCGGAAGGATGCACACTGTTTGACGCAGGCAAGCAAAGCAAAAACTTGTATGTCGTCGTTGACGGTGAATTGGGTTTGTACATGCCCTGCGCCAAATCGAGTGAAACGTTTTACCTACAGTCCCGAAAGAAAGGCGACACAGCCGGAGACTTCGCGGTTTTAAACGCTGGCGAGCACTTAGTGTCAGCGATAGCCGTTAAAAAAACACGGGTTGCACAATTTCCAAGACAAGCATTTGATCAACTCACAGAAATCGATTCTGACATCCTAGCTTATGTCTATGACGTAGCCGCTGACCTGTCACGTCGGGTGACTCTTGCGAGTGCGTACCTTCGCCTGTTTGGCGATGTAAGCCATACCACAATGAACAGTTTGCTGGATCAAACCTCAATACAGCATTACAGAAGCGGTCAGGTATTGTTCGAACAAGGAGATCCACCGAACGGACTATACGTTGCAATATCAGGAAAGCTTACTGTTGAGACAACAAATTCCGACGGTGTGCGACACCGCATGGGAGAAGTGCAGGCACCAGAAACCGTCGGTGAGCTAGCACTTTTAGCAGACTCTGACCGCAGTGCGACCGTCACGGCTGCACGTGAATCTACTATGGCCTTTCTGAGCCGGGAAGCGTTCGACGAACTCATCGTGCCTAGAGCTGAGCTACTAATGCAGTTGTCGAAGCTTGTCGTGACACGTCACATTGCCAATGCTCGAGAAGAAACGCTTAACTCGTCAGACGATAATTTTGTGGTCATCCCGTTGGATGAACAGTTGCCGCTGCGCCGATTTGTTCATCAGCTGAAGAGCAGCATGCGCGAGCTGGGCTCAACAATGTCGATCGATTCGAGGAGTTTCGATACGCTTTATGGTCGCACCGGCGCCTCTCAAACCACCTTTGAAAATGCGTTTAACCCGGCAATTGCAGAATGGCTAGACGACAAAGAAAATCGCTTTGAATCACTCGTATATGTTGCGGACAAAAATTGGAGCGCATGGACTCAGCGCTGTGTAAATCGCGCAGATCGCATAATGCTGGTTGCCAATGCAGAACCTGACAACGATACCAACATTCGTGATGTGGAGCAAAAGCTTAATGCTCTATTCGGGCAATCAAAAGTGCGACCTAGAATAGACTTGGTCCTTTTACATTCGGCTGATACTAATCATCCTTCAGGGACCGCACAGTGGCTAGATGTGCGTCAATTGGATGCGTATTACCACGTCAGAATAAACGATAAGATTCACTTCAATAGACTTGCACGCCGTCTTCGAAGCTGTGCGCGCGGCTTAGTATTCAGCGGCGGAGGTGCGCGTGGCTATGTCCACTTAGGTGTGCAAAAACTCATTGAAGAGCAAGCAATAGAAATTGACTACATTGGCGGTTCGAGCATGGGCGGCCTGCTGGGTGCAGCAATGGCAATGGGCCGTAAATATGAGAATATCAAAGCGTTGTCTTCAACGTTCGCCAGCAAGAAAGCGTTATACGACTATACATTGCCTCTTGCCTCACTGATGCAATCTGCAAAGCTGACTAACTTTTGCAAAAGTGTTTACAAGTCTGCTCGTATCGAAGATTTGTGGATACCCTACTTCTGCATATCATCAAACTTGGCCGATGGCCGTGAAGTCATTCATGATCGCGGCCCCTTATGGAAAATAGTCAGAAGCACAATCTCATTGCCAGGCATTTTCTCACCCGTACCCATGGCCAACGGCGACCTACTCACCGATGGAGCCGTGCTTAATACATTTCCTGTCGATGTGATGCTTAAACGACTGGGCGGGAAAGGTAATATGATTGGCGTTAACGTCAGCCATATACCTGAGCAGTTTAACTACTACGATTTTGGCACCAGCCTATCGGGTTGGCAGGTTTTACTATCACGACTGAATCCATTTGTTGAAAGTATCCGCATTCCCCGCATGGTAGAAACTCTTTTGCGTGCCACAGATATTAAAAGTATTGAAAGAATAAACGAAGCGCGTAGCTCCCTTCAAATTCTGGTTGAACCCAACGTTCGTTCAATCTCGCTTATGGATTTCAAATCGTATGAAAAAATCAGTGAGCTAGGATACGAAGAAGCAAAAGAAGTTTTTGCACGACACGGGCTTTGTGGCGCGGCCGGGTGCTCTGTACCGATTCAAACACCAAACAAAGAAAACATCACTTTAGAGGTTGGAATACCGATTCCAGATCACTAAGACCTTCAGCTAATTTTCGCGCAGTCATAGATTGCCGGTTTTTGATATCCGGGTTCGCCCCCTTACTCAGCAGTAGCGTCACCATATCCCGGTTTCCTGCTGCAACGGCATGATGAAGCGCGGTGTTGTCATATTCGTCCTGTGCGTTTACATCAGTATCAGGTAGCGCTAAAAGGATACCGGCCGTATTCAGATAGCCGTTATCCACCGCTCGCAACAGCGGGGTATAACGATAGACGTCTTTGATTTGAGCATCTGCGCCACGAGCGAGCAACCACTGCAACAATTCTGCATTACCTTTGGCTGCAGCGATAGTCAGGGCTGTCCAGCCATTAGAACCAACCACGTCAATATCTGCACCCTCATCGTATAGCCACTCTACAAGTGGTCGTTGGTCACCCAATATGGCAAACATAAAAGCGGTGCCTTGTGTAATCGTCAAATCATGGATACTGGCACCGTTTTTTACCAACTTTTTTGCAAGCGCAAGATCCCCTTTTTTACTGGCGACCATCAGCGCAGACTTACCATTGGACGCAGTAATTTTCAGTAGCTCAGATACATTGTGTTGACCGCTAAGAGTTGTTAAGTGATCCACCCGATCGTTGCCGATAGCGCTTATCCACTGATTTTTTATCGCGTCGGAGAATTCAGAGCTATTTTTCTCGTCCGCTAATCCTGTTGAAGCGTTAACGTTTAATACATGAACGCTTTGAACGGATAGAAATAGCGCGGCAACATAGAGAGGCAAGCGACGCATGAAAAAAATTAATGCAACTGCAAAGATTCAATAGTATCGGCAAATACTTTGTCCGGATCGTAGTGCCCGGTCATGCGAATAACCGCATCGCGTCCGACGGCTTCATCCAGCAGTTGTTTAAAACCTGAGCGCATGACATCTGACAATGGAATACGTTGTTTGTACAACACCTCACAATATTCATTACCAATGAATAGAGTTAACTCTGGTTGCTCAGACAGCAATTTTATGGCTTCGAAATGTGACGAGCTATGTCCCGTTAAAAAAAACATCGTACCTCGACTCGGCTCTATAGGTGTAACGATATCAATTCCAATTTCTATCAGAGTGCCCTTTTCATGCTCGTGCAAATCGGCATCGAATTCAACGGCATAAGGCCCCCCCCTGAGTTGCCCCTTATCCAGACAAGACGCATCTTTCGGGAGTACAAAAAAGATGGCAGCCTGCCACTCTTGATTGTCCATTTGTATGGGTACACAGCTGACCGTTACTTGTGCATTGTGCAGAAGTACGATGACATCATCTGGAAATTTTTCGACGTTAGACAAGTACATAACCTGCGTTTAAACAAGAGTTAGAACCATAACACCGATGTTCATTGATCGGGGAGCCCTAGGTTAATGCACCGCTGATGACTTAGTATGCCCCCACTTTCTTCGCTGCACAAATGGGATACCTATAAACCAAGATGCCCACCACAACGATCGTCATGGTAGGCATCAGCAAGCATCCTGACTTTATCTGTTGATGCTAATGAGTAGCCGACACTCCCGTCGCAGCCGCTTTAGCCGCACTGACTTCAGGCTCTATGACTTTGCCCTTGGCAACAGCATCGTCATACCATTGATCATGATGCTGTTTCGCCCACTCTGCTGAGACGTAGCCGGTGGACATGCCTTCAAAAGCCCCTTCCGTACCGGCAGTACCGATATAGATGTGACCCAATGCGACCGCCGTCCAACCTAAAGACAATACCGAATGCACTAGATTCGCTTGTTGCATGTCAGGACGAGTGCCATCGACCCAAGGCAGAAAACCGGCCCACTCGGGAATGGAAAAACCGTACACCGGTGCGACCATCACGATTCCACTGATGCACACCGCCAGGCCCACAACAGTCACAAGCCAGAACCAGACTTTCTCGCCACCGTTCATTCGACCAGCTGGTGGATGGTTTTTACCGATAAGACCACCACCTTGCTTGAACCACTGTACATCGGTTGCGTTGGGAAAGTTGTGCCAGATCCACATCACTATCATCAGCACAATGCCAACGGAAAATACAGGTCCCATAACATTGTGGACGGTAATGGAGGCTTGAGCCCACATAGCAAACCCAGCCTTACCGAGTAAAGGGATAAGCAAGGTTTTACCGATAAGCATACTGATACCGGTAATAGCTAACGCAATAAATGAGATTGCCGTTATCCAATGTGTCAGCCTATCGAACCAGTTCCAGCGCTTGATTTTGCGTCCTGAAGGACGATGATCGAGCTTGTTCTTACCATGAACCAGGTGATACAACAGCAAGATAGCGAAAACACCGACAATACCCCAAGGCATGTACTTGGCAATGGTGTTGTCTCTTAATCGCTGCCACTCCGTGCCGCCCGGTGCAATCAGCACACCGGTTTCAGCACCTTGTACCGCACTGTAACCACCCACGCCCTCTTTCACGGCACGCCAGTAGTTCGAACGCGGGTTAGTCACGCTACCAGCATCCTGTGCAAAGGCCTCGGCGCCGAAGAAATGAATAGAGTAACTGGCCAACGGCAATGCCAAAGCCAGCCCCAATATTCCCAGCAAGCCGTAAAACGCAATTTTGCGTTTCTTGGCAGGGGCCATCTTCTGACGCTGCTCACTCTCTATTTGCTGTGTTTGCATGCGCTCTAGCCCTCCGTGTAGGCAGTTTCCCAACCCCAAGTCTGAGGACGGCCACCGCGTCGAAGAACACGTTCTCTGTAGATATCAGCAATCTCATCACCATCACCGGCAATCAGCGCGCGTGTAGAGCACATCTCAGCACAGAGAGGAAGTTTGCCTTCAGCGATACGATTACGACCATACTTTTCGTATTCAGCATCGGACAGATCTTCTTCATCAGGGCCACCTGCGCAGAACGTGCATTTGTCCATTTTCCCGCGTGCACCAAAGGAGGTTTGCTGAGGGTACTGAGGTGCTCCAAACGGGCACGCGTAGAAGCAATAACCGCAACCGATACACAAACTCTTGTCATGCAATACGATGCCGTCGTCTGTGGTATTGAAACAATCAACCGGACATACCGCCTGACACGGAGCATCAGTGCAGTGCATACAGGCAACCGAAATAGACTTTTCTCCGGGCTTGCCATCGTCGAGCGTTACCACTCGACGCCGATTAACACCCCAAGGCACTTCATGCTCATTTTTGCATGCCGTGACACAGCCGTTACATTCGATACAACGCTCGGCGTCGCATAAAAATTTCATTCTTGCCATTGCTATACCCTCCCCTTAGGCCGCTGTGATTTTGCAGAGCGAACACTTCGACTCCTGCATTTGTGTAACAGAGTCGTATCCGTAAGTCATGGTGGTGTTATCTGATTCACCACGAACGTATGGGGCAGACCCTTCCGGGTATTTATCGAGTAAGTCCTCACCCTGGTACCTGCCACCAAAGTGGAAAGGAGTGAATACGACTCCGCGCGCGACACGATCAGTCACCATCGCTTTGACATGAATCTTGCCGCCTTCAGGGCCTTCCAGCCAAACCATCTGACCATCCTTAACGCTGATGTCGTTCGCATCGGCTTGGTTAATTTCTACAAACATATCCTGCTGCAGTTCAGCCAGCCATGGATTTGATCGAGTCTCTTCACCACCGCCTTCATATTCAACGAGGCGTCCACTGGTATGAATCAATGGGAAGTCTTTGGAATAGTCGGTGGCTTGAATTGAGCCATAACGAGTGGGTAGACGATAGTGTGACTTGCGATCTTCGTAGGTCGGATAGTCTTCTACCAAGTCACGACGGGACGTGTATAGCGGTTCCCGGTGAACAGGAATCGGATCGGGGAAAGTCCATACATTCACACGGGCTTTCGCATTACCAAACGGCGCGCAACCATGTTCGATTGCAACGCGCTGGATGCCACCAGAGACGTCTGTTTTCCAGTTCTTACCATCCGCTGCCACTTTCTCTTCGTCGGTAAGATCGTCCCACCAGCCCAGCGTTTTGAGCATATCGGCTGTGAATTCAGGGTAACCATCTTCAATTTCAGCACCGACTGACCAAGAGTCTTCGGCAAGAAGATTGACACCATCTCGCTCAACACCAAAACGTGCTCGGAAGTTAAGGCCACCTTCTGCAACCGGCTTACTCGGATCGTAAAGATTCGGCGTACCCGGATGCTTCATTTCTGCATCCCCCCAGCATGGCCATGGCATACCGTAGTACTCACCATCCAATGGACCACCCTTAGCCTGCAAGGTACCTTCATCAAAGGTATTGCGATGCTTCATGTGTTCTTTAATACGCTCCGGACTTTGTCCGGTGTAACCGATAGTCCACATGCCACGATTAAATTCACGAGTGATGTCTTCAATCAATGGCTCATCGTTAGTCACCTCGATATTTTTAGTGAGCTCTTCACCAAAACCTAACTTGCTGGCTAACTTGTACATGATGGTGTGATCTGGCAACGCTTCAAACAGAGGCTCAATAACCTTATCGCGCCATTGCAATGATCGGTTAGAAGCGGTTACAGAACCATAAGTTTCAAACTGCGTACATGCCGGCAACAAATACATGCCGTCTTTTCTATCCGGAAGCACCGCTGTGTGAGTCGGGTATGGATCGATAACAACCAGCAACTCTAGTTTTTCCATCGCCGCTTTCATTTCCGGGCCACGTGTTTGTGAGTTGGGTGCATGACCCCACAACACCATGGCTCTGATGTTGTCTTTCTGCGCAATGTTCTCTTTGTCCTCCAGAACACCATCTATCCAACGAGACACCGGCATGCCCGCTGTGTTCATTGGCTGAAGGTCTTTATCGCCTTTCTTTTCATATGATCCTTGATCAAAACGATTCTGGATCCAGTCATACTCTAAGTCCCATACACCTGCCCAATGTTTCCAGGAGCCTGAAGACAAACCGTAGTAGCCAGGTAAGGTGTGTGAAAGAACACCCATATCGGTTGCGCCCTGTACATTATCGTGACCACGGAAGATGTTGGCACCACCACCGGAAACACCAATATTGCCCAGTGCTAACTGCAAGGTGCAATAGGCACGCGTATTGTTGTTACCGATAGTATGTTGCGTACCACCCATACACCAGACGATGGTGCCAGGGCGATTTTCCGCCATCGTTTGCGCGGCTTGCTTAATCTGAGCTTCAGGAATTCCAGAGACTCTTTCAACTTCGTCTGGCGTCCACTTAGCGACTTCTGTGCGAATATCATCCATGCCGTAAACACGCTGACGAATGTATTCCTTGTCTTCCCAACCGTTTTCAAAGATGTGCCACAAAATACCCCAAATAACCGGTACATCAGTACCTGGACGCATTTGCAGGAATTGATCAGAGTGTGCCGCTGTACGCGTAAATCGCGGATCAACAACAATTAGCTTTGATCCGTTTTCCTTAGCTTTAAGGATGTGCTGCATGGCAACAGGGTGAGCTTCCGCCGCATTGGAACCAATAAAGAACATGGCCTTAGACTTCTGCATGTCGTTATAGGAGTTGGTCATAGCACCATACCCCCAGGTATTCGCAACACCGGCTACCGTGGTGGAGTGACAAATACGGGCTTGGTGATCGACGTTGTTAGAACCCCAGAGCGCTGCAAACTTTCTGAACAAGTAGGCTTGTTCATTGTTGTGCTTCGCTGAACCAAGCCAATAAACTGAGTCGGAAGAAGACTCTTCTCGAATTTTCAGCATCTGATCGCCGATATCGTTGACGGCCTGGTCCCAGGAAACCTGAGTCCATTTTCCATCGACGAGTTTCATCGGGTATTTTAGGCGGCGTTCACCGTGCCCGTGCTCTCGAACAGCAGCGCCCTTCGCACAGTGTGCACCCATGTTGATGGGGGAATCATAATCAGGCTCCTGCCCTGTCCAAACTCCATTTTGAACCTCGGCGATAACCCCGCAGCCTACTGAGCAGTGGGTACAAATAGAGTGCCTGAGTTCAGTTTCAACACCGGATTTCGGGTAGTTTTCAGCAGCCTGCGCTTTGCGCATCATGCTAGGCCCTGCAGATACTGCAAGAGCGGCCCCGCCCGCGGTTAGCCCGGAGTTTTTCAGAAACGTTCGCCGATTCACCGAAACACCCAGTAAACCCTGCGAAGTACTTGCCAGCGAATCACCGATACGAGGTGATAATTTCGCGGGTGACTTGCGCTTTAATTTCATGGCTTTCTCCTGCTGTATTTGTTGATCATGGCCGAGGGCCACAATCACTCTTTGTTTGTTAACGTCAGTGCTGCTTGCTAGAAGCGAGCACGTGCGTAGTAGCGCTTGACGTACTCATTGCGCTCATAACCTTTGTTGCCTTTCTCAGGCTCAACCGTTTCAACGGGAGACTCCAATACATCGCTGCTTAGCGCAGCCCCGCTGGCTACCGTTCCGCCGGCCACTGCAGCCCCTTGGAGGAAGCCACGTCGTTTGGCATTAATAAATGCTGGTGTTTTCTTGTTTGTCATTCCCGTTTCCTCACAAAGATCAGGTTTGGTGTAGTGATCTAATACTGGTTTCTCATCAACTTTGCATATCCAGCAGCTGACGTTCAAATTCAAAGAAGCTTTCTCCGAAGAATCCAACGGAGCGGTAAAAATGTGCAGCCTTGGCGTTTTGCATATCGTTAAAGAAACGCCCTACCCAAGGCTCCAAGTGATCATTAAAAAACTGTTGCTGAGTGGCCAGCGCAATTTCATCGCTACTACGAATGATGATTGCCATGGACTCGCATAAGGCCGCTATGTGATCCTCTGATTCGACAATACCTTCCTGGCGCTCGATACCTAGGGCGGTCAGCTCACCGCGCAAGACAGCAACCGGCTTTTCCATCAGGAAGCCCGTCATGTACCAAGATCCGAACGGCACCAATTCACCACGCCCCAAACCAATGAAAAGCGCAAAAAATTCCTCATGAACTGATTCGAGCTGCGTTTTGTGGCTGGCTTGCTTCATCAGCTCCCAACCCATAGCTATCTGCCCTTCGCTGGCATCGACATCTCCGATGCTGCGTAAGCGCTCTAGCGTCTCCTCTTCAGGGCGTCGAGCCAACAAGCTGGCCAACAGATCGTAGACAGCAGCACGCATAGCCTGCGCCTGATCTTGAAGAAATTCGTGCTCGCTTTTGACGCTTAGCACTGGCTGATCTGTAGTCATTACATTCATTACCCCAAGTTTTAAACAGACAGAAACTGGCCTCAAGCCCTTTCGCTATACCGAAACCGGATCCCAACCGGTCAGAGCAATTCATCTTTTTTTGTGTGGATTTTCCTGACCGGTCCAAAATGTCGCACCCTGCCCTAGGATGGTGGGCGGTGTACCTCTATGCCGCCAGCTTCATCTTCAAACATGTCTTTCACACGACAATCGCCGCAAAGTTTCAGACGTCTCTGCGCCTTTGCATCCTGGAACATCCAGTGCCCCGCCAGCTTGGTTGTCATCGTGTCAATCATGGCTTGGGTAGTGAAGGCGGTATGACACTTTATGCAGTGGAAAGGCACCTCGTCGTGCAAGGTTTCCGTTTTTCGAGCTTCTATGCTGTCCCAGGTGTACTGAGCCGTCAGTGAAATGGCAGATTCAGGGCAAGCTTGCTCACAAAGACCGCACTGAAGACAATTCGCCTCGACAAAACGAAGTGCAGGTGTGTCTTGCCCATCGAGCAGTGCTTTTGCTGGACAGGTGGACACACAGGCCATGCACAGGGTGCATGCAGAGGTATCCACATTTATTCGGCCAAATGGCGCGTGGGCCGGTAATTGGACACTTTCAGCAACGGGTTTGAGTTGTTCCGATAAAGCATCCAATGCCATGCGCAGCGTCTGGCGCTTATCCCCATGGGTCGCGAAATCGCTGGGTACTAGGTTTTCCAACAAAGACTTTAAACCCGGTTCCTGGCTTGAAGCGTTGTCCGCACTCCGAGTTTGCTTGATACCCTCCAACGCATCACTCAGCGTTGTCGATCTGCACATTGTGATGGGGGAATTCTCAACCCCTAGCCCTGCGAGTAACGGGCTTACCCACTCCAATTGAGACACCATTGCCAACCGATTTGGGTCGTCCTCTTCGGCATCGTGCACGACCAGAATATGATTGGCCGAACCTGCCAATAGAGACAGCCAGTAATCTGCACCAAAGGCTGATACTTCTTCTACGAGCATCGGCAAAACATCATTAGAGAAGTGAGCGTTGTCGACCGCGCTTTGCTGGCTTTCCGTGTGTAACACAACAATGTCAGCAGTGTGATCCAGCATCGCCTTGCGAGTTCTGTCTATTGCGTCGGCAGGTCTTGGGTAGGCGTAGGTCATGGCACCACTTGGACACACCGTCGCGCAGCTACCACAGCCTTGACATAAAAATGGATCTACGCTGACACCTTCTCCATCAGAGCTGATGGCCCCAGTAGTGCACACATCAATGCATCGGTGACACCCGTCCAACTCGCTACGGCTATACGCACAGACTTTGCTGTTGTAACTAAAATAGCGGGGTTTTTCGAACTCGCCTGTCATGTCGGCTAGTGCCTCAACCGCCTCGGCGATGCTCTCATCTGATGCTGCATGGTAGTAACCAAAAGGTGCAAGACGCATTGGCATGTAGGGCGTGCTAGATAAGTCCAATACCAAGTCAAAGAACCCTGTCTCTCGATAAACAGATACAGCCAGATCGTGATCGGTTTTGCCCGCAATACTTTGCGCAGGTACCAACGCTTTGTAGGCACCTAAATAACCATTAAGTGACAACTCAGGAACACTAAAAACCGCCACCCCGTCATCCGTAAGTTGCTTTTCAACACGCTCGCAATTCGGGTCGATGTAAACCACCGTCATTCTGGAAGGCCCCAACGGTGCGGCAACCTCTAACGCTCTTGCCGGATCGCCGATCACCAAGCAATGCCCCAAAGAAACATACTGTATTTGAGACGTCGCCTGACCCAGTTGCTGATTCTGTATATAGCTATTTGCATCGCGTACAAAGGTTACTGGTCGCTGCGAGTCACTCATTTTTTTATATCCTTGAAATACAACTCATACTGATTCGGTTACGTCTTTTTTAACGGAGCTGAAAATGTCTGAAGCAAGTGACTCATCGTCCTTTTCGGCTAACTGCAATGCTGGATCCTCAAGATCGGACTCATCGACTTCATCTGGCGGTTCACGCTGGTCGGTGGACTTATCGTCATTCGGCGATTTTTCGGTTTGCTCCGGCGCCTCTTGCTCGCTGGCGTCACTTTTCTCAGCAGCTTCCTGCTGCATGCGCTCTTGTTCCAGTTTTTCCTGCTGCTTCTGCAAGTCTTCTTCAGCCCTTTTTGCTTCGGCTTCGGCTTCTAAACGGGCTTTTTCTTTACGAGCAGCATGGAATTTCATGTCTGAAGTTATGGTGTCACCTAACGGTTCGAAAACCGTGTAATCGCCGTCGTAATCATTAAGCCCATCGCGTACATTAAATTCGGGTTGCTGGAACACATACCGTAGCGCAGCCTTTCGTAGTGCAGCACTTACCCCTTTATTGAAAAATGCGCTGACATCACTAGAGGCTGTCAAGCTTTCAATCGGTGGCATATCCGCATCCGTAAGTAGCGGCTCTGTTTCAGCATCGACTTCCTCTATAGGCTGTGCCGATACTTGCTCAGAGTCTTGATGCGTTTTTTCGACCGATGTGAGCGGACTAATGCCAGCGTCAACATCGATATCAGGAAATGAAAGCTCGATGGGCGCTTCTTTGTTGGGCCAGTCTTCGATAGTCGAAGAATTTGCCGCCTCTCGTTTACGGGTTGACCATCGCCTTAAAAATCCGGGGTCCTTAGTTTGATCGGTCATGAACGATTAATCCCATTGCCAGTCTTTTGGGAACCGTTACCCGGCTCCTCCGACCAGTTGCGCCTTTTGCGCTTCTTAAAAGGAGCAGGCTTGTAGTGTTCAAGTACAAACGCTTCCATGTAGCGGTAGAGTTCCGGAGGGATGGGAGCACTAAGCACCAGTGAATCTGTCTCGGCACATGCGGTCGCCTCGTCATAGTCGATGGTGACAATGACCGGACTGATCGTCACGCCAGACTCATCCGGATCGTCAGCATCATCACGGCAGACAACGTAGACTAGAGGCTTATCTCCGATAAGCGCATGCCAGTAACGCTCGCAGGCGTCTTTGTAGAGCGTGACTTTGAAGCCGTTCCAAGCAAAAAGGTCGCCCTTATCCGTACTGCCGGTTTCTACCGATGAATCAGATTGCAAGGCGTTGGCAGCCACATTGTCGCCGACGGCCACTGTGTGCAAATACCAAGATGGTAATGACCAGAATGAACGCGTGATTATTCTGCGCTCTAACAGGACCGTTACAGGCAATTGCAAACGAATTTTAGAATCAGCAGACATAGCAACCGTTCGAACGACCCACACACAGGCTCTACTATTGCACGCGCGGAACAGCTCTTGAACCCTTTCTTCACCTACGAATGCCCCGAAACCGCCCTGATAATCGAGAAAAGTGCAAAGCACCCAATAAATCGGGACAAATTGTCTCAATAAATCACTTGCACGCGAAATCTCCGTCAGCGTTAGACTTCACTTGCGCCGCTCAGACTCTTAAAGTCGATGATCAGATCAGTTCCGAGACCCGTCCATGACGAATACCTCCAAGCCCTACAAACCCGTCCTGAGCAACGAAGGGCTGATGCCGGCTCACGGGGTTGTCGCTGTTAATGAGTTTGGTGATTCTGTCGATGCTCACATTCCCGGCGAATTACCGCTAACCATCCGTGTTGATGGCATGGAAGTCGTGACTCTGATGACCTTGGGAACTCAACCGGAAGCGCTGACGCTTGGCTACATCAGAAATCAGAAACTCATTGAAGACATTAGCCTGATTAAATCGGTGGAAGTGGATTGGGATAGAGAACTTGTAGATGTCACTACCCATGAGGGACAAGGAATTTCTGATTGGCAAGAAAAGATGAAACGCCGAATCATTACAAGCGGCTGTGGCCAAGGCACTATCTTCAGCTGTACCGTCGACAAGCTTTATGAAGTTACGCTTAGCAAACCTTCTCTTAAGCAATCCGAGCTTTATGCGCTTATCAAAAACGTCAGTCAGCTTAACGATGTATATCGTGTCTCTGGAGCGGTGCATGGTTGCGGTCTTTGCACATCAACGCAATCGCTCATGCATATTGAAGATGTAGGCCGGCACAACGCTGCCGATGCAATCGCAGGAAAGATGTGGCTTCAAGGGCTGACAGGCGATGACAAAATTTTTTACACCACAGGACGCCTAACCTCTGAAATCGTCATGAAAACGGCTTTTATGGGCATTCCAACTCTGCTTTCCCGATCGGGTGTGACACAAATGGGTTTGGAACTAGCTCAGGAGATCGGCATGACGATGATCGCTCGCGCCAAAGGGCGACATTTTATGATTTACAACGGCCGGGAAAACATGGAGTTCGATGCCATTCCCCCGGAGCGCAGGACACCACCTCCGACCAAAGGCATGCGTGACTTGGCCTCGTAGACGACAATGAGCGCCACACCTGACAAGAAGCGCGTAAGTAATCCGGCGATGGCGAATCCGTCCTTCTTGACGGTGCCGCAGCTGGCTGAGCTACTGCACGTCAATGAAAAGAAGATTTATCAGATGGCCGGGTGCGGAGAAATTCCGGGCACCAAAGTCACCGGGAAGTGGATATTTCCTCGCCAGTTAATCGATGACTGGTTGTTGGAAAACAGTCATGGTGGTGTGATGCATGACAGGTTGCTCATTGGTGGCAGCGATGATCGACTCATTCACTACCTATGTAATAACGCCGCTATTGAATGGCAGCAAAATGCGTTAGTCAGTTATAGCCCGTCCGGGACCCGCCATGGATTGAGAATGCTCGACTGCGGTCGTATCGATGCGTGTTTTATCAATTGGGGAGCCAGTGAAGAAAACGCTAGACGGCATTTGGGTCTACTCCGCTGTTATCGAAATCATCACAGCTGGGTCATCGTAAGATGCTTACAACGAAGCCAGGGCTTAGTGCTGAACCGATCAGTTGATCTTACGAGCGCGGCACCAAACGTGGCCCAAGTTATTAGCGACGACTCACTTCGCTGGGCAATGCGACAAAATGATTCAGGGACAGAACGACTTCTGGAAGACCTCTGCTCAACCCATGGCCAAAGCCTGTCGTCGCTAAAAGTCTCAACACAATGCAACAGTGAGCGCAGCGCGGTCGCGGCTGTTCACAGCGGAGCAGCCGATGTCAGTTGTGGCGTACAGAGCACAGCCGAGGAATTCCAACTTCCCTATTTACCGGTCGCAGATGTTTCTCTTGATCTTGTCATGACCCGCAAAACTTACTTTCGAACCCTTGTGCAAGACTTTATTGCACGTTTTCAGGATGCGAATACTCATGCCATGGCCACAAGCCTCAGTGGTTATCAATTGATGCCAAACACTCAATTAGTCACCATCGATTGATAGTTAACGTTAGCTGCCGGTCGCAGCTAACGATTCGGTGTGCGACTGAGCATTCAAGCGTGCATTTAAAAGAGAACGATCAAACACCCTCAGCACCTGCTCTTGACGCAAGGCAAGGCCCGTCAATTTCTCCGGAGTATCTATTCCCAACTCGCGACGAATTTCCTGACGGCGTAGCGCACTGGCGCGATATTCAAGAAAAGTGTCTTCGCTGCGCGGGGAATCGCCAGTGGCATCTTTAGCGTAGAGCGTTGTGTAACCCAATCGCGGCAATCGGCCGGAGGCAAGGCTTATGACAAGCTGGCTATCATCCAGTAGCGCATCAAGCACTCGCGCTGAAAATTGTTCTCTGTTGACGTTACTGTCATAGAAAAGAGCGATGAGTAATTCGCGCTGATTTTCATCCAAGCCATATTCGTGGGCAAGGATGGCTAAATTTTGAGTGACGTACACGTCCTCATACGCAAGCACCGTATCGACGATAGCGGACCCAGCTTTTAAACGCACAGTATTGACGTGATGCGGTCGAGTTGCATATTGAGGGTCTGCTTCGCTGTCTTTCAGTTCAATCAGAAGGCGCTCGACGAGGGGTCTGACAATAGCCCCGCGATCGCGCTCCGCCCAGTAAATTCTCGCACCGCTGTGTCGCCAGTGGCCCGTCATGAGTTCAGGGTCTCGTATACCTTCTTCTAGAGAAACAACGGTATCAAGCAACTTGATAACGATACCCGCTAGGGTATAAGGGACGCCTGCTTCCGTGGCCTTAACTGTCATGTCGGTAAATCGGCCAACGTTGTATTGCGCCTGTGGGGAGAGCAAATGCGGCTGCTGTAGAGTCAACTTGGCTTTGCTAGCCCCGGCTGAATCAACCGAAGAATCTGTCAGCTCCGATACCATGGCGGCAATTGGCCCGCCAAATCGAAACTGAATTTTTCTTAATGAGTGGCCGTAACCGGTGACCCGCTCTGAGCCATCCTCGACAACATCATGGAGCATGGCCAAGGTGATAACGAGGGGTTCAAGTGCTCGGCCCAAGACACGTTCTGCAATGGCGGCGATTCTAAAGGCATGAGCCGCCATGGTACTCAGTGATTTTCGCCGACCTTTCTCAAGCGAGCGCATCATCTCGAGACTGGCAATATGGACAGATTCGATGCTGTTCGGCGCTTCGGCTGCGACGAAGTACTCCATGACGGGTAAATTGATATGAACCTCGTGAACCGCCTTCCCGCGTCTGCCTGATAAACGTTCGAGCTTTTCAGGATCATCGAGCGCGTCTCTGACCGCCATCAATAGCGTGTTTCTTAACGGTTCTCGCAATGCGTAGTGATCAACGCCTGTGAGCTTAAAGGCCGCGACAGTTAATTCATAATGCTTTTTAAGTAGCGGCTTTTCAGGAAATTGGCAGGAACAATCCACGCCTGCTTCGCCAAGCTCCATCCGCATCTCAGCGTCCATAAAGCTAATGACTTTATCTCCTGCCGCACGGGCAACCAAACGAAGTCGGCTGGCCTGAGTGGCCGCGATAGCTGTGGCGATTTCCGCTGATGGGGGCTGCGGTATTTCAGTGCCGTTCTCAACAGCTTCGTTGAATTCGACAAGGTACTCGTTGATTGCTATGACCAGTTTAGCCACTGAGTCTCCAAACCAACTGAATAGGTACGTGCTATCGACCAGTTCGTTATCCTCAGTCGAAAAAGCACCGTAACGGTGTGCCTTGCCGTAGGAGTCCTGCAGCATTGTCGCCACAATCATGTCGTGAGACATAGACGTCATGCCTTTGCCGTGCGCTCCGTACAATCTAACGCCCAACAGCATGTTCGCCGCCAGAACAGCCTGATGAATAATTGGCTCAAGTTTAGGCAGGCGATTGGTGTTGATTAGATGCTCGCGACCGGCACCCCTGATATCGAGTTCTTCCGGGCAGATTGTTTCAGGGTCTATATCCTGATCGGAGAAAAACTCAGTAGCTAAGATATCCCGTCCGCGCTGGGTATTGAACAGAGGTTCGGGCAAGGAGGAAAGAGGAACGAAGTGCTCTACCTCTTTCGCGATCCACTTGCGCGACAGGGTACCTGCAACAACGCGTTCCATATCAGAAGTTCCAGCGAGAACTCCGTAGGCTCTGACGAGCTTGACTAGATCAGTGAGCGGATATGCGCGCGCCACAATGGCTGTTTCCAAAATATGAACCTAACTTGTCCTAGAGGATAGCAACACATCGACGGAATGAAATGTAACTTAGCGTGACCAGCCATACCGTAATGTTTCAAGAAGGTTCTAAAACGTAAAACGCTCGACCTCATCACCCTTTTCCGGCGATTCGAAGTGCCGGGATGCAAACGTCAAAGATACTCCCCTGCATGTTGTCGGACTGAACACGAATATCACCACCTGTGCGGCGGATAATTCCATAGCTCACCGATAGGCCCAGGCCTGTTCCTTGAACTTTGCCACTGGTGAAGAACGGGTCAAATACTCTTGGCAAATCCTGAGGCTCAATTCCACACCCGGAATCCTGAACGCGAATCAGAACCTGCTGATTATCCAGATCGGAGGTGCTGATCGTTATGGATTGCTGCTCACCCCCTTTCTCATCAGTCTCGGAAATTTTCTGCCGGATCGCCTCAGCCGCATTGGTAATCAGATTGACCAGCACTTGCTGAAGCTCCTGACGATCAACCAGGGCAAGCTGCCGGGCAGAATGTGACTGATTGACTTGGATCGCCTGCCCTTCGAACTCGTGCAAGAGCATCTTCAACGTATCCTCAATCACTGATTCTAGATTGACCGGCTCAACCGGAGATTGCTCGTACTCAGATCTGGACGGGCTAATGTCCGAGCGAATACTTTCACTGGAAAGCCGAGGATCTCCGCTTTTAATTTCCGAGCGAGAGTACTGAAGTAGCCGATCGGTGATTGAGCGAATTCTATAAACTTGCTCGATAATCAAATCGATTTCCGTTTGCACGCTCTCCCGTGAAGGCCCTAGGTCAGCTGCCAGGACATCCATATTGCCCAAAATTACGGCGGTAGGATTATTGATTTCGTGCGCTACACCGGCAGTCAGCTCACCTAAGGCTGCAAGCTTTTCCGCAGTCGCCAATTGTCGGCGGGTTTTATGTAACAAATCGATAGAGTCATGCAGCCGTTGGTTTTGGGTTTCCAATTCGGCAGTCCTGTGCTGCACTTTGTCCTCTAATACTGCGGCATCGTGTTCGATGCGATCACGATGGGACTCCAGCGTATCCAGCATGGCATCGAACTGTGAGGCGAGCTCGCCAATTTCGTTACCGGTAGACATTGGTCCAATGCGTCGATGCTCACCCGCGGCTGTGGCGCGCACCACTGATGTCATCGCTTCTATCGGTGTGAATATCGCTCTTGCGCCTAGTATTGCCGCACCTACCGCCAGTAGGCTACCTCCCAGAACCAAGGCTGACAATACAGCGATTGCTTTATACAGCTGGGCTCGAAAAGGCGCTTCCAAGTAGCCCGCGTACAGCATTCCGACGCGCATCCCCGCAACATCGAGTATCGGTTCGTATGCCGATATATACCAATCATTAACTACGAAGGCTCTATCAATCCAGGACTCACCTCTGGATAAAACTGCATCGCGAACTTCAACAGATACGCGGGTACCGAGCGCACGAGTGTCATCGCTCTTAGGCACATTAGTGGTTATACGGACATCTTCTAGGAAGACCGTAACGGTTCCTCGACTACCCGGTGCGAGACTTCCCGGACCGTATACCAAATCTCGAATTTCATCGACAAAATCGAAATTTCGATTAAGTAGCAATCCGCCTTCTAATATGGCAACCCTTTCTCCACGAGCGTTAAGTACCGGCTGCAACGTTCTGATAATCATGGCTCGATCTTCTGCCGAACGGTCACTGGGTGCGGCGCGCGCCGTAGCCAACAGAGGCAACACAACCATTTCGGCAAGAATTCGCTCTTCACGCCCCCATTCATCGGCTGAATAAATTTCGATGCCGGTCACGCCAGTGTTGTTATCGGCGTTGTTCAACGAAAGCAACTGTTCAGTTAACGGGGACTCTCGAAGATGGTGGCTAAGCCAACCTTTCGAACTCAACTGTTGCTTTCCGTCAAAAGAAAGTAGTTTTAAAAAATCAAAGTTATAGTCAGAACGGTATGTATCGAGTAACTGGATTAGCTGATCAGAATCTTGCTTTGAAAAAAGATCCGACATTTTCGAACTCGCGGCCAATGCAGAGAGGGTTCGTTGACCATCTTTTTGTATGCGTTGAAAACTCTCACCGGCCACACGTAAGTCTGTATTTACTTTGGTAAACAGTTGCTCGTAGGTGTAATCGGTAGACCACCTAGATGCCAACAGAACAACCGTGCCAGTCAGTAACAACAAAGGCACTAGCACCAACGCCAACAAACGATAACGTAAATTCGAGAAGCGTTTTAGAAAACGACTAGAGGTTGCTTTCTGGATCACTGATAACCGTTAACCACTATTGCGAAGTGTCGGCGCTTTGCCAAAGCGTTTGTTTACGTTCGAGCGTTTTTCGGGATACACCTAACAAACGCGCAGCAGCCGACTTATTGTTATTGACCGATTCAAGAACCGATTCAATATGAGCACGCTCAACGGCGTCCATAGACCAATCTAAAGGGTATCCCGGCTCAGACCACTGCAAGCTTTGCGACTCTGAACTCAAGCTATCAAGCGGCAAGGCTCCAAGCAGTAGTGTTCGTTCTATAACATTGCGAAGTTCGCGCACATTGCCCGGCCACGAATAGTTTTCTAAAAGCTGCCAATCATTATGTAACAGCTCTACGCGCTCTTGTCTCATTTCGGAGGACAAACGATCCATAAAATAATTGACCAGCAGTTGCAGGTCAGAACCTCTTTCTCGTAATGGCGGTACAACAATAGAGAGTACATTCAAGCGGTAGAACAAATCATCACGCAAAGCTGCTGAATGATGTAGCTGATCGACATCTTGCGTTGATGCAGAAATGATTCTGACATCCACTGAAATATCGCGCATACCACCTACGGGTCTTATACGACCGGTCTCAAGCACTTCAACAAGTTTGGATTGAATTGACTCCGGAAGACAACCCACTTCATTTAAAAACAGGGTGCCCTTATCTGCATGTACAAATAGTCCGTCAGACAAAAGAGGTTTGGATGCAGTGGATGCATCGGTCGCCCCAAACAACTCTTGCTCAAACATCTCTTCGTCTATCGATGCGCAATTGAAAGACACAAAAGAGCCGCTACGCCGACTCATGGAATGTATGGCTCGAGCGATGATCCCCATTCCTGTTCCCGTCTCACCTTGGATAAGTACAGGAGAGAGACTAGGTGCCGCACGCTGAGCTAGAGTCAGCATCGCTTTCATTGCCGAGCTGTTTGCAACCAGACCACTGTCATCCTGAATTTGTTGAAGCTGCAAACGCAGTAAAGAATTCTCACGCAATATTTGACGACGCATGAGTGTTCGTTGCATGGATAAAAACATCTGCTCCGTTCGGAACGGCTTCATGATGAAATCATCTGCGCCATTTCTCAGCGCCGATATCGCCATCTCTAAGTCAGCGTAAGCAGTCATGTAGATAACGTGAGTCTGTACACCACGCTCTCTTAACTTGCTCATCCAATCCAAACCGGACAATCCGGGGAGGCGTATATCAACTAAAAGTAAGTCGAAGTGATAACGCAATCGCAATGCTTCTGCCTCTTCAGCACTCCCTGCCACTTCGAGTAATGCGCAACGATCCTCTAGCGCACGCTTTAAAAAATTGAGCATTCCCGGCTCATCATCAACAACCAAAATGGCAGCGGATCTAAGCAGTTGATTAAATGCCAGCTCGTCGTCTACTTCATTTTTATAAGAGTGTTGCGACTGCAAAATCGTATACCGGTTAGTTAGGACGCTTTGTGTAAGGTTCGACAGACTCGCCTATGACATTCTACGGCCAGTCGCTGTCCGATGCCAGATTTCCGTCACATCTACCTTCTGATTCTGACGACCTGCTCTACGGATGCATGTGAATTCAGGAGCGTTTCTTAGAGACAGCCTTGGCGACAGCTTTTTTCTTAGTCGCTTTCTTAGTCAGTAGCTTCGTTTTCTTCTTTTTAGCGTTCGATGCCGTTTTCTTAGCGCTGCTTTTTTTACGCCCCTGCGTGGATAGCTTTTTTGTTGTGCGGGCAGCAAGCTTTGCAGGGCCACTAGAGCCCGCTGGCTTTTTTACTTTTGATGCGGTTTTAGGTTTGAAATCGCATAGATCACTTATTGAGCATTCCGGACATTTCGGTGTTCGTGCTAAGCAGACGTACCTGCCATGCAATATTAGCCAATGGTGGGCATCTAACAGATAGTCCTTCGGAACGAATTTAAGAAGCTGCTTTTCGACCTGCAATACATTTTTCCCAGGTGCCAGACCTGTTCTGTTGGAGACTCGAAAAATATGCGTATCTACCGCCATGGCAATTTGTCGGAATGCTGTATTCAACACTACGTTGGCGGTCTTACGACCTACCCCAGGCAGCGCTTCTAGCTTTTCGCGATCTTTAGGAACTTCCCCATTGTGCAATTCACACAGCATGCGACACGCTTCGATGACATTCTTCGCTTTGGTATTGAAAAGGCCAATGGTACGAATGTATGGAGTTAAGCCTTCAACTCCCAGTTTATAAATGGCGGCAGGGGTGTTGGCCACGGGATACAAACGTTGCGTAGCTTTGTTAACGCTAACGTCTGTGGCTTGCGCCGATAAAATGACGGCAATCAATAATTCAAACGCGTTGTTGTATTCCAGCTCTGTTTTAGGTTCAGGGTTTGCAGCCTTTAAGCGCCGAAACATCTCGACACGTTTATCATTATTCATAACGTTGGATTATTAGTGAGAACTTCAGGTAACCTGTTTTAGTTAAGCAAAACATAGCGGTAACTTTGCTGATACTTTTACAATAACGTGGCAATGAGCGTTACTCATACTACGTTACAGCGTCAGAAAACCATCACCTCAATAAAGAGCTTAAAACAAGGTAAATACATTGATGCAATTGGGTGTAATTCTTCGTTATCATGTTACATCCTCATGACCAGTGAGTAATGATGCAAATTCAACGGCCTGTGTTCTAAGTTAGTGCGCAAAGCAAACTAGGTAGTAATTCTTCTGTCCTTTAAAACAACTGACACACCATAAGGCTTTGCAGCCAACGTTTAGGTAATCCGCAAGCAGATGCAAAAAACGCCACAAACTGAAGGGCAATCACAGCCAGACCAGCGTCAAATTATTGATGCTTTGAACGCAGTGCTTGAATCAGATAAATTTACCGCCGCCCCTCAGATGTCTGCTTTTTTAAAGTACGTTGTGGAGCAAGCGGCATCGGGCAACATGACCCGTATCAAAGCCTATACCGTGGCTATAGATGCATTAGGAAAGCCGGATTCTTTCGACCCTCAAAATGATCCGGTCGTGCGCGTTCTAGCTGGGAGGCTTAGGGCTGCCCTTGCGTCCTACTATGAGTCTAATCCCGATACTGAACTTCGCATCACCATGCGACCCGGCTCTTATGTCCCCTCCTTCGTCCATCGTTCATCGCTGAATTTAACTGACAGGCAGCAAAGCTCGCCAAGCACCAACCGTGAATCTGATTCAGCGAATGGTGCTTTAAATGCAACAAAACCACAGCTCAAACAACAAGCGACAACGTCACGGTCTAAGGTTATTAACGATCCGAAGCCTGCGCAATCAACCACCAACGCCACGCAAGCGATCTCACACAGCACTTCAGACAGTCAGCCTCAAGCACTCGAAAATCAACCAGAAGATGACAAACGCGATTACGGAGCGAACGTACGGTGGATGTTCAAGCTACCTGCAGTAGGTATTGCCTTGGCGGCGCTTGGTTTTTTTGTCGGAGTGCAACTCACAGGTTACCAATCTCAGACGAATGGAGCACCTGCAACAGCTGCCGCTAAAGCCTCTTTTACGCCCGCCCCTTCAACAATGCGTAACAGACCCGAACAAGTATCCCTGTTCGTCAGTGCACTTGAGCGGGGAAACTCGTTAAACAGTCAGTTGAATACAATGATGAGTGGCATTTTCTCTGAATCACAATCAGTGAGGGTTTATCGCATTCTTGAAACTGCAACCGTGCAACAGCATTGGCCGGAGGACTATCTTGTTTCCGTCAATGTTCTTCCACTGCCAGAAGAAACACGTGTGAGTGTTCAATTGGTAGAAGCGCAAACCGGAAGAATCAGTCACTCTGAGAATCTTTCACTCAGCAAGACAGCCATTGATGGTTTAAGTGCTGTTGAACTTGACACTATCACCGAGTTTGCAAGAGATCTTGTCAGCGAGCAAGGCCCACTGTTTGAAGACTACAACAGCAAACAAGTCGCTGACAGCGCACAGTAAAGTTAAGCCAATTTTTTGACCTTAAAATTCACTACAACATCTTGCAGTATTAATTACCCGTTATGGGCGAATCGGCACAACAATAAATCATAGACTGGTCTACGGCTTTGAGCTGGAGTTCAGGACATGAGCATATTTCCGGAATCCCAAACTGGGATCTGGCTAAATACGCCGATAAAATTTATAGATACGAGAACTGAAAAAAAGGCATGCGTTGCCACAAATGATGCGGATTGGCATGCGTCGTCTAAAGACGGCATCCAACAACTCAAGGCAACGGATAAAGAACTAAGCGCTTTTTTTCAAAATCGTGCGGTGCCATTGCGGAGGAGTAAACCGGGCGACAGTGCCCGGTTTCACCACAATCCGTCTAGAACCCTATACGCTCACGTTAAATTCAACGTTGTCACTGAATCTGTTGGCTCGCTGTACTTCAAGTCGCAAGTTAAAGAACCTTCTTTCAAACTCGCCGTGTTGGACCTTGGCTGTTCGCAGCAACTACTGCGTCGCTACCTTAAAAAAGCTATTGCCAAGTTCGCCTATACGGGGTTGGATCGCACACCACTTGTGTACCCGGATTTAGTCAGTGACTTAACAGACAAACACAGCACTGAAGCCTTTGAAACCGTTACGCCCAATACTGTCTTTGCATTGGACGTTCTGCCGGAGTTACATTCATCCGAAGCCGATTTGAGTCAGACGCTAGCGCGCTGGGGCGAGGCATGTAGACAGAGCGATCCAGTGTTCTTTTTTACCGTTCCACAATGCGCTGTCTCAGAATCGGACAAATTACAGTTGGACTTTGAACAATGGATGACGTTGCTGGAGCGGCACTTTGTCATTGAGCAAACCCGCAGCCTTGGTTTTTTATCAGCGCTGCCTTTTTGGGCATCCAACAAACGCACGGTTAATAACCGAGGCTTCGTACAGCGAGCCTTACACAGATTGAAAGAACCAATGTATGAGTCTTACGTTCTAAAGACCTTTGATTTGAGCCTAAGTCGAATGCTGGGTAATATAAAGTGTCTGCGTAAATACTCCCATAGCGTGCTTATCACAGCACACGTCCGACAAAGCACCTAAAAACCTGCCTATTAGTACGACGAATTATTCGCAAGATCGGGGTGAATCTCATCGGCGACTTCGTCAGGGTCTACATCATTGATGAGTAAGACTTCTTTGACAGTGTCTATGTCCTGCAGAATTTGCTCAACTCTGCCGGGAAAATCGAATTCATTCACGTCATTGCTTTTAGGCATATAGCAAAAAGCCGTTTTTAGTGCGTGTAATGTTTGTTCGTCTAGCTGGCTCATAAAGACTCTAATTGGTATGCCATGTTTGTCGGTTTTACAAATTTACCGGAACTCGCAGCAGCTGTCTTTTTAATAACTGCGCAGCTGCCCCACAAGCACCCCTTGGAAACTAACCCGATCAGCGTCATATCGCATGGTGGGCATAGACTGATTTTCCGGGATGAGTTCAACCACTCCGTCGATGGTATCGCCCAACCGCTTTAGGGTGGCCTCCTGGCCATCAATTAACGCGACTACGATGTCCCCGGTATTGGCCGTGTTTTGTTTTCGCAAAATGACCGTGTCACCGTCCAGGATGCCAACATCGATCATGGATTCGCCGGTGACTCTTAGAGCGTAACGATCTGGACCGATAAAAAAGGCAGCCAAATCTAGGTAATTGGCATCTTCGATAGCTTCGATGGGTTGCCCTGCTGCGATTCGACCGAGCAAAGGAATACGGAAATCGCCGGTTGTCTCTTTACTGACCTCTGCCGGAACAGTCATGGGTTGTTCAACGTTTGAATCTGCAGAGATACGGCTTAACGAGGCAGAATTTTGCGGCGTTGGGAGATGTTGAATGTTAGATGTTGGCTCTGGCATAGCCAATCCAACAATTCGCAAACCGCGCCACCCATTGCCGTGGCGCTCAAGCCTGCCCTTCGCGATAAGAGACTGAACATAGCGATGAACCGTGCCTTTGGATTTCAGACGCAGGTTACCTGCAAGCTCTGATATGGTGGGGGCGACGCCTTCGGCACGAATATGGCGTTCAATAGCCGCAAGAACACGCGCCTCGAGGTGAGTGAGAGGGTTTAACGACTCCATAAACGTTCTCCAAATATTCTCTACAAGAATAGAGAACGTTTAGAGAAATTTCAATATATTATTCTGATTTCGTTTCCCGGTTTGTTCAAAAGAATTGGGATAACTTATGCGCAGTTGCCAATGACAGGACCCGATAAACATAGCCACGCTATAAAAGCCGGATTAGAGCTACCTTGGTGGCTCTCCGCTGCTATGAATCCAGTGAACGAGGATTTTTCGGAACGCGTTGTCAGTCTTCCTCAGTATTCTCTGTGGAGAGCAACGGAAGTTGACGGCATCCACCTTCGGGTACTCGAATACATACCCGGCACAAAACCGCGCCTAACTGCCCAACTACGGCTGGACCCTGAATACTCACCAGCGATGCTGGGCGACAATCCCGATCTGGAAATCTTAATGCAACGCGGAGAGCTCGAATCTGATGCTGGCGTATACCCAGCAGGCTTATATCTGCGACTGCCATTAACCGGCGATGAGCAGCTACAAACACTGAATCTGCGCTGCCTGCCAGCTGAGTCTGATACATCCGCCTCTAATGAGAACGCTAAAGAACCCGCCCTTTTGTATTTAGCCGCTGGGCAAATGTTGAATAGCGATGCAGAACAAAGGCGTATGAACACCTTCGACGAATCGCGATGGTTACCCGGACCGGCTGACGGCACTGAGGTCATGCCGCTACACGGTCATGGCACGGGCAACGTTATGCTCATTCGATGGACACAACGAGCATCGTTTCGACCGGGCCTAGACCCCATGGGCGATGAGGTTCTAGTATTAAACGGCGTCCTCTATGACGACGATGGTGACTACCCAGCGGGTAGTTGGATAAGAAATCCCGTTGAGGCATGGCAATCATGGGGCGCAGAGGCAGGCACAGTCGTTTACTATAAGAACGGCCACTTCCCCACTCAAAACGACTTTTTGTGACCACTGACCCTGTTCAGCCCGCTGAGGTTTCTCAGTTTATAAAACACACTGCGGCTCAATTGGGATTATCGCGTTGCGCAATTACCGATACTGAATTAGGCGAGCATGAATCGCACTTGCTCAACTGGCTTAAAGATGGATTTCACGGTGAAATGGAATATATGGAGCGCCACGGCACTCTGCGTAGCCGACCTGCCGATTTGGTTGAGGGGACCATTCGCGTCATTTCAGTCAGGCTCGACTACTTCCCCCCTGATGCCGCTGATGCTACTGAAATTCTTAACTCTCCAGACTTGGCTTATGTGTCTCGTTACGCAATGGGTCGCGACTATCACAAGGTGCTAAGAAATAGATTGCAAACCTTAGCCCGTAAAATTTCAGAAAAATACGGAGACTTCGGCTATCGCGCCTTTGTTGACAGTGCGCCTGTTTTAGAAAAAGCATTGGCAGAAAAAGCCGGACTTGGTTGGATTGGAAAGCATAGCAACTTGTTGTCATCCGATGCGGGCAGCTGGTTTTTTCTAGGCGAGCTGTACACAGATTTACCACTGGAAACCGATCCGCCTTTAGAGAAAGCTCATTGTGGTAGTTGTACTGCTTGCATACAGGCTTGTCCCACAGATGCCATCGTTGCGCCCTATAAAGTTGATGCACGGCGTTGCATTTCGTATCACACGATAGAGTTGAAAGGCTCAATACCCTTTGAATTTCGTAAAGCAATGGGCAACAGAATTTACGGCTGCGATGATTGTCAGCTGGTGTGTCCGTTTAATAAGTTTTCCAATGATACCCAAGAATCAGATTTTGCCGTAAGACACAAACTGGATGCAGAAAGTCTGGTCAACCTATTTTCCTGGACTGAAGCAGAGTTTAAGGATCGTATGGCGGGCAGTCCTATCTATCGAATTGGCTACGAACGTTGGCTTCGAAACATCGCAGTAGCTCTTGGCAATGCTCCAACAGATGAGTCCATTGTAAGCGCGCTTAAGCAGCGCGAAGACGACACCTCGGCGTTAGTCCGAGAACATGTAGAATGGGCTTTGGCTGAGCATTCCGCACAATAGCTGTGTTGCGAGGCCATCACTCCAAGGACTTCCCTATTCAATGACATCTGATGTGCAGAGTACGACAACTCGCGCTGTGATATTCATGCTTGGCGCCACGGTTATGCTCGCATCTATGCACGGGCTGGTCAGACTCTTAAGCTCTGATATGCACCCGTTCATTATTGTCTTCTTTCGCAACCTTTTTGGTTTGGTTGTCGTTTTACCCTTGTTGTTAAAAGCCGGATTAAGCTCACTTAAAACACAACACCCGAAGCTGCATATGATTCGAGCAGGTGTTGGGGTGATCGCAATGCTGGGTTGGTTTTACGCACTATCTAAAGTACCTATAGCCAATGCAACTGCATTAAGTTTCAGTACAACCATCTTCGCTACCGTCAGTGCCTGGTTATTCTTAGGTGAGATGCTGCGTTGGAGACGCACAGCTGCGATCGTTGTCGGACTTGTTGGCGTGTACGTTGTACTCAGACCCTCTGCAGAGGGGTTTAACGTCTTTTCAATACTCGTGCTCTTAACATCAATTGCCTGGGGTTTATCCTTAACCATTGTCAAACATCTTTCCAAGACTGAGACACCCACAAGCATTGTGAGTTGGATGGGTATTACATTGGTTGCGTTATCTATATGGCCTGCCCTCATGGTGTGGCAAACACCCACAATAGAACAACTTCTCTGGCTGTTCCTCATCGGTGCACTCGCTACAGCCGGGCACTTGCTGATGACAACATCAATTCAAATGGCGGATACATCCATAGTGATGTC
>JBGCGD010000010.1:0-47515 GCA_045110515.1 Granulosicoccus sp. | reverse complement strand
ACCGAGCTAGCCAGCCTGACACGCGAAGGAGGTGATCTTTTTCAAAAAAGCCGGGCGCAGAGCAATAGCATTGAACAAGTGTTGGATAAATTAGTGGCTCGCCTGGGTAAAGATGCTTTATATACCGCCCAACCGGGCAATGATCATCGGCCTGAAAAGGCCTGGATGTCTGCCCTGCTTGAACAACAGCATCCTCCTGAGCAATGGCCTGCCAGACCTGTGTGGCTGCTACGTGAACCACGTCCCCTAAATGAGGATATGACGTTACACACGTTACCCGAGAGAATAGAGAACGGTTGGTGGGATGAAACTGATGTCCGACGGGATTACTTTATTGCCAGCTCCAAAAGTGGCGCATATTACTGGGTTTACCGTCTGCGTCACCAAAGTACTCAGTATTGGGTGCATGGATTATTCGCATAAGTTACTCGGCGCACCAGTTTAATACGCCATCTAAGTCTCATTTGAACGTAAAAACATTCGGATAGCTCACAGTTCCGTGTCCATAACGGAACACTATCTTGTTTACCCGTCCAATCTCCTCGCAAACGGATTTCCTGCATTGCCGAAAATGGTCAACCGATTCGAATTCGAGCCGATACTGTCTCTATAACAAATTAATAAGCGACCACGGACGGTCTAGAAAAATTGCGGATATCACTATAAATGCACTATAAGACACCAGATAAAGTCAGGAACCTGACTCATACCCCAGCGCACGCGCTCAAGGGTTTTGCTGTGTCCGCGATTGTAGAACAAGGCATCGAATAATCCTGATGAGCCTTAATATCGCTCACAAGGACCACACAAAAGCCCTTATCGGTATGGGCTTTATGGCGGTCTTTTCACTGATGTTGTTGGTGACATGGCTTTCCATGTCTACCCTGCAGAACGTGAACAACAGCATGTCTCAGCTAATTGAGAACACCGAGCAAAAAACAGCTCGAGCTTATAGGATGCGCGATGTCGTGCGGGTCAGATCCAATACCATGCGCGAACTCATACGTTCTCGCGATCCGCTGAAGCGTCATAAAATTTTTGACAAACTAATCAATCATACAAACGATTATCAAAGCGCTCGTTCGGCCCTGTTGGCTCTAGGAGCGAATGAACGCGAACAAATCATACTTAACCAAATAGATGAGACCTACGATCGCGTGGCAATCGCGCTAGGCGCGACCAACCGGCATATCTATGCAATAAAGCAAGATCATGATTCGATGGACAAGGTCCTCACCGAGCTGGAGCTCCAGGAACTTGTCCTTCTCAATCAGCTGAACGACTTGGTCACGCTTGAGAAAGACCTGTCTATCGAAGCATTGATGGCGAATCAGGATACGTATAAGGAAACCCGAAGACTATTAGTAATTATCGTTATAGCAACATTCGCAGTGTGTCTGGCTATCTCGGGTATTGTTATTTCGCGAGTAGCGAATGCTAACCAACGTATCGCACATTTGGCGAACCATGATGATCTAACTGGACTTCATAATCGACGTTCCTTTGAACATCATCTCAAGCACACCATCAATTTAGCAGAGCGCTCGCCTAATGCGCATGGTTTGCTATATATCGATCTTGACAGGTTCAAGATGGTCAACGACAGCTGTGGTCATCATGCTGGCGATCAGCTGTTAATTCAGCTAACCCAGTTGATGAATGACCGACTACGTCGCGGCGATCTATTCGCCCGCCTTGGGGGTGATGAGTTTGCCATCATCGCACAAGGTAAGTCTTTCGATGACATTAGAAAGCTTGCGGAAGATTTACGACAAATTGTTTGTGATTTCACATTTCACTATGAAACTCAAAGTTTCACGGTAAGCTTAAGCATCGGTGTCACCCCTATAAGTGGTGAAGAGGAGAGCATGGAGCGTGTGCTAGCAGATGTTGACTCAGCGTGTTACGTAGCTAAGCAATCGGGTCGTAATCGCGTGCACATCACTCAGGATAACGATAACGATGTCGTTCAATATCGTAACAACCTCGCAGGCATTCAGGCCATCCGTAAGGCACTTGCAGAGGAACGCCTCTCGTTGTTCTATCAACCAATTTACGACGTGCTGAGTCACCCTGCGCCGATGTCACATTGCGAAATTTTATTACGAATACGCGGCGAGAACGGAGAGCTGTATTCTCCTACGCGAGTCATCCCCATTGCCGAAAAATACAACATCATGACCGAGATCGATCAATGGGTGTTTAATAACACCATTGCTTGGCTTAAAGATACCCAAAATACGTACACCACACCCAGAGTATTGATTAATTTGTCCGGTCATTCCTTGGCAGATGTCGACTTCGTGAAATACATTGTTTCGAGGCTGAAGGAGCCAGAACTGGATGCCAGAAAAATTGCTTTCGAAATTTCCGAATCGGCTATTTTCCGAAATTTCGATCATGTAAGTGACTTCATCGATAGCGTAAGAGCTTTGGGTTGTGAGCTTGCACTGGACGACTTCGGTGCCGGTTATTCAAATTTCAGCTACCTCAAAAAGCTTTCATTTGACTACATTAAAATCGATGGAACGCTAATTCGAAATATTGCAACTAATTCAATGGATCGCAATATGGTATCTGCTATCAATCAGATGGGTCATACTGTGGGTGCAAAAACTATCGCGGAATTTGTTGAAGATGAATCCGTCATGGAAAGTCTTGAAGAACTTAAAATAGATTTGGCCCAAGGCTACGGTCTGTCAATGCCTACACCGCTGGAAAACTTAAGCGCAAAACTTGAACGGCGAAAAGACATCAATGATGAAAACGGCTTCAAAAAGGCTTCCTAGAGCATCTGCCTATACGCAGGTGACTCGCATACTGTGCATACGCCCCTTACAAGTACGCAAACACTTAAACTGATTGATTCCCGCCAGCAGACTGAACATTGGTAGTTGATGCAAAGCCTTTCTCCAACTCCTCGTTCGTGGGATCTCTCACATCGACGATGGCGACTGTAAAATTTAAGACCTGCCCTGCCAATGGATGATTCGCATCCAGTACAACGGTTTCTTCACGTATTTCAGTGAGCGTGACCAACTGAGATTCACCCTCTTTGCTCAGTGCCTTAAAGCGCATGCCGATAATGAGTTCCTGCGTTTTCTCAATTGATTCTCTCGGCCATTCGGCAATAAGCTCTTCGTCGGCATACCCATAGCCATCTTCCGGATAGATGGTGACGGATACCTGCTCGCCCGCCCGTTTGCCGGTGAGCTCCCTTTCAAGGCTTGGCAGCAACGCATTGGTGTTGTGCATGTAAACCAACGGCAAATCACCTTGAGAACTATCTATAAGCTCCCCGAACCCATTGGCGAGTTGGTAGTGCATCGATACCACTCTGTTCTCGTCGATAATGAGCGTTTCTTCAGACATGCGAATATAGCTTCTGTTTACAGAGAATTGAAAATCAGGTGTTCACGTCGGGACAGCCCGGCCCCGACAAAAAAACGGAGCCGAATATAGCTCAAATACGTGTGTTTTTAGAAACTACCGAAAAAGGCAGGCTTTGTTTGACGACGACGCTGCAACCACACTACAAACGCCAATACAAACAAGGCCGGTATATAAAAAACTTCTTTGGCTATCCGTTCGGCCGGAATTTGCACCTGATCAATGCGAACAACCGGATCAGCGTAGAAATCAAACATCTGAAGCGTTTGGAAAAATGCAGTACCGGCAAACGGCTCTTCCAGTTCCGCACCGCTCTCGTCAACAAGTACCGTTAACCCCGATTGTTCTAAGCGAGTTTGCCCATCGGCAGGCACGCCCAAATCAGCCAACAAGGTAATTTGCGATATTTTATCCGGATAGTCAAAATCCGGCCCAGAGACACGGAGCCTTAAGGGCTCACCTACTGGGTAGTTTTCAGCGACTTGAAGAATCTGACTGGCCGGTACTAAATCATACGGCGGTTGTACCTTGTCCAGCCAGTACCCCGGCCGGAACAACGTGAACGCTACTAGTATTAGCAACAACGACTCCCAGACTCGGCTTCGGGTCATGAAATAACCTTGCGTGGCAGCTGCAAAAAGCATCATCGCGATGACACCCACGATAAACACAAAAACTGCTTTGCCAAGAGAGACATCTATGAGCAACAGCTCTGTGTTGAAGATAAACAAAAATGGTAGCAGTGCGGTTCTGATGTCGTACGCAAATCCTTGCAAACCTGTCTTAATTGGATTACCACCTGAAATAGCACTCGCAGCAAAAGCTGCCAGCCCGACCGGAGGTGTATCGTCGGCCAGAATGCCAAAATAAAACACAAACATATGCACTGCCACTAACGGCACCACCAATCCTTGCTGAGCACCGACTGACACAATAACCGGTGCCATTAAAGAAGATACAACAATGTAGTTGGCAGTCGTCGGCAAGCCCATGCCTAACAGCAAACTCATGACGGCGACCAGCAGTAGCATGACGATGAGACTACCACCAGAGAGAAACTCTACAAATTCCCCGATGACCTGATGTGCACCCGTCAAGGAGACTGTGCCGATGATGATACCGGCAACACCCGTGGCAACACCGATCGGTACCATGCTTCGCGCACCATTGACCATGCCGTCACCAAAGTCTTGGAACCCTTGTTTAAAAGCTTCACTAAAACTAGCACTGGTACTGGCAGCACTACCCCGAATCATGTGCTTCAAAGGGTGTTGGGTAACAACAATAAAGATCATCGCCATCGATGCCCAGAACGCGGACAGCGCAGGCGAGAGGCGTTCGATTAGAATGCACCACAAAAGAATGATGATGGGCAGCAAGTAGTAGAGCCCAGTCATCGCCACTTCACCCGGTCGTGGCAATTCCAACATAGCCGAATCAGGATCATCCAATTTTAGGTCATCCCTACGTGCACTAATAACAATCAAAATCAGGTAGGCCACCAGGAAGATTGCGGCGGCTCCCCAAAACGTCATGCCTGGAAAAGCTGTAGAAACCCAACCCAAACCGTAGTAGACCATGCCGCCTAGAGCAACGAAGGCTAAGAAACCAAACAAAAAACCAATAAGCTTTTGCATAGCCGTGACGTGCGAAGGTGGTTTTTGCAGGCCACTTAAATCTAATTTGAGCGCCTCCAAATGTACGATGTACACTAGGGCGATATAGGAAATTAACGCGGGCAACAATGCGTGCTTAATGACCTCTGGGTATGAAATTCCCGTGAATTCTGCAATGAGAAATGCAGCGGCTCCCATAACTGGAGGCGTCAGCTGCCCGTTAGTTGATGAAGCAACTTCAACAGCACCCGCTTTCTCAGCAGAGAATCCGGTACGTTTCATCAGCGGAATAGTGAATGTGCCTGTTGTAACAACGTTGGCAATAGAGGAACCAGAATAAATTCCACTCAAGGCCGAGGCCACAACCGCCGCTTTCGCCGGACCGCCTCTGAAATGACCTAAGGATCCAAAGGCTAGTTGAATAAAGTAGTTGCCTGCCCCAGCTTGCTCCAGTAGCGCACCGAACAACACGAACAAGAAAATCATCGATGAGGCGACACCCAGCGCAACACCAAAAACACCCTCGGTTTGCATCCAGTAATGCCACATAGCTTTGCCAAAGGAAGCGCCCTTCCATTGGACAACATCTGGTAGAAACTCAGCGTGGCCGAAGAAGACATAGAACACGAATACACCAGCAACGATCAACATCGGTAGTCCTAAGGATCGGAATACCGCTGTGGCTAGGAGAATAAGCCCGAAAGCTGAGGCCATGATATCGCCGGTGGTTGGTAGACCTGCTCGATTCGCAATATCATCTTTAAAAACGATTAAGTACAAGCAGCAACTTACACTACCGACAATAAGCAACCAGTCATAAGCCGGTATCGTCGTTTTAGAACTGCTTTTGAATAAGGGGTAGGAAAGACACGCTAGTGCCATCGCAAAAGCTAAATGAATGATGCGAACTTCAGTGCCATTGAATATCAGGTTTACACCAAGATTTTCAGCGATCCAAAATGGCAACGCAGAAGAAACATAAAGCTGAAATGCACTCCAGCTAAAAGCTACAAACGCGATAAAAAAACCCAGACTTCCACCTGGGCTGCGTCCACCGGTATCGATCGATGTGAATGCTTCAAGATCGGCTGATGGCTCAGTCATAGGCTTAGCTTCGGAAGCGGTGGCGCTCATAGGCGTAGTTCTCCTGACTGCGTCATAGTATTACTGTTGGATACAACTAATAAGCGGCCGGCAAACTTATGTCTGCCGGCCGCTGTAACGACTCAATGCTTTTAAGCCGCGAGACCATCAAAAAGCAAAAATGCTTTTAAATGCACAGCTAAATTACATCCAGCCGCGTTCTTTGTAGTATTTAACAGCGCCATCATGTAATGGTGCGGACAGACCGTCGGAAATCATTTGCTCTTCGTTCAGGTTAGCAAACGCCGGGTGCAGCTTTCGGAAATCTTCAAAGTTATCGAATACTGCTTTTACGACCACATAAACCACTTCATCAGGAACGTTTGCCGATGAAACGAATGTCGCGCCAACACCGAAGGTGCTTGCATCGGCTTCCTGACCTTTGTACATGCCAGCTGGAATAGTGGCTGTACGATAGAAAGGGTTATCAGCAATTAAACCGTCAATCGCCTCTCCTTTAACATCAACAAAGTCAACACCACAGGTATTCGTGACTTCAGTAACAGCAGCCGCTGGATGGCCGATGGTGTAGATCATTGCATCGATCTTGTCATCACAAAGGGCCTGTGCCATTTCAGAACCTTTCAGTTCGGAGGCAACCGCGAAGTCATCGAGAGAGATACCGTAGGCATCCATGACAACTTCCATAGTTGCACGCTGACCGGAACCTGGGTTGCCGACGTTTACACGCTTACCTTTGAGGTCTTCAAAAGTGTTGATGCCGCTTCCGCTACGCGCAAGCATCGTGAACGGCTCTGGGTGCACTGAAAAAACGGCTCGTAGTTCTTCAAATTTACCTTGATCGGCAAACTTGGAAGTTCCGTTGTAAGCATGATGTTGCCAATCTGACTGAGCAACGCCAAACTCTAATTCACCTGCACGAACCGTGTTGATGTTGTACACCGATCCACCCGTGGACTCAGCGGAACAACGAATACCATGCTCCTTTCGGCCCTTATTTACCAATCGGCAAATGGCTCCGCCAGTTGGGTAGTAAACACCTGTTACCCCACCAGTACCAATTGAAATAAATTGCTGTTGTGCCTGAGCTGCACCAGCCAGCAATCCAGCGGCTAACAAGCCACCGGTTAACGCTAAACGAGTTTTCATTTAAAAATCCTATTTTCGATATTATCAAGTGGTTTAAGAGACTGAGGTTTATCGAACGAAAAACGTTATCAAAACAGCTCAATCTCTTCCGAGAATTGACTGCAACAGGCATTATGGTTGGACCCAAAGCCGGCAGAATGCAGCAATCACCGGATCAATGTAACAAATATTTTGTCTAGCGAGAACCTAACTTTTCGGCTCAGTCGCGGCTTGCGGCCAGTCCCGCGAGAAACCAGCGCATGACTTGATCACCGCATTTTCGATAATTACGAGCATCGGGTTTCCGAAAAAAGGCACCCACTTCGCTCTTTCCCAATTTCCCGCCACCGGCTTGTATTGCGTCAAACACATCGTCAGTACGCAGCGTTAACGCGATTCTCAATTGCTTCAAAATTAGGTTGTTGCTCAGAGGTTCTTCCAGCCTTGCCTTGCCGTCAGCGGGTGGAGGTCCACGTCGATCTAGCACGAGGCCATTGAGCAATGCCAAAACGGCCTCATCAGGGCACAGCTTATATTGCGCATCACTCTCTTTACTGCGCCATGCCTCGACATCGCCAAGCGATGCACTAAGTCCGCCCATAGTGATTAATCTGAGTGCTTCAGCATCATCGAGCTGAAGAGCGTAACGAATTCGTCGGGTGTAATCGTTTGTATCCAAAATTTATCCAAAAATTGCTATGCAGATCTAATCTGGAGGCTTGGCTTAGATCACGCTGCGGAAAACACAGAATACGTCAATCGAACGTGGTTCAAGAATATTTGAGAAAATTGCCCGTTATTCGTGATGCAACTAACGGTTTAATCCGCCCCCGCTATTTGCGAACCATCGTTTTTGTATGATGCACCCAGCGGTTTCTGACGCCCGAAGTTTATTCGGCAGGCTTGTTGGAGACGTCCACCCGGGAGCACATTTGCGTGTTTTGGCAGTTTCTATTAGTCGGATTGTTCGGTCTGCTGTTTGGCTTATGGCTAGGTGGCAAGCGCGGGCGAGCTGTCCAGCGTGAAGCCCTCAATGAACTCAACACCAAGTCACTTGAGATGCTTGAATTTAAGTCTCGTGTGAACGCATTAAAAGCGGAGGCCGCTGAAGCCGATCGTAATGAGCGCATGCTGCAAAAAGCTCTTAGACAACTACATGAGTCAAAAGAACAAGTAAAAATTTTGCGTCAATTGATGATCACTCAAAGTAAGAAACACTACATTGACGAATCGTACTTGCGATTGAAGGCCGTTAAGTCTCATGAGAATGCAGTTAAGGCTGCCTCTCTTGCCCGCAAAGCAACAGCGCAAATAAAACTTTGGGAATCGGCTTTACCTGCAATCAAAGCGATAAAACAGACCAACGATGAACTCATTGAACGCAACGCACTGCAGACGATAGAGGTCTTTGAAGATCGAGGCGTTAGTGATGCACAAGATGTGGTAAGGAGAGTATCCAATCGTGACTCGCGCCGATTGGCCAAACTGAAAAGCAGTAATGAGGCTTCAGGCCCCGCCAGTTAGCATACAGACGCACTAGGTGACGGTATTACGTCACTTGAACACCCCAATAAAATATTGCGTGCTACAGAGGCTACACAGCATTCTGTTCCTAGGCTCTTGGTGTTATTATTGGCCTGATGACCCAGCAAGCGCTCAACTTAGAACTACCCGAGACTCAGCGGCTCAGTATCTGGCCGTGGCTAGTAGCGCTTACTGCAGGTATCTGCCTTATCGTGAGTCTAGCTCAACAATTGCAATCTATCCCGAAGCAACTGCAGAATAGTGCCCAGCAATTTGTTCGCAATGCAGGCTTCGGCGAACTGTCCATTTCAGCTAGTGGGAGAGACCTCACCGTATCCGGTAACATTGAGAAACAGAAGTCTTTAGCAAACCTATTAGCGGGTATCGAGCAAATCGAAGGGGTAAGGCGGGTCACAGACAGAGTCACCATTATTGATCCGGTAGCAGACACCCTCGCCCAGCGACAAAACTTCCTAACCTCGTTATCACGGATTAACACCGCAAGCGTCGCTTTTGAGCCTGGCAGCTCGTCGTTTACACAGGCTAGCGATGCAGCATTGAACCAACTGGCGCGCTTAATGGCCAGCAACCCTGATACTCGGGTTCGTATTGAAGGGCACACAGACAACACAGGTCCTGAGTCTGTGAACCTTCGGCTTAGCCGAGAGCGCGCTCAGGCAGTAGCTAACTATTTAATTGCCAGAGGGATATCTGACAATAGACTGATCGCCAAGGGATATGGCTCAACACAACCGATTGATGACAATTTTACGGATGCAGGCCGGGCCCGTAACCGGCGCATCGAAATCAGCTACCTCGACTAAGGTCCAACCCGTGCGAGAACTATCGTGATTTACTTAATTGCTCAAATGTTTGTGGCCCTCGCTCTAGCAGGCATAGTGGGCGCTGCTATTGGCTGGCTGATCCATCGTGCGAGTTATGCCAGACGTTTAGACGATCATCGTCATGCACTGGCCAAAGCGCACAATCAAATAGCTCAAGCCGAATCAGATGTCTCGATGCTTTCAGACGATTACGATGAACTGGAAAGACGTAGTAAATCTGAAATAGCAGCCTTGAGACAAGAAAACCAGCAAATTCCGTTTCTCAACACAAACCTTGAAAAGTCTCAATTGTTAGTGAGACAAATGATGCAGAAACATGAAGCGAAAGTTCGTGATTTAAGTGCAGAGAACCAGGCTCTATCTAGCCGACTTAAATCAATCACTGACCGCGAGCAGGCCTACACGAAGGTTAAAGTTGAACTCGACAACATCCGCAAGCAAAAGACGTCAGATGCACAACAATTTCGCAGTTCCGAGAATGATTTTCCTGATACAGATGAAGACACTGAATTAGATCTGGATGATTCAGCCTCCGAACCTTTAGAGCTACTAGATGCCACCATCGTTTCCAGCCCAGCTGAGGAACTCATCAACAGCCTTAACAAAGCCTCCGAGGTCGCCATTAGTAACGCTCGGTCTCATCACAGCTGGGCATCTGCTCCAATTGAAATAAATGCTGACTCTTTAGAAGCCGAAGAAGATCCCAACAGTGTAGAAAATCAAGATTTCGATATGCTCGACTCCGAAGAAGAATCGGAAAATGATCTTGAAGAATTCGCCTACGATTCAGACGAACTCATTGACGTTGACGACGACAACGAAGATCCTTTCGACGAAGTTATGGAAGTGGGTGATGAGCTGCAACGCGAGTTGGATATCGATGCCTCAGACGATCCGCTTCTCGATGGTAGCAACGACAACACCAGTCTCTTTGAGCCAGTAGAGCACAGAGACGATCTAAAGCAGATTTTCGGTATTGGTCCTGTTACCGAAAAGGCACTTAACGAGTTAGGAATAACCAGTTACGCGCAATTAGCTGAGCTGAAAAGTCACGAAATAGAGAAAATAGCAGGTGCCTTGTCCATTGTTCCGGGTCGCATAGAACGCGATGACTGGGTCGGCAATGCCAGACGGCAGCTAGAGGATGTTTTGGAGGAGCTCTAATACCTTTTCAGGCCCGCTCAGGCCACTGAAACCTCCACATCCAACAAGCCAGCGTTAATCACGTTACTTTCTGAAACCAGCAGACAGCTTTGTACGTGTTGCGATGGCTCGGCCTTTGCACGAAGTTCACCTATTCGCGTAACAGTCCCCCAAAGGCATTGGAACACTTGAAAGCACGCTATCTGGCGTCACCTCTAGGCCGCTGTACCACACTCCTCTTGGCATGCACTTGTGCTATTGCCTCTGGTTGGTTACATGCCGCTGGAGAAAAGTCGCTCGACTCGGATTTGGAATTCAGAGAATGCACGATAGGATCTGGGGCAACGGCCCTTATCGCTCAGTGCGCAACTCTTGAAGTTCCATTAAATGCCAACTCAAATGCAGACTCAGATGAGGCCAGCCTAGAGCTAGCCATTGCCCGAATTCCAGCTAGACGGCAATCTGAGCGACATGATGCGTTTACGTTGATTGCCGGTGGACCCGGTCAATCTGCCATTGAGACCTTCCCGAGCGTATCATTTGCTTTCAGACACATCATGCAGAATCATGATGTCATTCTGATAGACCAACGAGGCACAGGCAGTTCAGCCAAGCTCTTGTGCGAAGAGGCATCCGATTCCATGGGCTTATCCTTTGAAGTTGATGATGCCCAAACGTCAGCTCAATCCAAAGAATGCTTGGATACATTGGACTACGACCCGACTTGGTTCACCACCAGTATGGCTGTTCATGATCTGGAACAGGTTCGCAAAGCCTTGGGAATCAGCCAGTGGAATATGTACGGAATCTCTTATGGTACTCGCGTAGCACTTCACTACCTGCGCCGCTACCCGGACGCTGTGAGAACACTGATCTTAGATGCCGTCGTACCACCTGACATTTCACTCGGTCCGGAGATAGCACAGCTATCACAACGCGCATTGGACCTAATTTTTGAGCGTTGCACTAAAGATATAGGTTGCAATGAAGCATTCGGACATTTAGCGGGTGCCACCATGGAACTGCTTGAGTCGCTCGAAGCATCCCCAAGATACATAAGCTTCGAAGACGTGGCATCGGGCAAATTGTCCAGCATGGAATTCACCCGCCAGCATCTGGCGGTAACGATTCGCTTAATGTCCTATAGCGCACAGACTGCTGCCATACTGCCTTCCATGCTGCACGATGCCATCGTCAACGACAACTTCGCTCCATTGGCTCGGCAGACAATGCTGCAAACCCAGTCACTCGGCAATACTTTGGCAACCGGCATGCACCACGCAGTAATTTGCACAGAGGATGCACCGTTTGTCGATAAAAATAGTTCCAGAAACGACGCAGACACTTATCTTGGAGAAGGCGTTATTCAGTCTTTGATGGCCAGCTGTGAACAATGGCCAGCTGGTCAGATTGACGATGATTTTAAGGACCCTGTTATATCAGACGTTCCGACACTTATTCTATCCGGTGATGCTGATCCGATCACACCACCTTCTTATGGAAATACTGTTGCAGAGCATTTGACTAACTCCCGACATATCGTCAATTCGCATCAAGGGCATATGCAAGCACCTTTTGGCTGTATGCCGGTACTGCTGGCTCAATTCATCAGCGCAGGTGCTGTCAACAACTTAAACGTTGAATGCTTAAATCGTCTGAGAGCCACCCCGTTTTTCATTGACGCCAATGGGCCGTTGCCATGATAGTCGCCGAAGCGTTATACAAGAGCTTTAAGCGCGTTGGTGCGTCTGGTAGAAAGCCAGCTAATGAACAACGAATTGTTGCTGTTAATTCAGTGAGCTTTAATGCTGACGATGGATGCATAACCGGCCTGCTAGGTCCCAATGGAGCCGGCAAATCAACTACCTTGCGAATGCTGGCGACGTTAGTCAAGCCCGAGACGGGAACCGCCAGCATCGATGGGCACGATGTCAGCAAACACGTATTGCAGGTTCGTCAGCACCTTGGATTTATGCCGCATAACGCAGGCATTTATCCTCGTCTGACGGCAAGAGAGAACATCCAATACTATGCAAGACTGTGTGGCCTAAGCCGCAAGGATTCGTTACAGCGTAGCGGTGAGCTGATTGAGCAACTGACGATGACGAAGTTTGCGGATAGGCGCGCAAATGGATTTTCACAGGGCCAAAAGACCAAAGTGGCACTTGCACGTGCTTTAGTTCATCGGCCCCAGACCATCATGTTGGACGAACCGACCAACGGATTAGACGTCATGGCGACTCGTGGGCTACGCGATATCATTAGGCAACTAGCTGCAGAGGGGCACTGTATCCTTTTCTCAAGCCACATCATGCAAGAAGTGGCGGCTCTATGCGATCACATTGCCATTATCTCTGACGGCACTGTGGCAATGGAAGGTAGCTTAAATGAGATATTGGAACGAACCGGTCAGACAGACTTAGAAGACGCATTCGTCAATGCTACACAAGCACTGAGTCAGGGAGATGATGAATGAGTTTGTTTATCATCATGCTAAAGGAAATTGTTGACAACCTACGCGATAGGCAAACGGTTTTTTACGCTCTGCTGTTCGGCCCCGTGCTCCTGCCTTTGCTGCTAGGTGGATCGCTGGTCGCAAGCTTCAAGCAACTCTCCATAGACTTTGATCAAGTCACAACGCTCAGCGTTGCAAACGCTGATAAAGCGCCGACGTTGATAGAATTTTTATACAGCAACAATATCGATGTTATCGATGCACCAGAGAATATACAGTCCAGCGTTCGTAGGAGTGAGACACTCGTTGTCTTAGAAATTACCGATGATTTCGGACAGGCACTACGAGACGGTGCACCTGCCCCGCTAACTCTGCACGTCAACAATGCCAACAAAGATTCAGTTAAAGCGGCTAGACGTGTCAACACAATTCTCAATCTCTATGAGCAGACACTTAGTAATTTGCGCATGCAACACCGCGGTATTGACCCTTCAGTTTTCGACAGCCTTAACGTGGTAGAAAGTGACGTTTCAAACGAAGGTGCGAACGGACAGCTACTCGCCTCCATACTGCCATTTCTTTTTATCATGTCGATGGTTATGGGCGGTTTTTATCTGGCGATAGACACCACTGCAGGAGAGCGAGAACGCCAATCGTTAGAACCCCTTCTGAGCCTTCCTTTATCTAGAACCCTGGTTGTTATGGGAAAATACGCGGCTACGGTGTGCTTCGTTCTTCTATCCAGCCTTCTTACAGCGCTGAGCATCTATACGCTGTTCAAATTTTTCCCGGTCGAGCTGATGGGTGGGCAGGTGCGGTTTGACGGAGCCACAGTGACTCAGGCGTTCTTGCTTGTGAGCCCCCTCATTCCGTTTATATCAGCACTGCTTATCTCAGTATCAGCTGTTACGCGCAGTACGAAAGAGGCACAAACGTATCTGGGCTTGCTGATGGTCATTCCGATGGCCCCATTTTTTCTTCTACAGTTTTTGAATATACGCTCGACGCTAGTGTCGATGCCGCTGCCTATGCTCAGCCAATATCAACTTCTAGAGAGCGCTGTCTTAGGCGATTCAATACCATCTTTGCACATCGTTTTGTCGGTGGTTGGCACGCTCAGCGCAACGGCAATTTTGTTATGGCTTGCAGCAAGACTTTATCAACGCGAGAAACTGCTTGACTAAGCGTAGCAGGCGCTAAGTTCGATAGAAAAACGCCGATCATGCTGATTCAGCTGAGGCGTATTAAAACCGTTTTGAGTCTGGCAATGATAACGTTTCATCTGTTGAGGCTTCGGTATGTTTAGCAGGCGCTGGCAGGACACGCGGGTCTGGATTCTCAGGCAATTTTGCCAATCGATCCATAACTTGCTTGCTCTGTTTCCAACGTAAAAGATACCCGCCCATGGCACCGCAGGCAGTTGTTATGGTCAGTAAACCCAAGGTCATGAACTGTGTGACTAGCATTAGTACACCGAAGCCTGTAAGCCCCATAAAGGCGAGACCCACCTTCAAATTCGAACGGCGACTGGCGCTGCGTTCTTGCTTCATGATCTCTTTGTGCGTCTGTCGGACCAAACGCTCTCTCTCTGTATGAGCTCTTTCTAATAATTGAGCTTTGTCGGCACTCGCCTCCTGGAGTGCTTCTGAGCGCACTCGCTCAATTTCTCGATTTAACTGCATACGCTCTTCCGCATGCTGCTCTCGCAGAGCACTGTTTCGCTGTTCGGCATCCATGCGCCCTATGAGCGATAACCACAACGCAGTTACGGCACTAAACATCACCGCAGGCAGGCCGACACGCAGTAGCAACTGCTCTATGCTGGCACCTTGATTAACCCAAAATAGCGTAAACGTCACTATCTGGACTAGCACGATACCTGGTAAATAGCGCAACATAATCCTGGGAATCCTTGGTCAGGGGTGATTTGCAGAAAGTCCATGGTACACGAGCTTTCACCTTCAAAATTTTACAACCAGGGAAGCTAGCTTAAGTACACTAAGGGCATGAGTTTAGATGCCTATCTGTTGACACGACAATGGCGGGATACGCCGCAAGGTGTTGAACTGTCGTATTGGGCCACATCCGAGAAAGGGGCTATCCACATCGTTGTCAGCGGGCAGCAGTCCGTTTGCTTTATTGAACGAAACGTCGATGCCCAACTACCACCCAATGTAACGCGAAAACCCCTGTCATTATGTTTGCTTCACGGTCAGGCTGTTGACGGTTTGTACTTCCGCCAGCAGCGGGATTTACAACAATTGCGCAGCACAGACCTCCCCCTGTGCGAGTCCGACGTTAAGCCTGCCGATCGATTTCTCATGGAGCGATTTGCTAAAGCACCCATTACTATCGAAGGGCCTCTAATTAACAAACGTCACTACCTGCTGGCTAAAAACCCAAGGGTTCAGGCTGGAAATTTCCATCCACAGTTCAATACTGTCGCTATAGACATTGAGACACGCGGGCACTCCCGTACGCTGTATTCCGTTGCTGCCGCGCAGATGCCCGGGCACGACGAACATAATGCGGCTGCGGTTGTATTCATGATTGGTGAGTCAGAAGATGAAACGCGCGAAGGGTATGAGCTCATCTATGCTCGCGATGAGAAAACTCTGCTCAATTCTTTTTTTGACTGGATTGAACACATTGATCCAGACATTATCAGCGGCTGGGCAGTTGTTAACTTCGACCTTAACTTCATTGATCAAAAATGCCGCTCATTGGGTATCGCTTTTCGCCTTGGGCGCGGTGGAGAAACAGCAGCTGTTTTACAACCTGGAAACCCTGGATCACCGAGAATCGCTCGAGTCCCCGGGCGAGCAGTACTAGATGGTATCGACTTATTAAAAGCAGGCTTTTGGTCGTTCGAAAGTTTTTCACTGGATAACGTATCTCACGAACTGTTGGGCGTTGGAAAACTGATAACGTCAGATCAAGACAAGGTAGCGGAAATAAATCGCCTGTTTCAACACGACAAACCGCAACTTGCTGATTACAACATTCGCGACTGTACACTGGTCAACGAAATTTTCGTCAAAGCTAAACTCTTAGAGTTCGCCATACAGCGGGCAAACCTCACTGGATTATCGCTGGACCGGTTAGGCGGCTCGGTTGCAGCCTTCGACAATTTGTATCTTCCTCGCCTTCATAGGGCGGGATATGTAGCACCCGATGTAAACAATCGTCATGAAGGTGCTGGAAGCCCCGGCGGCTACGTCATGGATTCCTTACCCGGTTTATATCAGAACGTTCTTGTGCTGGATTTCAAAAGCTTGTACCCAAGCATTATTCGCACATTCTTTATTGACCCTATGGGCCTTGCCAACCCGGGTGAGAATCCCCTTCCAGGTTTCGTAGATGCACTGTTTTCGCGCGAAAATCACATACTGCCAGGCCTCATTGAAGAACTATGGGCTGCCCGCGATGAGGCAAAACGGACAAACAACGCAGCGCTATCTCAAGCCATCAAGATCATCATGAACTCGTTCTATGGAGTACTCGGAACAACGGGTTGCCGATTTTATAGTCAGCAACTCGCGTCCAGCATCACACGACGCGGCCATGAAATCATTACGAAGACCCGCGACTGGATTGAAGATCAAGGCTATTCCGTCATTTATGGTGACACTGATTCTGTCTTCGTTTTAGTCGGAGAAAAAAATGACGCAAAATCAACTTGCAAACGCATTGGGAACGAGCTTATGAATTCGTTAAACCAATGGTGGGATCGTCAATTGCGAGAAGAGTTTGATATTACCTCGCACCTAGAAGTCGAGTACGAAACTCATTACACACGATTCTTGATGCCCACGGTGCGCGGAATGCCAACGGGCAGCAAGAAACGCTACGCAGGCTTAATTGCAAGCGCCGATGGCGACAAACTGGTTGTGAAAGGGCTGGAGGCAGCACGTACTGACTGGACCCCGCTTGCACGCGATTTTCAGCGAGAATTATTCAGGCGCGTATTCCGCGACCTTCCGTTTGAAGATTTCGTACGCGATACCGCAGATGCCCTACGCTCAGGCGAACTCGATGCGCAGCTGGTTTATAAGAAACGTATTCGGCGCGCACTGGACGAATATCAAAAAAATGTTCCGCCGCATATCCAGGCCGCGAGGAAGTTACCAAAAAGCGGTCGTTCCATTCGCTACTTGATTACCAGAAACGGACCCGAGCCTGTGGATGCGTTGGAATCATTACCCGACTATCAGCACTATATAGACAAACAATTGGCACCGGCTGCAGATGGCATCTTGCAATTTCTCGATACCAGCTTCTCAGCTATTACAGACGCTCAAATGCAGATGTTTTGAATCGTAAAAAACCATGAGCGTACGGCAAATGCCGAGCGCTCATGGCCTGACTTGTAAACTACTGAGTCGCTAAGAAATCACCGTGTGTAAAGACGTAGTCGTCCTTGGCAGCGATTGAGTGGCAACCAGAGCAAAAGGCGCTTTCGCCAGCCGTACCCTTGTAGCTATCAGCCCAAATCCAGTTGTCTTTTGACAACGAATCAGACGCAGCTACTTTCACACTGACTGTGTGGCTTGGTTTGCGGCCCTCTTCCCAATCAGACTTGCTGGCGAACTGCTCCTTCACAATGACCGATCCAGCCGGGTAGTTATAAGGGGCACTCCCCATCAGCACAGCCTCAGCGATATCGTTGACATAAACATCACGATAACCTTCCTCACCCTGATGCACGCCGCCTAAAAAACCTGTCGGATTTCCAGTGCTGGGCTCTAGCTCAGTCACTTTTGTCCAGGTTTTAAAATCTGCCCAACGAGGATCAGCCTCTTTAAAAGGGGCCGTCAGCGTACTGCAGCTGGCGACGAGTACACTGGCAGCAACAACGCTGCCTAGTTGGATGAAAGTGCTCTTTTTCACGACGTTCCCCTGGAGATGAGTTGGATCATTATTTGGCGAAATGCCTGTTGGTTCTGACTACCAATCACTTAAAAAATTCCCAACTCCCTGGGACCAAACGCTCCGTGTCCGTATTTATAAATTTTTGGCCTTAACCTGGCGACGTCTTTCCGTCAATAGGAACTCAGTGTAGCCGTTAGCTTGCTCACGTCCCAATAGGACGAGATCCAGAGCTGCATTGAAGGCTATATCGGTGTCAAAGTCGGGCGCCATAGGCGAATACTCGGCATCACCTGCGTTTTGCTCATCGACAACCAAAGCCATTCGCTCCATAGAATCCCGAACTTGTCCGGCATCGATTATTCCGTGCTGAATCCAGTTAGCCAGAAATTGACTCGAGATACGCAACGTCGCCCTATCTTCCATTAAACCAACATTGTTGATATCCGGCACCTTTGAACAACCAACGCCTTGATTTACCCAGCGGACAACGTAACCCAGGATACTCTGGGAGTTGTTGTCCAGCTCGTGTTGAATTTCTTCAGTAGAGTAATTTCTGCCAGGCTCACTCAGAGGCACTTGCAAGATGTCATCAACCGATGCCATTTCGCGGCTTTTAAGTTCATCCTGCACGCCTTTTACATGAACATGATGATAATGTGTGGCGTGTAAGGTCGCAGCGGTTGGTGAGGGTACCCACGCTGTGTTCGCGCCAGCTTCCGGATGGGACTGTTTGGCGTCGAGCATCGCAGACATTTGGTCAGGAATAGCCCACATACCTTTGCCGATTTGCCCATTGCCTTGAAGACCACACGCAAGCCCGACATCAACATTGCTGTTTTCGTAGCTACCCAGCCACGTCGCGTTTTTCATTTCACCTTTAGGCACCATAACACCGGCATGCATGCTGGTATGCATTTCATCACCTGTACGATCAAGAAAACCGGTGTTAATGAAAATAACGCGTTCACGCGCAGCCGCTATACAGTTTTTAAGGTTGACACTGGTGCGTCGTTCTTCATCCATAATTCCCATCTTGAGCGTGTTTTTCGCAAGCCCAAGCGCTTGCTCCACCCGATCAAACAGGGTGACTGACAATGCCACCTCATCTGGACCGTGCAACTTCGGCTTAACGATATAAACACTCCCCGTGCGCGAATTACGAGCATCCGAGTCGGTCTTTTTAAGATCGTGCATGGCCGCCAAGCTAGTAATCATCGCGTCAATGTACGTTTCGGGTACTTGCTTACCGTTTTTGTCGAGTATGCAATCGGTCATCATGTGAGTCCCGACGTTTCTAACTAGTAAAACACTGCGACCTGGCAGTGTTAGAGGGTGACCAGACATGTCGGAGTACTGGCGGTCAGCGTTAAGCTTTCGGACAACTTCACGACCGCCCTTTTGCAGAGTTTCCTGCAAGGTACCTTTCATCAGCCCTAGCCAGTTTCGATAAACCAACACTTTGTCTTCAGCGTCGACAGCGGCCACAGAATCTTCGCAATCCTGAATGGTGGACAAGGCTGACTCTAAAATCACATCACTGACCCCAGCAGCACTCGCCTGTCCAACAACACTGGCCTTATCAAACATAATTTCGATATGAATCCCGTTGTTCTTCAACAAAACGGACGTCGGCTCGTTTGCTGCGCCGGTATAACCTACGCATTTATCGGAATCTGCCAGCCCTACCTGACTTCCGGAGGCTTGCGTGACCTGCAGTGCTCCATCAACAATGCTGTAAGCGGTCACGTCGGCGTGAGAACCTTGCGCCAACGGTACAGCATCGTCCAATAGCGCCGTCGCATGAGCAACAACCCGCTGGCCGCGCACGGGGTTGTAGGCCCCTCCTTTTTCAGCCCCGTCCGCTTCGCTTATTGCATCCGTGCCATAGAGCGCGTCATAGAGACTGCCCCAACGTGCATTAGCCGCGTTAAGCGCATAACGAGCGTTGTTAACAGGCACCACCAACTGGGGACCTGCAACGGTTGCTATTTCGGCATCGACGTTAGAGACCTGGACGCTGAAGTCGTCCACAACGGGCAGCAAGTATCCAATATCTGTCAGGAATTGCTTATATACCGGCGCATCGATGGGACCAGCGTTGTCGTTGTGCCATGCATCGATCTGGCGTTGGAGATCATCACGGCGCTCCATCATGGCCTGATTCTGTGGAGCGAGATCATCAATAATGGATGCCAGTGCCTCGAACAATGCATCAGCTTCAACCCCGGTGCCCGGGAGCGCTTCATTCACGATAAAGTCATGTAAGGATTGCGCAACAGTTAGCCCACCGGAAGTTTTAATGGTCATAAAAATCTCAAATAATGTCGAGTTAGAAGAAATTAAGGAGGTAGCAGCGGGAAATTGATACAAAGATTCCAAAAAAAAGGAATTTGCCTTCAAAACACCTGCGGCGGCACTCTTAAGTCGTGCATTAACGGTCTTAGCGGGCGTAATTTTAACAGAGCGCACCCATTTCGGCGATCTGCGCGCAGGCTCACACCAAAGTTGGGGAACAGTTCCGTTGAATAATTCGACACCTGTTTATTATTCCACCATCGAAATTGATCAGCCCCTTCAAGGCCGGATTTGACTATGAAACCATGGATACGCCACACAGCCCTCTGTTTAGCCGTCGCTAACATCGCCGCTTGCTCCTCTTCCAGCCCGAGTACCAACCCTGCTGGTGATGATCCAAACAGTGATACGCCCACGACGACGCCGCCAACAAGTGACCAGCCGGGTACGACACCGGACTACGGTGATTTGCCTGATCCCACCATTCCACCGGTTGATCTTCTTGCTCCCCCAATACCAGGCCCGTCTCTGGATGATCCATTCGGCTCATTGTTAGAAACAGACACTGAAACACCGGCTGCCGGTGGTGCCCCAACACAACCTAAGAACCTGCGAGTTGATTTAATTTCGAACGATTGGGCTGAATTTAGCTGGGCGCCGGCCAACGATGACGGTGAAGTCGTCGAATACAAAATTTACCGCAGCGATGGCCACGTCTATACCGTGGGTCGAGACCAGACTGATTCGGCGGGTGGAACGCAGGATGAGATCAATAAATTCTGGAGTACCACATCGTTTATCGATTGTAACTACACTAGATTTCTAGATCGTTTACACGAGTGTGCAACCTACGGCCCTGAACCAGGTGACATCTTCACGTATGAGGTAACTGCTGTAGATAATTTAGGTAACGAATCAATACCATCGAATACCATTACAATTAACTATCATGCAGAACGCGGTGCAGCCGTACCCCTATATTCAGACCCTTACCTCGATGAGAGTCAATTCGCGCAAAAGCATGATTTAAGCAATACCGCGTATTTTATGGACAAATTCAACCTCGTTTTTGAAGATGACTTTAACGGAACTGAAATCGACTCTGCCCGTTGGAATACATCTCTGTTGTGGGGTGATGACACGATCATTAACGGTGAACAACAGTACTTCGTAGATACCCAGTCTAACTCTGCACCTGACTACGATCCGTTTAAGCTTGAAAATTCGATTTTAACGATTGAAGCGATTCCAACACCTGCTGAAATGCGTTCGCAATTGCCAGAAGCCTGCTCGGCTGCAGACCCTTCTGGCAATGATCGCTGCGCATTCCTATCAGGTGCTCTGTCAAGCCATGACAAATTCAATATGACCTATGGCTATGTTGAAGGTCGCATGAAAACCAGTGGTATATCAGGCGCATTGTCCAGCTTCTATCTGTATCACCGCTATCCTGGCGAAGGTGTAAACCTCCACGCTCCGGAAATCGATATCGTTGAATACTTAGGTGAAAACCCTTTCGGTGATGAAGATGCATTCCAGACTTATCACTACGCCGATGTAAACACCGGTGAAATTCGCTCTGCACCCACCATGCTGCACAAGAACCCTACAGGCGATTTGTATAGCGACGATTTCCACACATACGGAGTGCTGTGGGAGCCTCAGCTGGTTATCTGGTACATCGATGGTGTAGAAATCAAAAGACTTACGGGGCCTCAAGTTTCCCGCCAAGGCATGAACATAGTCACGTACCTGGTTGCCGGCAGTGCATGGGCGCCAACACCGGATATTAACGGTGACTTCCCGCTACAGTACGAGATTGACTACATCCGGGCCTTCCAGCGCGACGCTTACGATAGCAATGGACTCTATCCCCAATAAGGGATTACGTGTAAATTAAATCAGGAACAATAGCCGACTCTCCGTTTGCAAAGTGCACTCGGGGCTCGGCTTTTTCTCGTTAGATGTTTGGATCAAGTAAGAACAAAGCATCAATAGTGGCCAAATCACTAAACGCGCCTTGCTAGATGATTTGAATTTTTTCAGCTCGTGTGAACGCGTCCAAAACCAACTGTAACGTTGTCATCGTTGATCTGACTATCGTTAATCAAATAACAGTGTTCAAGTGGATGCCATTAACGTACGCTTCCACATCGACAACATCGTAGCCCGTCGCTGTGACACTAATCATTTTCAATTGTGGTTGTGCGGCGATAGTTGACGCACGTATAGGGGCTTTATTAGTGATTACTATGTCCGCACCCACCACACGTGTCGCTACTTGAGCCGGACTGGTTCTGTCATATTCAACCCACTCATGCTCAAACCTGGGACGGGTGAGATCGACATCGGGGCCCATCGCGGCGCGATCCAAAAATACAATTTTAATCATGCTGCTTTATCAACCACGGTTTCTATTACTCAGGAACCCGCGCTTGAATGTCGGAATGATATTGTCACTAATGAGAATAACAGTGATATCCCAAGAGTCCAATGAATCAATCATCTTTTGATTAACCAAGTCTTCAAGCGCATCTCGAATTTTAACGTTGAAAAATAGAGTCGATTTACCCCTAAGACAATCAAAGCACCGTCATTTGCGACATACCGTAGGCTTTTTCGAACCGGGCAACCTATTTGCCCGTGCATGAACACCCTTGCCATCTCGATTAAACAAACTAGTATTTAGGCGCTCTGCTGTAGCACTACGATGCAAATTCCAGCAATTCAATCAGAGATCGGATTGACTGCACAGAATGATTTGATCCTTGCTCATGTGGATCGTAATGAATGACATCCATCCCTGCTGCAAGCCCCGCCTGAATCCCCACATCACTGTCTTCTATCACTAAGCACGATTCAACGTCAATTTTGTGTTCACTCGCGGCATGTAAAAACAATGCAGGGTCCGGTTTCCAGGCCATAACTTCGTAAGCACTATAGATTGGTGAGGAAAAGTGCTTAGCCAAATTCGTTATGTTAAGCGAGCGCCGTGTTTTTTCCACAGGCGCATTTGACGCTATGCACATCGGTGTGAGCAATGTACTCAAGAGTTCAGCCGCCCCGTCGCACGCTGTAATATGTTCCGAACTCAATCGTTCTTCTTGAACGCGATATTTGTCTAGGCAATCATGCGGCACAGCCCCTGGATAACGTGAGTCAATATCCTCAAAGATATGCGCAAGGCGCATACCACGATATCTCTCAGTCACTTCATCACGAGTATCCAACAATCCGGGCATGACATCCTTAAGGGCTTGAGAGGCGCAGTCTTCGCTTTGCACTAGGGTGCCATCCATATCAAATATGATGAGGCTGTATCGATTACCCTTTTTCGTGCTATTTATTCTTGCCACAAATATACCTATACCTATCGGGTGTACCCGCGTTGGCGTGCTCCAACTAAAGCGTATGACCCTGCGCTAGAAATGATCGCAATGGCACAAACAAGGGTTCTGGTAAATAGCGCGGGTCGCACCACCGCCATTCTTCACATTTGTCAGGTTCACAGTTTTTTGGCTGCCCCGTAAATGATTCGGCAGCTACAAACAGCGTGATGTACTGGCGTTGTAAATCTTCATACACCGTTTCGCTAAAACCCCGCCTAGCAATATTGGAGATTTCCATTCCGGTTTCCTCCATCACTTCCCGTTCAGCGCATATCTCAACCTCTTCACCCGGCTCCAAATGCCCTCCTGGCAGACCCCACGTTCCCGCACCATGCGACCCTATCCTTTTGCCCAACAGGATCTTGCCTTCATTTTTAATGATGACACCAACACCGATAAGTTGCTGCATAAGAAGTCTCGCGCCATAAAATAGCTTTGCCAAATGGCATTGTATAAGCATTTGCTGACACAAAACGAGGGAGATCGAGAAACAACGCTAATCAAGTGTAAGGCCACTAAATAACCCTTGAGGCTAGGCTGCTTTGGCAGCATCTGATATCACGCTAGCAATGTAAAGAGAATATATTCCCGTTTTAGCTAGATAGCCGTGGAGGAAATATGTTTACAACCACCGTAAAGTAGGCCTGGAATATTTTGTTAGCTGCACAAATAAAATACAAACTAATCGGCAATATCTAAATCGATTCCGTAGTGACATAAGCGTATGATAAAAACGAAACATCAGAAGCCAACTTTGCACTGAGCGATATCCACGAAAACACTGCCGCACAAACTCTGTTTGAGGCAGTGGTTGAAGACAGAATTAAGATCAGAAAAACTAGAACCTACCCGAAAATAGCTTTGCCAGATCTGACGAACTACTCAGCATATCCAGACAAAAAGTGCTGCTATTCTCTGGTTTTTCGGAGTCCGTAACCGCGTTTAGCTTTCGAGAAAACCATTGAATTCAAGCCTTGAAATTAGTGACAACTAAAGATTGGGGTTTAAGCCTAGCAATAGGAGGACTAATGGATGACATTATTGACAGAGCGACGCAAGGACCGCGGTCTAATACAATGATTGCCCTACAGGATAGCCTCGAACCTTATCCATATCATCGCGTTACCGCTGTTTTACTTGCAGGCGGAAGTTCCAAAAGGTTTGGCCGTGAAAACAAACTGGTCGCAGATCATAGTGGAAGCCCTCTGATTAACCATGCGCTGAACACCATAGTCAAGAGCGAGGTGCGACGGTTGATTGTTGTCTTAGGTTACGATGCTCAAGACGTAAAACAACTTTGCAGTGAGCACTTAAAAAAACACATCGAAGACAACTCTATAAGTGTTGAGTATGTGGTGAACACCGATTTTGAGTCTGGCATGGGTAGCTCTTTAAAGGCTGGTGTATCGACACTGGCAAACCGCAACCTAAGAGAGGGCCCGACCGACCCTCATGCAGCGCTAGTCTGTCTAGCCGATATGCCATCGATCAAACCGGCCACCATTAATAGGCTGATGGAATCAATCAGTCAGTCGCGTTTAAACGAGAATTCGCGATCTTCTTCCGCGTTTGTTCCCGCGTACAAGGGTAAGCGTGGTAATCCTGTCTTGTTGATGCCCGAAATGTTTGATCAACTGCTGGATCTTTCCGGTGATTTCGGAGCACGACATTTATTACAAGCCAACCCTGAGGCGGTGATGGAAATTGCCGTTGATGACGCAGGAATTTTTCTGGATTGCGACACTCCTGAGCAGTTGCAAGCAAACAAAAAAAACCGTCAATGAGTATCAGAAACAGCGATCAAGAAGTCATAGAAGTTGCCAACGATTGGCTTCAATCAGGTCATGCTATTTACTTGGTTACCGTGGTACGCACTTGGGGCTCCTCTCCCAGGCCTGTCGGCTCCATCGCGGCCGTTAGAACCGATGGCGAGTTAGTAGGATCCGTATCAGGCGGATGCGTCGAAAAACAATTGGTGGAATCACTGCTAAGAGAAGAAGCAAAAAATCAATCCACAGTTGCTTCATCCGAGTCCGCAGGGTTTCAGATGATATCAACACTGCATGTCGATGATGAGCAAGCACGACGTGTCGGCTTATCGTGTGGCGGTGAGCTGGAGCTCGTTTTTGAACCGCTGACTTCGGCAAACGCATTGTCTGAACTTAACGAAGCGACCCAGAAAAGGCGGACGCTACGTCGTTCTATTAATCTAAACACTGGGCATGCCGAGCTTCAATCGCTAGACGATTGCACACTGGACCTTAGCACTAGATTCGAGTACAACGGCTCTGTTGTTACTAAAGTTTTTGGACCCGACTGGAGAATTCTTATCATCGGTGCCGGTCAACTGTCGCGCTACACAGCTGAATTTGCACTGGCGTTAGACTACGACGTTTTAGTCTGCGACCCCCGTCCAGGATTTAAGCAAGCATGGCAAGTGGCTGATATACCCGTACTGGATATGTCACCTGACGATGCCGTTCTGGCACACGCAACCGATTCAAACGCCGCGGTGCTCGCACTCACTCACGACCCCAATCTAGATGATCTTGCCCTGCTAGAGGCACTTCCATCCAATGCATTTTATGTTGGAGCCTTGGGTTCAAAGCGTAATTATGAGAAGCGTGTTAGGCGTCTTGCAGGTCTGGGTTTAGATGATGAGGCAATTAACCGTTTGATTGGACCGATAGGATTGGACATAGGTAGCCGCACGTCAGCTGAAATTGCGATATCTATTGTTGCTCATTTAGTTCAAGTAAGGAACGCAAAGAATCTGTAAAGGCAACAACTTTAAGAATCGTTCACTTAATGATTTCTGCGTGCATTCACACCGTACATGTTTACCGATACACCACCCAATAGAGGTATCCGCTCCTAGCTTAAATCTTATTTTATGCCCATGAAGTAATTTTACATGTCGATCCTAGGACAATGCTGAACCTGCACAACGTAAAATTTCTTACCAAGCCTGCCACCGTCGCCCAGTCGGGTTAACCTTTTAACCCGCATCCGCCGTTTAACCACGCAGGTACATATCAGCCCCCATATTGCTCTTAAAGCGCGGAATTTTCGCCCAAAATGAGCTGAGATGTTGTTTCACATACTGACGTGTCAGCGGCTATTTCATCATTTAGTATGGAGAGCTCCTCGGCTGAGCGACACGCTACTTTAACAGTGGCTCACCCTCTGGGAGAAGCGAGGGTGTTGGTTATAGAGAGAAAAGGAAGTATTTAACTCGCTTTAGTGGTTCGGCTAAATTTCTGCTCCTAGGAGCCGAAGTGATTCTTATGGCGCATTGCAACTTGAGAAACTAACACGAGGTTCTAAGCAAGATATCGTCTACAGTTGGCTCAGTAATAGTTGGCATCTTAGGTATTTGTATCCACTACGGACAGACTTAATAGCGTTATATCGTCTTCGGGTGGCTGCATTGAATTCATCCCCAGTACACTATGTGTAAGGGCTTTGACGTTATCCTCTATCGATAACGTTTTCGTTGCAAGTTGTTCAAACAACTGTATAAGACCGTCCTCTCCGACAAAACCACCATCATCTTTTCTGTGTTCGGTAATACCGTCAGTGTATAAATGCAATTTTGACCCCAGTGGCAGAACTCTGGTGTCAACCTTTGCAGAGAACGTCTCGTCAAGTCCGATAGGCAAACCCGTCTCTATACTCAGTGGCTCTACGCTGTTATCCGGATTCTGCAACAACGCATCACAATGCCCAGCCGAACACCAAGTCAACACACGATCTTCCGGGGAATAAATACCGGCCCATGTGGTTACGAACCAACACGCATCGTTGTTTTCGCTCAGAATCGTGTTAACAGCGGTTAGCATGGTGAGCAAGCTCTCTTCACTAGAACTTTTCGCCTCAGATGCATTGTGAAGTGCAACCATTCTGAGCAAATCGTGAACTCTACTGGCGTATATGGCTGCAGGAGCTCCTTTTCCACAAGCATCGGCGATGACCACGACGATGTTGCCATCAGGCAGTTCAAAGTAGTCATAAAAGTCCCCGCCCACCTCGTATGCAGGCTGCATACTGCCAGCCAACTCGCAGCAAATCTCTCCGCTCAACGACTTGAAAGAAAGGGTTTGTTCTGGACACAAGGATTTTTGAATATCCGCCGCTTTCTTTAAATCTGAATCAATTCGCTCCTTGTTTTTACGTAGTTCTTCATCAGTTTCGCGACGCTCTAATAACTGCTTTAATCGTGCGGCGAGAAGTGCCTCTTCAATAGGCTTAGGCAGGTAATCTAACGCCCCGAGCTCTAGCGCTTTCACAATGATTTCCATATCCTGCAAAGCAGACACGACAATAAATTTTGTGTTTAAGCTAGACGTTGCTAAATCGAGTTTTTCCAGTACCTCAATACCCGTCATGCCCGGCATCATAATATCGAGCAGCACTAGGTCGTAGGTTGTTTGGTTGAGTTTCTCTAAGGCTTCAGGGCCCGATTCAGCCTCCTCCACATCGAACTTGCCCAGTACAGACAACATGATGTCTAAGGTAAATCGGTTGTTTTCAATGTCATCAACAATCAGAATTTTATAGGCGGGCATATCACTGTCCATAGACTTAAAATACCGTGTGAGCTTAAGCGTCGTTGGTTTGACCAGAAAATACTGGAAGAACAACCGTAAAACGCGTGCCGACCCCACTTTCTGACCACAAAGTGATGTCCCCTCCCATAGCTCTGGCAAGCTTACGACTTATAGACAAGCCTAAACCGGTTCCGCCGTATTTTCTAGCCGTAGAGTTTTCTGCTTGTTGAAAATCTTGGAACAATTTTTCCTGTTGCTCTTCCCGAATACCGATACCGTGATCTTCGACCGAGATTTGAATAGTGGAGTCAGATGCGTTCTTCGCCACAATCTGTATATCGTCATCTTTAGTGAACTTTGTAGCGTTAGATATAAGGTTAAGCATAATTTGTTTCACACGCCTACCGTCTACCCACGCGGTATGCAAGTCAGAAGCTACATCAAGTGAAAGTGTATTTTTGTTTTCAGTAGTCAGCGATTCAGACATGGATACAGAATCAGCCAGTATGGCTTGGATGGAACTTTCGGCTAATTCAAGCTCCATTTTTCCGGCTTCAATTTTCGACAAATCTAGAATCTCATTGATCATCGATAACAGATGCCGTCCAGCAGACTTTATTCTCCCTAAACTGCTTTTCCTTTTGTCGTCACTAAGCCTGTCATAGTTTTTTTCAATTGTTTCACTTAATCCAATAATAGTATTAAGAGGTGTTCTAAGCTCATGACTCATGACCGCTAAAAACCTGGACTTAGCAGCATTTGCAGCAACTGCTTCATCTCGTGCATCCTGGGCAACAGTAGACAGCTCCTCCATTTCAATCGCGTGTTGTGCCAATGCTTGCTGTTCTTGCTTAAGCTGTCGCGTGTTTTGAATTTGCCGTTCGCGCAATTCGTTGAAAGAGGAAACCAATACTCCTAGCTGATCTCCTGAATCCCATTGGACAGGTTCATACCCACGATCCGGTGAGTGATCGTTATACCCGGCTAAGGAGCTTTTGGTCACTGCAGAAATAGGCTTCAAGATAAGCCTGTTAAGCGCGAATGTGGTTCCAATAATAAGTGCCAACGCTATGGGTAAAGAGGCCAGAAGTGTACGGAATAAATCAGATCGGTTTTTTGCTAGCAGACTATGCAAGCTGTACTCGATGGTGAGTTGTCCGATAATTTCAGCCTCTGCGCTACCTTTGTTGTTCACGATATCAAAGGCCGCCGATTGAATAGCTTTTGTATCCTCAAGCACTCCGTCCGCTATGTTGTCTCCGGGCACCGCTAAGCTGAACATAAATCCGCTGTTTTCAACTGGCTTATTGTCTGCTATCTCAACGGTTGCGACGCTAAGTACATCGGGAATTAACAAAAGCGCTTCTAATATCGCCTGAGCCTGCGTGACGTTATAGTTCCAAAACTCCACTGCCAGCGCATCTGAGGCGCTGATGCCGACTTTGTCAAATTGTGTAATAGCACGTTGAGTGGCCGTTTCACTCGCCTTTAATTGAACGAGCGCGACTCCCAACAAGGTAAGCGCAAGCATTAGGGGCACTATGAGCAGCAAGAATTTCAGCTGAACTCCAGCCTTGTACCACAATCGCTTGAAAAACCTCATCGCCAGTCCTTGCTAAGACTTATTGAGACGTCATCAGCTGTGCAACCCACTGCCCATCGACAACTTTATTGATGCTAACGAAACCGGCAATATCCCCTTTCGCATCAAAATCCACCGTGCCAGAGGCCCCTTCATAATTGATGCTACCACCCGATTTCAAGATGGCTGCTGCTTTGGCATATTCTCCAGGATAAATGACCTGCCCCTCCGGTCCGGATATGCGGCGTAAGCCGTCAGATATCCTGTCGCGATTTGACGACTGCACTGCTTCAATCGCTAACGCCATCATAAAGGCGGCATCGTATGAGTTGGCCACGAAAGGTCCCGATGCGGGTATACCGGCTTCATCAGCTAGTGATTGCCATATCTTGAATGACTGTCGTGATTCATCTGCAGAGGTGGTTAATATGCTAACGCCAGACAACAGCCTCGCGTCGATGGAATCGATAAGTTCCTGCGACAATAGACCATCTGATCCGAATACCGTTGTTATTTCCTCCCCCTCTGCTGCATCCTTTAAAAGCTGGGTTCCGCTCGAACCTTAGTAAGCAAACAACGCCACATTATTCGAGCCGCCTGCCAAGGCATCCACTTCTCGTTTGTAATCAGATTTCTCAGGTTGATGAGCCTGATTGATGACAACCTTCCCTCCAAGCTTTTCGTAGGCTTGTGTAAAAACTTTTGCCAAGCTTGTATTGTATGCGTCGCTGGCAAAACTCACCGATAGAGATGAGACACCTTGCTTGAATACATAGGCAGCCATCGCCTCACCTTTATAGGAGTCCGATAGGGCTGTACGAAATACTAAATCGCGATCGCGCAGATTGGTGATGTGATGAGATGCTGAGGCCATCGAAAGTGTCACTACTCCCGCCGGAATTGAGACGGATTGAGCCTGCCGGAGCGTGGCTCCAGAACACACAGGGCCAACGAGCGCACTTACTCCGTCTTCCTCAATAAGCGATCTGACCACCTCGACGGCTCTACCAGGCTCACACGCCGAATCCTTGTAGAGCAACTCGTAGCGCTCGCCCAGCACTCCACCCTGTGCATTTACGTGCGCAGCTGCGAGTGCAGCACCAGCTTTCATATCAGCAGCGAGTGCCGCGACCGAACCTGAGAGCGCAAATGGTGCGCCTATTTTTGTGTCGGCGTTTGCTGATAGAGCTGCAAATGCCAGAGCGATCAATAAAACACGCTTTCTCAACCGTAGGAATGTGTACATTAATTCAATCCCATTATTGATTTCTATCCAAATATACAGCCAAAAAGCACAACGACTAAGCCGATTCTTCATCGATAACGATGGTCAAATGGTTCCATCCATTTTCACGCTTATAACTACAATCTTCACTGAGATTTTTAACCAGAAACACACCCAAACCACCTAATTCACGATCGTCGAGTTCCAATGTCGGGTCGGCTTCAGGTGCTTCTTCTAGAGGATTAAAAGCCTCTCCATCGTCAAGAATTTCTAAACGATATTTCTCATGGCGTACATCTTCATGGATACGTACCGAAACAGTTCCGCTCGTTCCTGTGGGAAAGCCATAATACACCGCGTTAGTGGTTATTTCCTCCATCGCAAAACGTAACTTGTACGCTATGGAGCCAGACACTTCATGCTCTGCAAGCCATTGGGTCAACCAGCTGACTAGCTCTTCCAGTTTTTCTATTGAATTGCTTATCGATTTTTCGGCCGCAGGCATCGAGGATATTCCGGGGTTAGTCGATTAAGGCAACAGCATCGTCTTGATTCTCAACAACCTTGAGCAGCCGGTTAAGCCCACTAATGTTTAGAATCTCCATCACGTCCTGCTGGATACTGTGCATGGCAAACCGATCACCGTGCGCTCGCATTGCTTTGGAGGTATAGACGATGACGCGCAACCCAAAGCTCGACACATACGATATTCCGCCCATGTCAAAGACAATGCCAGGATTCTCACCCGCGATGATTTCCTTGACCGTGCTTTCCAACTAACCGGCTGTGGCCGTATCTAAATCTCCAGTAAGCTTGAGAGTCGTAACGCCGTTACTGACATGCTTTTCAATTCCTAGTGCCATCGTCAGTTGCTACCTGATTACCTAGAGTTGCCGTTAAAAACTGATCCAATCAACCGCGGATCCGGACTTTTTTAGGTCAGCGATATACTGACGTCCGTACTCTACACCTATTTCGTAAAGTTCGTCAAAACGCTCAAATGAGGTCACACCGACGTTGTGAGGTACCGGCGGGTGCAGGAGCAAGTCAACTCGGTTGATCGCGTCTTTGAGAACAGAGGAGTTGCTTAGCATTAGGGAATTTGCCAAAACCCCTCCCAAACCGGGGTAGTCGTTTGCTTTCGCTAGATTGAGCTTTGACAACACGGCCTGTAACGAATTTGGGCGGTCCTCATAACGACACTGTATGAGATCGTCGCTGGGAATCTTAAACGTCACACCGACGAAGCGTCCGCCATATTTCTGTTTAGCGACTGAGATCGGGAAGTTGTTCATTACCCCGCCGTCTATGTAGGAATAGCCGTTTCGGATGAACGGCGGCAATATCCCTGGTAACGATCCCGACATCCGCATGGCTTCCCAGGCTGGCCCGGTAGTCAGCACTTCTGCAGTGGATTGGGTGAGGTTTGTGACGGTTGCATGAATCGGTATATGACTCTCCTCTAACCAGCGATCTTCGGAGATTTCCTTTAGAACACGATCTAGCTTCTTAGGGCTGAGCAATCCGTAGAACGGTAGCGTGTAAGCGCTAAAGGGCTTCTGCTCAGTGAACGCATAACGAAATTTTCTCGAAATTTCTTCAGTCGTATCACCAAGCGCATAGCCAATCGCAACTCCGGCCCCGGCCGAAGTTCCGCCAATGGTGTCGATGGGGAAATTACCGTCATTTTAAGCTTGCAAAATTCCACAATGGATGGCGCCCAGACAACCGCCGCCGGAAAGCACGAGGTTAATTGCCCGCCCCTGCGCCATGCGACCAACCGATGCCCATCGACGAGAATCGTCAATGTGCAATCGGTAGTGCCATTCGGGTTCGAACACATTCCACAGGGCTCTGGACGATTGACCAAAATCAGCCGATCCTGTGCGCAATAATACGAGGCCCGGTCGCTTTCCCGTTGCTTTAAGCAGGTTTTCAAACCACGCAGGTAATGCGCTGGTTCCATCTTTAACCATGACAACTAGCGTGTCCACCTGGTGCACGATTTTATCCATCCAAGCTTGCGACTCACGAGCGTTCGCTAAATAGACTACCGTGTCGTGATCGCTCTCCAAATGGGCAAATACATCGGCTGCTAAGTGACCGGATAAATTTTCATACGCGTGATCAATACCGGCCAATTGACAAAACGCCTCGCAAGTAAAACTAGCCACTCGAGGGTTATCCGCATAACTCTGCATGAATTTTTGCGTAACGAGTTCACTGACCGATTCCAAATCCTCGAACATAAAAACGCCAATCTGCCGATTGACGGCCACATTCGATGCAGGCTTACCTGTTGTCGGAACAGGCGTGGCCGCGCTGAGAAATCCAGCTAGTATTTCCGGCATATCCTTAATCAGTTCTTGCAGATTTTTCCTGTCAAGGCCGTAAACGAAACAGTCATTTTGCGCTAACAGAGTGTGATCGCGGGGGCACTGATGATAAAAGCTATCCCAGCCGGCCATATCACCGCGAGAAAGCTGGCCCTGGTAGGTTTCTTCCTCAAATCTGGCTAGGCGTCCAGAACCGATGAAATAGACCCAGTCCGCATCGTCACCTTTTGAATATACCGGCTGCTGAGCCGCTATGCGTTTGGACTCAAGCCGCTTGATCAATTCAGACAATTGGTTGAGGGGTAGATCCCCTAAGCAAGCCAATGCCTCGATAACAGAAATTTGATCATGTGCGTCCATTGGCCCAGATTATATCCGTAAGTTTGAGCAAAAAATAACTATTCTGCAGTTAGCAGGACAGCGTTTTTCTTCGTGCCACTAAGGTAAAGCCAGGGTCCCCGACCACAATCGGTGGCTCAACAAAAACATCGTGGTCGGGTAAGCGAACACGTACCTCATTGAGTAAACCCGGTTTTGAATAGTAGGCTCGCGTCTCTTCAAAAAAGTAACGAGCGTCTGAACAATCATAGGCTCCGGCTACCGTCACTAAAGTGGGAGAACAGTCATTAGGTGCTGAAACCTGGTGCTCGCTAACATTTTTGCGTTGGAGCAAGACGGCCATGCTTCCTAATTGTTGTCAGGAACGACTATTTGACCTTGGCTGATAGGAACACTGGTGCCTGAAACACGCACGGCTTCCAAACACGCGCCAACCACATCAATTTCCAATTGAATCTGACTGGGTCTGCCCATGTCATAGCCTTGCTGTATTTCAAATGTCTGTGAGCCTTCACGGAGTAAGCCGGAAACATTGAGTTGTGACGCCAACAAAGCAATGGCTGAGCCCGTTGCAGGGTCTTCAGGGATACCGCCGCTTGGCGCGAACATTCTGGCGTGTATAACACGGCTATCTGAATCGATGTAATAAAGATATCCACCAGTCCCCCCATACAACTGAGGCAGCGTTGTGCAGAGCGGTTCGCAAGCACGGGCCTGAGACAAAGCTTCACGACTGGCTACGGGTATAAAAATAAACGTGGGTCCACCCGCATGAGCTGACGGCCCCATCGGCTCCTTCAGAACGTCAGCCTCTTCAAGACCATACGCTGCTGCTGCATTTTTCACGTCAAGAACAAGTTGCCCTTCACTAGGGGGCGCGTTGACAGGATACGGAACAACTGGTGCAGTGAGTTGAGCTCTTATCTTCCCTGATTTCCGCTCAACCATCACGGGAACAAGACCTGCTTGTTCCTCAAGCATTACCTCAGTTTCAAAATCACCTTCCGCTCCATAAATTTTCTGGGCAATAAAAATCGCACAACCTATAGTGGGATGGCCTGCAAAGGGAATTTCTTTTAATGGCAAAAATATTCTAACCTTGGCTGTATTGGCTGGACTATCGGGGCGTTGAATGAAAATAGTTTCCGGTAAATTGAATTCGCGGGCCAAAGTCTGCATTTGCAAATCGGTTAGATCATCGGCTTGCTCGACTATCGCTAAAGAGTTTCCGGTAAATTTGCGCGATGTAAAAACATCAACAGTATGAAAATTATACATATCGTTTCTACCTGACAGGGCCGGGCCAAACATCTCTTGGCTCTATGCATTCGATAGTCATGTTGGCCCCTGCCGTCGCAACCGTGTTTATGGATGAAGCATCCAAATTGTCGATACAGTAAACATTGATACCAAAAAACTCTGGCGCTGAACGTTTACGATGAAATGTATAAATGCCGCAACATTTACAGAAATAATGTCTGGCAACCCGAGTGTTCCATTGGTATTCCGACACAGTATCCCAGTCTGATTGAAGCGTAAACTCAGACTCATGCACTTTAAGCATGTGTGCGTTTTTCTTTACACACAACGAGCAATCGCAAGTTGTAAATTCCGAAATGGACGTATTCAATAAAAACTTCACGTTTCCACAATGGCATGAGCCATGATATTCACGCATTTCGCTCACTCTGTTGCTGCCAAGTCATTAAGAGCTGTGCCGGAGAGCCTATACCCTATCCACTCAGACTGCGGTTTCGCACCAATCGCATCGTAGACATCAATGGCGGGTTGATTCCAATCCAGCACGCTCCAGTCCATTCGACCGCAATTCTTTTCTACTGCTATGCGCGCTAGCCCGGACATTAACTTTTTACCTAAACCGTGGCCACGATGATTCGGAGACACGTATAGATCCTCCAGATATATACCATTTTGACCTAGCCACGTTGAATAGTTAAAAAAGTAGACTGCCATACCTACCGGTTGAGTATCCAGTTCGCAGATAAGGGCATGTGCTGTACAACCGTCTGTGAACAAGGTAGCTTCGATATCTGCAACGGTCGACTTAACTTCATGCTCAGCCTTTTCGTATATGGCTAGCTCCATGATAAAGCGATGAATAGTTTCTGCATCTGATTTGACGGCCTGGCGAACACTAATTGTACTCATAACAGATACAAACCTCGTAAGGTGAACTTGACTGATAAGGCTTAAAGCGCCGACATACAATTTTCGGCGTCAACGCCCTAAGCATATCAGCGCTTAACCGAGTTGTACGAAACTATGCTTCGGTCATATGGAAGAAGCAGAGTTTGCTTCCAGCAGTGTCTCTCTCATAGCCACCGTAGAAAAACGAAACCCGCTGTGCGGATTCCTCTTTATGAGATTCGGGTTGTAAGAACCTTGATGCCCGCCAATCCAAATGCAGCTGCAAACACGTAGTCAAACCACTTTTGCAACCGGGCGTAGCGTTTAGACATTGAGCTATTTGAAAATAACACAGCATAAAAATGAAAGATAAAGCAACTCTGTAGCCCCACAGCCACGATAACCAAAGCCAGAGTGCTACCAGAGGCGCTTGCCGGCATACCAATTGAAAATAAAGCCCCGAAAAACAGGATGGCCTTGGGATTGGTCATATGCAACCCTAAACCGTGAAAGTACGCTGACCTTAGGGTTTGCACATTGCCGGACAAATCCACGCGAGATGGCCCGGCAAATGTCGAACGTGCCGATCGGAATGCCAGATACAGAAGGTAGCAGGCACCTAGATAACGAACGACTTCGAACGCCCAAGCATGCGCCAGCATGATTGCTCCCAAGCCCATCGCAGCCGAAACAGACCATAGCCACGAGCCTGTCGTTATTCCGGCAGCCATAGCCAACCCGTTTCTACGCCCACTACTCATTGAAGCACTCGCAATAGCCAGTGTGGCAGGCCCGGGACTGGCAGTGGATATTAATGCTGCCAACAATATCAACGGGAGATTTACTTGATCGACCATATGAACCTTTCGTCAGAGTCTTGAAATTTATCAAATCACAAATTGAATTTCGCGTAGAAACCGTTTTTTCGAACACACTACCTATTTGTTCAACACAGTGCGCAGTGTCACTTTTCACGCGTTATCTGTTATCACCATAATCATAGGACGATATTTATCGGAGGTGATTATTCTGTTTCAAATGCGATTACCCGAAATACTTCCACAACATTCGCAAGGAGCTAATACCTAAAAAGATTGCAAAAGCCACTTTTAACTTTCGAGGCTCTAGCGAATGGGCTAGTCGTACTCCGTAGGGTGCAGTAACAACACTCATTGAAAACAATAAAACGGCTGCAGGCAGATTAACGAAGCCCACCGAGCCCGGTGGACGTCCTTCAACACCCATACCCGCCCAAACAAATCCGCATACGGCTGGCAACGCAATGGCCAGACCAAACACCGACGCCGTAGCCACGGCCCTGTGAACTGGTACGGACAACATGGATAAAACCGGTACCGATAGGGTTCCCCCGCCAATGCCCATCAATGCTGACGTAAAACCTATGGGTAATGCGATTGTACTTTGAGACAAACTCGATACAGGGGGCATAGGCGCTAACGTGATTGTTTCTTTAAGGGCCAAGTTAACCGAGACAATCAAAGCGACAACCCCAAAAATAAGCGTAAGACCACCCGACCCAATATATTTTGACGCGATGCCCCCTATTAAAGCACCGATAAAAATTGCCGGTATCCAACCTTTCAAGATGTCTACATCTATTGCACCGCGTTTCCTGTGAGCCCTGGCCGATGATATCGACGTAGGAATAATCGTGGCGAGCGATGTACCGACTACCAACAACATCGCAATACTATCGTGTATGTCGAAAAGCTCTACAATGACAATTAAGACCGGGACAATAACGATACCGCCGCCAACCCCCAGAAGCCCAGCAAGAACACCCGCAATGGCGCCGGTTAGCAGTAAGCCTAACGTGAGTCCTATCAATACTGAAAACGAAAATCCAGCCATTGTTTTTTTTGCTATCGCTCTGTTGAATAACTTAATTTAACGCAGTATGGCTAACGGTACTCTGCAGCAACATCGATTAGCTTTGTGCGATAGCTGTTTAGTACAAGCGCACCACCCAGCAGAGCCATAATAGCCATAGCCCAGTAGGTTTGACCACCAAAGGTTTGGTAAAACTGGCCTGACAACCAAATTCCGATAGCCATAAACAACGTCGTGAGCGTCGCCAGAACACTTTGGGCTTGCGCCGCATGGTCAGCATCAACCCTTCTTGAAATAAAGTTTACTGACGCAAGGAACGTGAGCCCAAACGTAATGGCATGCAGTGTTTGCAGGACAAACAGCACCCAAACGCTTGGATCCATCCCAGTAATAAGCCAGCGAACTGTACAAATAAAGCAGGCCAATAGCAGACAGTGCCTAGCAGACACTCTTTTCGCTATTCCTGTAAATCCCCACATTAACGCAATTTCAGCAACAACGCCTGCAGACCAGAGTAGCGAGGACACTGTGTTGGAAATACCCAATTGCCCCCAGTGTAAAACGGAGTAGACGTTGTTGAAACTGTGCGATGCGTTGAGCAGTGCTGCACCGAATATCACCGAACTAATACCAGGCTGTCGAAACAGTGCCATACCCGCCATTAAACCACCGAATAATCTCTGATTAATAGACGTCTTCTCATCATCTGGTATGACGGCCTGGTGCTCAGATTGTGGACGCTCACGAAAAGTTGGCAGCAGGTAGGCGGCAAGCAAACGAAGTGCTGCCGTTAACAAAATAATCCAGGCAAACGAACCCATGCCGATTTTATCAAACAAAGCGCCGGCTAAAACAATACCTACGACAAACCCTACAGAGCCTAATGCTCTAATGCGCGCATAGTCACTGCCCCGCCGGCGTGTCATATCTAAAGCGGCGGCGTCCGTTATAGGAGAGCTGGCAATCACGAACAAGCCGGATATGGTCCACACAACCAGAACATGAACAGGCTCAACCCGGAACAGCAACCAGGCTCCAACCACTAGAGCGATGATATTGCAGCCGATAATCGCCGAACGCCAGTCCTTCAATCGGTCAGCCGCACTGCCAATAATGATATTGAACAACACTATCGCAAACGGAGGTGCTGCCAGAATAAGCCCACTCATAGAAGCTGAGATACCGATGGACTCAAACCAGATGGCCACAAACGGCATGACACTACCGATGGCCAAGAAGAAAACTGCGTAGTACGTGGAGACGCGAGTTTCTTCAGTCAACGCTGAGGTTTGCCGACCAAACATTGATGGGGTATCCGGGAAAGCCAAAATCTGAAGCCTAATTCAGAATATAAGCGGCTACAACGCCATATCATACCCATTTTGCACTTAAGTCTTGTGAAAATACCCCCAAACCGTATATTGAATATTTCGCCTTGGCTACTTCTCACATGCATGCTCAAGTCATTAGAACTTCCACATCATTTTATGCGTGCCATCTCAGACACACTTTGCCTATCCTCTCTGTTTTCGCTTGTTCATAAACACCTGATGCGCTTCAGCAGTCCCATCGTGAAACGATCCCGTCCACTGATCCCACGGTATTTCAAGCCCACCATAGTTGCAGGTAAAGTAACGATGGTGAAGCTGATGATGAAAGGTGCCCAGGGGCAACACTAACTTACCTCCGATCACGATTCCCTGATAGCCCGTATGCGTAGTGGCAGCTGACAAAGTGAAGTACATTAAATGAAATGCAATAAGCAACGGGGTTGACGGAATAACGAAATGAATCAACACCGTGCTTAGATAAATCAGATGCTCTACAGGATGCATAGATAAACCTGACCACGGTCCGACATTCGTATTTCTATGATGCAGCGCATGCACCCTCTGATATAACTTCGTAGTATGGATCAGCCGGTGAATTAAAAAGAAATGCGTTGTCTCCCACATCGGTAGTAAGAAAATCAGTAAAACCAACCAGGGCCACTGCTCAGGCATAGACAACGCAGGTGCATAGCCATTGGCCAACGCCCACAGCATCAACGCTTCATAGGCTGTCCAAATGGAGACCCCACTCACCAGCGTCCAAAACATGTTGTCATGCACCTGGGACTTAAACGTGAATTGTCGGCTGTTACTCGCAAACGGCCTGGCATCGTAACGACGTTCATCACCTTGTTTACGAGCAATATAAAAATACCAATGCAAACCACCTGCGACCAATCCCATGAGCAGCAGGTTTCGAATTAGAAGATGTGCAATCCAACCTGGAGCTAAAGTTTGTGTTTGGGAAAGCTGAGGCTCAAAAATGACAGATGCCGCAATGGCGAATAGCAAAATAATTGAGCGTTCCGACACAGGAAACCAACCACTGATCATCCATTTAAAAATACTACGAATATCGGGTGGCCAACGAAAATAGGGAGAAACCGCCACAGGTACCGATGGCCTGAAATTCCATGTTTTTCTCGCTGTATCTGATTTGCTCGCCGTATTTTGATTCATTAGCTTGGCTCAGGTCTATGGACGATTTCGCAACGATCCGGACACCACAATGCAGTAGTTTTTTGAGTCTACAACTGAAAATTGAGCATATACAACTGAATTTGTTTCACTTATGCATCAAATAATTTAACCTATGAGGATGTTTAGTCATCTACCCTCTCTAAAAGCGCTTCACGCCTTCGAATCAGCGGCCCGGTTGTTAAGTTTTGCTGATGCAGCCAACGAGCTATCTGTGTCGCCAGGAGCCATTAGTTATCAGATAAAAAAGCTGGAAGAGGCTTTATCAACTCCCCTTTTCAAGCGTAAGACACGCAGCGTGGAATTGACCGGCGCAGGACAGACACTATTCCAAATAACACATAGGCAATTTCAAGAACTCAACTCGGCACTATCCAGTATTGTCCCAGCCCAACGGGATACACCGTTGACTGTTTCGGTGAGCACTTATTTCGTAACCCGGTGGCTATCGCCTCGCCTCGGCAAATTCCTGAATAGCCACCCAGATATCACAATACGTTTGCAACACTCGGTTAATGACCCGGATTTCAACGTAGATGATACTGATGTTGCTATCCGTTGGGGAGACGGATCATGGCCAGGTAGCAAAGCACACTTACTATTTTCGATGCCCATGATTGCAGTTTGCGCACCCGAACTGTTAAACGGTAAACACAGCTTGCGCTCTTTGAACAACATAAAGCATCACACATTGCTCCGAGATCAAGCAAGTACGGATTATTGGTCTGAATGGTTAAAGAAAGCCAAACTTGAACAACCGGTAGCAACTGGCCCTGTGATAGTGGATCCTAATGTACGAGTTCAGTCTGCTATAGATGGCCACGGTATGACCCTAGCCAACCCTTTACTAGAAGCAACAATATCTGAAGGAACGCTCTGCGAACCCTTTGATATACGCTTAGAGGGCTATGGATATTACCTCGTGTACAGCAATCAAACCGAAGGCATTCGCCAGTACCAAGTATTTCGTGATTGGCTTCTGTTGGAAGCGGAATCGATGATAACGTAATGGGCGCGAGCTACTTTTAGTAGCTTAATACAGTACCAACCGATTTATTTGACGGGATTTTATACATGACTTGCTGATATGTTATATCCCAACGACATCTATCTTCCAGCACCACAATCGGGACAATGTTTAGGGTTTTTCCATTTCGGGATACGGGCATCACAACTACCGCAAATTATTACATTTGAGAGCTTCTCAACGTGCCAATGTCCAGGCCCCTGATGCCTTCTTGATGCTCTTCGACTGATACAACGTCGCGCTGTGAGCAACGACGCCGTTGATGACACAAGATACGAGCCCAACGTACTTACCCCCTACAACTACAACAAACATTACAGCATCACGGGCTGAGGGAGGAACTTTCAAACTTGATATCCATTGTTCAGTCTGAAACGCTAACTCTCTTTCGTATGTGGATCCGAATGAATCTGGAGAATCTTGCAGCGATCTCAGTCTTACGGCTTTTTATTGTAACCAGTCGCTTTCGGCTAGCTCTTTTATAAAATATTCAGTCATAGAAGCTTCGTTTGAAGCATTGCACTCACGTTGTCATAAATAGAAACTGACAAACGAGATTCAGGCTGGCTTATCTGCACCGTATATCCGACAGCACTCAATCCGTCCAGATTCCAATCTGGAATACCTTATTATCCTTTTCCTCTAGATAAAGCCTTTCTAGATATTCGTCGTCACTGATTGTGGTTCTTAATTTCCACAAAACGACGACACAATCCTTTTTCCGGAGGACTCCAAGGAACTCGGGTTTGTCCGTAAATTTAGTTAAATATTCTTCTTCATTCCATTGACGCTCTACGTCTATCTTACTTTCGAGATCTGACGCGTCCCGCTCAGGCATGTGTTTAGAAAATTGCTCCCAATCTTTATTGTTTGCACCAATAATCGTGTCTAAAAGAATCGGCTTTGCCACATCACATATTTCTTGATCTGACATTTGCTTCAAGTCCATTTTTTAACCTCGTTTTATAAATTATATTAATGTGTCTTTCATCCTTTCACAAAGCCTCATTGCTAAGACAGCAGTATCCATACACATAGTCGCCTTCCTATACAATTTGTCTTCTACTACTTTAAAAACTCCCTTAGATCGATTGGGAGCTTTTAAAGGAACGCATCCAGAGCCTCAACATACCGTTGAGAATTAGAGATTGTGTTGTGGCCTCTACCCTCAATAACTTGAACCAAAACAGGTGTATCGAAACCCGCAATCAACCGTCGCGTATGATGCATTTCCACTACTGTATCGTTCTGTGCCACCAGGATTAACGTATCCGATCGTATTGTTTTCACTCTGCTATACGAGTCGTGCTTATCCTTTAACATAAGCTCCATGGGGTACATAGGAAACTGCTCTTGCGCTATATTTTGAATACTGTCGAACGGGGTGATCAACACTAGCCTATCAACGGCTCTTTGGGAAGCCACGTGGGTTGCCACGGCACTGCCAAGACTTCTGCCTATAACCGACACACTATCATGCGCCTTTATCATTTCATCGTATATCGATAATGCATCCGAGTAGAGGCCATCCTCGGAGGGATTTCCAGAACTTCCACCATAACCACGATAGTTTACTAAGTAGACACTGTAGTCTTTAAATAGATGGGTAAAACCTTGGGCATTCAGCGAAACATTTTCTGCATTACCACCAAAATATAAGATGGCTCTTCCAGCACCCCCGTTGAGCACAAGGGTTTGTATAACTTCACCTTCGTTATGAAACGCCCTAGTATTAAAGTGAGCAGGGGTTACAGGTGATGGGAAATAAATGAAACTGCGCTGCATGAAATAAAGATAACCACCTAATCCGATATATACGAGCATCGCTATCCGTAACACGCGCAATATGGATAAAAGTGATTCTCGCATTTAACCGTATATTAGAGTTACAAAAATGAAAATGGTATTGTTGCATTTTTTAGTCATACTTCAGGCTTTCAATCAATCGGCCCTCTGGATGCCGGCTCGTTAATCACTCAAGACTAGGCTTTGAATACTTTATTGCATTCTTAATTTTCTCTGAGGCAATCGCGCTTTTACGCAACCACCCGGGGTAATGCCTTACCTGCTCTTTTCCCATGCTTCGAATAGTTCTGAAACCAATACGCCATTGATTCTCGTGCCCTGAAGATTCGCATCACTAATCTCAACGTTAGAAAGATTTAAATTTGAAAAAGATGAATTGGCAAGATTGACGTTGTTATATCTAGCACCATTTAAATTGACATTTTCGTAGATGCTTTCCTCAAGGTTTACATCATTAAAGGTTGATTTTCGAAGATTGGAGTCATTAAAGCGACCTTCCTCAACAACTGCCCAAAATCTAGCGCAACTTAAATTCACGCCATTAAAATATGCGTTGGTCATGTCTGCCCTTTCAAACTCATATTCTCGAAAATCTTTATTTGGAAAGGGGTCTTTGTTCTCAGACATTATTGTCTCCTTGTTTCACTTTTACTTTACTGTTGTCAACTGAACCGTAGGAACCCTCGTTTCGCTTGCAGCGTTTTGTTAGCCGGTGACGTTGCTCACTCACCGCAACTACTTGTCTCTTGTAACCCACTTCATTTCTAGTGTCCGCTCATTCATCGCACAATCGCGCAAATATAAATTTATAAGGCTTTGATACGGTATCCCCATCTGATCAGATAAAGACTTGAAGTACGCTACAGTATCTTTGTCTAAACGCATTGTTACCGGCTGCTTTAATAGCTTGGTATAAGGATTTTTTCGCCCCTTCATCTTCGAAAAGTCGTAATGATCTCTCATTTGCGATACTCCCAATAATTGGTTTCTTCTTGTTTATCTGCTCGTCTTGCAAAAATAATTCTAACAACCGAGTCATCGTCTCTCACGCAGTGGCAGACAACGAGCACGCCTGCTTTGACGCTCTGCCCCAGCAAAATGAAACGATCTTCATCGTCAGAATGATCGGGATCATGAAACACAATTGCCGTTTCATCGTAGAACGCAGCTCTTGCATCCTCAAATGAAACACCGTGTTTCTTGACGTTTGATTTGTCTTTCCTAGAATCCCACTCAAACTCAAGATTATTCATACGTACATTGTACATATGGATTCGAATCTATGCAATATCGCTACCGATATGCGATCAGCTACTCTCTGACTGCACCCAGAAAGGCACTCTAGGCTCCAGATCTGCAAATTAAGAGACTATGACACTGCAACAATGTCGGTGAGACGCCTAACGCCTAGCTCACGCGAATTTTACAGCGACCGACCGGAGCGGCAGCGCAGGGAATGAGCTGTCACGTTTCGCTTGCAGCGATTGGTTAGAATGCTTCACGAGGTACTTAAATATTCTAGTCACGTGTTTGCCAGATCGATGGATTCTGTCGCACGTGGAAAATTGAAAGGACCTCTACAACATCCGAACCTAGCACCCGATAGTAAATTTGATACGGAAATCCTTTAACGGACATCAATCGTATTTCTTTGTAAACATAGCGTGGACGCGTCGGTGCAGAACTTATTGTGTCAATTGACGCATCAACAGCAGCAACGAAACTTTGTCCAAGGCCGACTTGTCTAGCCTCATACCAATCAGCGCTTCGATTGAATTCAGCTAATGCTGCCGGTCGGAACCTTACCGCAAAACTCACTTTCTCAAGCGAGCCAAAGTCTCATTTTTAGCTTGATCCCAATCAACTGCCAAAGAAGGATTAGCATCCGCATCTTCGACTCTACGATCTAGCTCTGCTTTTAATTCCGGAGAAAGTGGCATTTCCTCTGTATCAGAAGACACGCTATCCCACAGCTCTCCAATGAGAGCCAGCTTGTTTTCAACATCAAGCTTGTCTATCCCGAGTGATTTAGCTGTTACGCCCATATGTTTCCCCTACTTCCTACCACTCATTCTAACACCGACTCGCCTCAGCGGAATACAGGACCAGAATAAGCACAAATAGACATCAATTTCACTGTGCAAAATGATCTAGTTCAATTAGAGCCTGCCATAAACTTGATAGAGCGTTCTAACGCCTAGCTAACGCGAACTTGATAGCGACCGACCGGAGCGGCAGCACAGGGAATGAGCTGTCACGTTTCGCTTGCAGCGTCTGATTATGCGGCGCGGAATTTGATCTTCTGCACATCTGACAAATCCGTCGACTTTCTAGCAAACCATAGATCATAGTTGTACTGCATTGCTAACCAACTCTCAGGAGATCGACCTAAGGCTTTTGCAAGACGCAATGCCATTGTCGGACTAATACCACTTTGTCCATTAATCAATCGATTCAGTGTTGAGGGAGACACGTCTAAGCTTTCCGCTATTGCCCGTACGCTTATCTCAAACGGTTCTATATATGTCTCTCTTATAAACTCACCCGGATGTGGTGGATTGTGCATTTTCACTAGTGGTAATCCTCATAGTCCAACAACTCTACGTTGCCGTTCTTGAATTCAAACGTTAGTCGCCAATTCCCACTTACAAAAGCGGACCAACGACCTTTTTGCTTCCCATTTAACGCATGCAATCTGTATCCTGGGATGTCCATATCCTCTATTGACTGCGCAGCATCGAATGCAGTCAGCATCAGACGTAAGCGTTTTTCCTAGCTTGCCTGTATTCCTTTCTTGACGCCAGACTCATAAAACTGCCTGAGCCCATTATGTCGAATACTGGTTATCATTTAACTATTATAGCATGTTGCGCATCGCGCACAACTGCCGGTGATAAAACGTGCGATAAGCCGCATAACGCCTAGCTCACGCGAACTTGACTGCGACCGAACGGAGCGGCAGCGTAGAGACCGAGCTGTCATTTTCGCTTGCAGCGTTTTGTTATGCCTTTACGGATCAATGAGGCTCCTACGATCCTTAGAAAGTTGAGGAGGTATTGGGAAAAATGATGGAAGTTCATCATATATTCTATACTCTTCTAATTGGTTATCTTTATATCTAAAATGACAAAGAACCAAGTTGAAGTAATGAACTGCGCATCTAACCACCGTGCTTATATGAACGAACTCGTCTTCAGTGAGTTTGAGTTCATCCTTAACTAGATTACCTTTCGCCTTTAAAGAGCTCAACCCTGCCATGGGAGTTGGACCGTACAGCATTGAGAAAGAATGTACAAAATAATTACGATATTCACGTAGCCGGCTATAGAGGCTTATAGCGTGCAATATATGATTTTTCTCATCATCATTTAAGAACCCATTTGCGATAGTTTTTAGTGCATCTAACTGTGATTGAGTCCCCATGTGTGCAGTTAAAATATTAGATTTCTGCCCAGCTCCAATCAAAGCATCCAATATATTTCTTGTTGAATTCTCAATGGAATTCCAATTGAAAATAAGCCTTCCCATCTCTCTTAGTATGGGGTCATATTCTCGAGGAGGCCATTGAGTTTTTTGATAAAACTCTGGCACTTCGAACTCTGATATATCCATATAGTTTCAATTATCGTTGTTTATAAAATACAACCCAAAAGGATGATCAGTTATATGAAAAGCATAACGCCAAGCTCACGCGAACTTGACAGCGATTGACCGGAGCCGCAGCGCAGGGATTGAGCTGTCACGTTTCGCTTGCAGCGATTGGTTATGCGGCGGATTCACGACTGACATCCCAACCTGGAAATACCAATACAGCGGGATGACACCTTAGGGCACGAGCAAAGACTTTTGCACGCTCAACACCCAAATTTATCCGATCATTCTCTATCGCAGAAATTGTGGACTGCGGTATATTCGTCAACGCTGATAACTCAGACTGACTTAACTCTTGAAGCTCTCGTAGAATTCGGACAGATTCGCCCGGTGAAACATCTACCCGCTTTTTCGCTTCTCTGTAATCACTCATTTTGTTCTGTAATCATGTGCGGTGAGATCTATCACCTCAACTATGACCTCCTGGCCTTTTACTCGATAAATCACGCGGTATTGCAGCCCTAATCTACTCGATCGCTGCCCTTTCCTCTCACCACTTAATGCTTCGTCGTGAAATCCTTTAATCTCTCTTAATCCCACTGGGCCTGAGAGATAGACGATATCTTTCCATTTCTCATACCGTTTCAATACCTCAATCGGTATCTTTACGAACTTTCTAGAAAGCCGCTTATGTTCTAGGATTTGCCACATACTATAAACAGCATGTAATATCTAATATGGTATGTCAAGACTTGGACAGAGCTGCAACGC
>JBGCGD010000009.1:0-113597 GCA_045110515.1 Granulosicoccus sp. | reverse complement strand
TGGCTAGCCCCGAGAAATTGGTACCAGTCCCAATGTTAGTATTAAAACATTGGAGATTGAATGATGAAAGGCAAACGGCACAGCGAAGAACAAATCATCCGGATACTCAAGGCGGCTGAGAGCGCTGCGAATATTCGAGATGTCTGTCGTACCCATAATATAACGGAGCAAACGTTTTATCGGTGGCGTACCAAGTTTGGCGGCATGGATGTCTCGGAAGCCAGGCGACTTAGAGAGCTTGAGAGGGAGAATGATGAGCTCAAGAAAATTGTCGCCGAACAGAGCTTAGATATACGGATGCTCAAAGACGTAAATGCAAAAAAGTGGTGAGCCTGGCAGCGCGTAGGAATATGGCCGTGCATCTGCAGTCTGAGTTTCAGATTAGCGAACGCCGAGCCTGTCAGGTGTTGGAGTTGTCTCGGAGCAGCAAAAGACGTAAGCCCTCTCGACGTTGGGCGCTACTGACTAGGCGCCTTGTAGCGTTGAGTGAAAAACATAGCCGAATGGGATATCGTAAAATTTGGCGATTGCTGAGAAAGGAAGGATTTGTAGTTGCTCGAGAGCGTGTACGCTTGCTTCGTAAACAGCACGGGCTAGGTATTGTGCGAAAACAGCGTAAAAGACGAGCCCGCCGTGGAACAAGCACTGGGCAGCCGACAAAAGCCATGTACAAAGGTCACGTGTGGACTTATGATTTTATGCAGGATCAAACAACAGATGGCAAACGTCTACGATGTTTGACTGTTTTGGATGAGTATACGAAGCAAGGATTGGTCATAGAAATCGCTAGATCATTGACATCAGAAGATGTGAAGAAAGTTCTGAGAAACTTATTCGACATCTACGGAGAGCCCGTCTACTTACGTTCAGATAACGGCAGTGAGTTCACAGCCCATTCGGTGATCGATTGGCTTAAGAATGAAACGTCGGTAAAGACTCTTTTCATCAACCCAGGTAGCCCTTGGGAAAATGGCATTGGAGAGAGCTTCAACAATATATATCGAGATGGGTGTTTAAACAGATGGCTCTTTGACACCGCTCAAGAAGCCAGAAACGAATCGGATCTGTGGTTGCATGAGTACAATCACATTCGACCACATGGTTCATTGGGTTTACTGACCCCAATTGAATTCATGGAGCTTTGTGAAACAAGAGAGAAAATGGTAGCTTAACCAACAACCCTAACTTTGGTGTTGGTACCGAAACTAGGGCTAGCCAAGGTTGTAAATTCCTGTATGAAAGGCTGTGAAGCAGTAATCCATACGGCTACCCTTCACAAACCACATGTGGCCACTCACACAAGACATGATTTTGTTGATACGAATATCTCAGGCACACTGAATCTACTCGAAGAAAGTATCGACAATGGCTGCAAGTCATTCGTTTACACGAGCACTACTAGCACATTTGGCGACGCTATGAAGCCCACACCTGGTGGCCCAGCGGTATGGGTCACAGAAGACCTGCGCCCTAAGCCTAAGAACATCTATGGAGTGACGAAAACAACGGCAGAGGACCTTTGCGAGCTCTTTCACCGCAGAGCCGGTTTACCTTGTATTGTTCTTAAAACATCTAGGTTCTTTCCTGAGCAAGATGACGCTAAAGACATGCGCAATCTCTATGAAGATGCCAATCTAAAAGTGAATGAGCTGCTTTTTCGACGAGTTGATGTTGCTGACATAGTAGATGCGCATCGATTGGCAGTCGACAAAGCCGATTCCATTGGCTTCGACCGTTTCATTATCTCAAGCACCACGCCATTCAAGAGAACTGATACAGAGCAACTTGGTATCAATGCACCAGCCGTTCTTGAACGTTACATCCCGTCATATTCAAAACTCTATTCCGATAAAAATTGGAATATGTTCCCAGCCATCAGTCGTGTTTACGATAATAGTCGGGCCAGAGATCGGTTGGGATGGGATCCAAAGTATACTTTTGCCAAAGCTATTGTATTGCTAAAACAAGGCCTTGATTATCGAAGTGAATTGACGCACCAAATAGGTGCTAAAGGCTATCACGAGATCAAGTATGACAATGGGCCTTATCCGGTTTCAAGCTTCTGAGGACAAAGTTATCTTTTTAAACCTAAGGGCACACTTATCAACTGCGGCTCACGGCAAATGTTAACCATACCAATCCCTGAAATATTGATAAAGTAAGATATTTACAGCCTGAAATCGCTTCCAGCCAATGCCCACAAACAATTAGTGCGTTACCCTATAAAGACAAACATTTGGTCCGAGGCTTTGACAATTTATGAGTATATTTCGCAAATATGAGACCGAAGCTAACAGCAGAAATTGAGGCGGATATTTTCGATTCCTATTATTGGTATAGGGAAGAACTTGAATCCTTCGCTAAGTTGCTTCAGCTAAGTAGATCCGGCGGCAAGTTCGATATTCATGATCGTATCAGCCACTACCTTCGCACCGGCAACAAAATCACTCCAAAACCTTCAAAGCCGACATCGCAGTTTGATTGGAGCAAGGAAAAGCTAGATGAAAAGACGATAATCACCGACAGTTACAAGAACAATCAAAATGTCAGATCTTTTTTTAAGGAGCAGCTGGGTGAATCGTTTACTTTTTCAATTGACCTAATGAATTTCATGAAAGATAACGTTGGCGACACGCTAGGCGATGCTGTTGCGTTCTACAGATTAATTGAACAAGCTAAGAAGGAAGGTTACAAACAAAAAATCGAACTACACAATCAATTTAACCTATACACAATGGAGTTTCTAGCAGACAACCCGAGTCTCACACGAGCCGATGTCAATAAATGTTGGCAACAGGTCATATGTGTACCTAGGCCTGGATCTAAAGGGCGAGGCATTCGCTATAGCCGAAAGGATTTGAGGTTTTTGCAGTGAAGCGCTGTTCAATGCGCTGCCACTAAATATTGATTGACTCCAAGTCTGCAGATTCCAACCAAAATGAGAACGTCAGTAACGGTTTAGAGCCTGTTCGTATTGCATGCACTGCATTAGAGGGTATGAAAATAGAATCACCCTCATCAAGCTTGACCCAGGGATTTTCACCAACACGCCATTCCCCTCCTCCAGTGATAGCTAGGTACACTTCATTTGGCACATGTGAGTGATCTTTATAGAGCGTATCTGGACCGAACAAAACAAAAGCTCCGAGCGGCACTTCACACCTTAGGGGACCATCGGGACCACTCAACAATGCATGGCAGTAATTATCAAGAAATTCTTGCCCCACATTGTCCCTTGTGTAGCCTGGTGCATGCCCCCAAATCAAATATTCTTCAACATCTTTGAGTAGATTTATTAGCTGTTTTAGTTCTGGGCTCCGCACCATCGATTCGAAGTGGTCAACATATTGATAAGCCTTGGGTCGAGACTCCAAGCCTGCATCAACCGAGATCTCAAACTTGGCGGTTCTTATGTCTGGAACATTGGTAGTATGCCCTCCAAGGACATCCGGTTTGGAACGAATAATCTTTTTAATTTTAGACGCCAGACGCCTTAATTCCGCCTCGGCATCCATAGTATTCTCAAACAAATCATTGGAGGGGTTCCAAACCGACAACTAGCTGCAAGTGTGTAAGACAGAAGTTACCGAGTCAACAAAGAGGAGACAACTATTAGCCCAATGCTGGCTGTCATCTTCCAGTATGCCGTAAGCGGCTCAATGTGACTGGCGTGATGCCGAGATAAGTAGCTATGATTTTGGCTGACACCGCAGATGCTACATCTGGATGTTCCTTTTCAAATCTTTCTAATCGCTTAGCACCTGATTCAGCTGCAAGGGACCATTCACGTTTTGATCGTCTGACTAGTTCTGTTTGCATAACTCGGTTTCCCCACCGACTGGCATTTTCATCTTTGCGCATAAGATCCATAAGAGCATTCTCGGAAAAACGAACGATACGACTAGTTTGGACCGCTTCACAAGAGACTAACGATCTAGAGTACTCGCTCCGCGCAATGCAAGGCGTAACCACGCAAGGTGCGCTATGAAACGCCACAGTAGTCTCATTACCCTTCTCATCCAGAATTAAAGATCTGAGCATTCCATTCAGTAATAGGTATTCGTATCCATTTTCTTGCCCAGCATGAAAAAGGGTTTTATTTTTATCAACCTCATGGCAACTCATCATGGGTAATAGTGCTTTGAGACTATCAACACAACCGGGCTCGATAGATTCAAGGAGCTGAAGTACTGATGCAGCCGTAAATTCATCGAGATTGTTTATCATTTGTTAATGCCACTGTGAGATTTGCGATAGAGAATACCGTACCAGTTTCGCAAGCGTAGCAACGTATCATATGAACCCTCAGAAGCACAAATTGCTGTCTTTCATGTCAAATTCGCAAACGGCAGGTACTATGAGTATTGGTTGGAAAGTATATTGGGTTTTGGTTACTGCCACGGTTACGAACTACCTGATTATGGTTCTATGGTCTCTGCCACGGGTAAGTGAGATGGCAGGTGGCGAAGTGCCTTTTGACATGCGCCCAGGCGGCTATTCCTTTGATGAGGCTCAGGTATTTCTGACGGTAATTACTGACGCAGGTCGCGATTTCTATCTCGATACTCAACAATATCTGGACATTTTTTATCCCACGTTGTTCGCAACTACTGCCGCAATTTCCTTACTCCATTTGGCACCCACATACTGGGGTCGGTCATTATCGGTGCTAGCAATTGCGGCTGGGCTTTTCGACCATCTAGAGAATAGCGCTGTGGCTGTTATGCTGCGAGCGGGACCAGAAGCCATCACCGAAGCCATGGCCTCCACTGCTAGCAATTGGTCACTGGCCAAGTCAATCTCGACCACTATCGTGTTGGTGGCCTTGATGATAATCCTTTGCATAAAAGGCATTGCGCGGCTTAGAACTCGCAAGGATAATGTAAGATTAAACTAAGGTACCCTTAGATCGATCTTCGCCGATAGTAGCCTTCATATATGTGTATTAGTGAGCTAAGAGATGTTACCTAGAGAAATTGACAAGGCACTTACACTTTCTCTTCTTACGCAGCAGCATGCTCAGCCTCTCTTTGAGCTAACCGATCGCAATCGAGAATTTCTTAAACGCTGGTTTCCTTGGGTAGAATTCACTCGTTTTAAAAAAGACACCGAGAAATTTATAGAGGATCAAAATAATCTATACAGTGACAAGAAATCCATGCAAATTGTTATCGAATACGACAACAAAATTATCGGTATGACTGATTACCACGATATCGACTTGGCAAATGAAATAGGACGTATTGGATACTGGTTAGGAGAAGAATTTAATGGTAATGGTTTCATGACATCCGTTGTGCGAGAGATGATCTCCATTGGGTTTGATGAAATAAAACTAAACCGAATCGAAATTTGGTGCGCAACAATAAACTTAAAAAGTAGAGCTATTCCTGAGCGTCTTGGATTCACCCAGGAAGGCATTATACGAAGCTCTGAAAAAGTGAACGGGCGATTCCTTGATCACGCAGTCTATGGATTACTAAAAGAAGATACCAATGTGTAGCCTGTTGCCAAGGTGCCCAGTTTACACAATCGGCCTTTGTCGTCAGATCCTCTAAGAAAGTTAGTTACACGGTTTAATCCCTGCTAAAGTTCTCCTAACGACCACTAATGTTTCTGTCTTTAGTAGCAATCAAAGAGACACATCTATGAATAGTAAGCCCGACCTAGCTGCATTATTTGGTGCCACTGACGCCGATACCTTTCTGGGTTTAGAGCGGTGCGATGATTTTGACCTCATAGATGCATCTTCAGCATTCATAGGAGCTCCCTGCGCTACTCCTTATGGCTCCGTGGGCGCTTATGCGAGGAATGGCCCGGCATCTCTTCGAAAGGCTATCGCTTCACTAACTGCTAATGTAGAGCGACACAATTTTGATCTGGGTGGACCAACTTTTCCTGTTGGGGCAAAGCGAGCTATAGATTGTGGTGACCTGCCATGGAGCGAAACTGACTTTGCGTCGAATCGCGCAACAATTCGTCATGCTGTGTCAACCGTGGTTAGTCGTGGCGTTGTACCTATTGTCGTCGGTGGAGATGACTCAATTCCAATTCCCATGTTGGATGCACTGAGTGATACGGGGGACAAATACACTATTCTGCAAATAGATGCACACATTGATTGGCGCGATTCTCACATGGACGAGAACATGGGATTGTCTTCAACCATGAGACGCGCATCCGAAATGCAACATATTGAAAAGATAGTTCAAGTAGGCGCACGCGGGATTGGTTCAGGACATTCATCAGACTACGATGATGCCGTGAATTGGGGCGTCAAATTCTTTACTGGCTTAGATGTATTTCGGAATGGTTTAGAGCCAGCACTTGAGGAAATTAACGAAGGTTCTAACGTCATACTTTGCATTGATATCGATGCGATGGATCCATCTGTTGCACCCAATACCATTGGACGTGCTCCAGGTGGCTTTAGTTATTACCAAGTGCTTGAACTGATCATGGGGGCCGCGGCACGGGGTCGTATTGCCGCTGTAGATTTTGTAGAGATAATGCCTGAGGTGGATATAGACGGTATTGGCGGACTTTCCGTTTCCAGGTTAGTCGCGGCTACAATGGGATTGATTGCACGACAGCAGGTATAGCCGAGTTAATTGTCTCCGGGTTCCGCATGCTAATCGAGATCCCAGCGAGCCCATGCATACTTGACTGCGCCCGGAGTCAGTTTCGCTTATACGCTAATAGCCTCTTGTCACCAATGGCTGCTTTTCTTTACACCCAGCCTCTTCCGGTTGTAGAAAAACTGAAACGTCAGTTGGTCCAATGTATGAGGAGCACTCCACGAAAATCTTTTAGCCCAGCTGTGATAATTCTAAACATCAGACATATTCACTGTGCGCTGAAGAAAATTAACTGCGGCGCTACCCGAAGATATTGAATTAGTAACCGGACAATCGATAACGTTAAATTTTGCTCCTAGTAAGCTTCGAGTGTTCCCTTCTTAAGTCCTTTTGGTGCACACTAGTTGTGTCGGTTTTATAAATCATCGATCAGATAGTGAGACTTTGCTTTGAAGAAAAATATTTTGATAGTAGGGGGTTCGTCTGGTCTCGGGCTTGATCTAGCCAAGCATTATATACAGGAGGGTCACACTGTTTGCGTTACCGGGCGACATGACCCCCAACTGGCGAATTCGACATATATCGAACTAAATATGACTAGCGACAGCCTAGATTTAATCGGCCGAATCGATTACGTTGTTCAGCGATTCCCCGCCGTAAACACTCTTATCTACTCAGCTGGTTATTGCCAAAGATCACGCATCGATGAACTCTCTGACGCGGACATTGGTCAAATGACAAACGTGGGGCTATTGGCTCCTATGCTGCTAATAAAACGCCTAAAAAACAATCTCGACACCCCACTCAAAGTTATGTTGCTAACCTCAAGCTCGCAATACACCGCGCGAGAAATGGAATCGGTCTACTGCGCAACAAAGGCTGGCTTAGGTATGTTCGGAACATCATTAGTATTGGACCGCGAAATCGGAAAAGTTCTGGTAGCCGCTCCATCAGGTATGAATAGTACTTTTTGGCGTGATAGTGATGTGGATGTATCGGAAATGCTAGATACACGCTGGGTAGCGGATAAGGTCGTAGAGTTATCAAGTGGCAAATTCAAATACAAATTTGCCAAAATTCTGAGAAACCCCGAAAGAGTTGTTGTGGAAGAGTGTCTTGATGACAATCTCTGTCCAATTGAAGGGTAGTAATTAACTAATTTTTTGATTTTTTAGTGCCTTGTAAGTATCCCGAAAACATCTCCCACGCCCGTCTTGGCAAACTTCTGCTGATTATTATAACCGTCCAAAATGATCGACGAACGGATGCGTAGATTGACCACCTAGAGGAAATCGCAGATAGATACACGATCCATGTGTACCCTTTCGAAACCCCGATGAATCTACGGCAACACTATGAATTTACACAATCTCCGGACGGGCTACTGAACAAGCACAGATACACTCTGCGCTGCATTGTTTGCAAAACCTGCCATATCCCATGGTGGAGTTAGTGGCTGGGTGTTGCCGGCACTATCTGTGGCGCGACATCGCAAAATATAGTCTCCAGGTTCTGCTTGCCAGTCCAAGTCCCAACGAGTCCATGCGTACTTACTTGCACCCGGAGTCAGCTTTGCATCCAGCCAGTCGTCACCGATATTGACTTCAACGCGGACTATTTCCCGCCCCAGTCCAGACCATGCACGGCCCATAAGCGCAACCGGACCAGATTCTACACAGCGCTTTCGCGAACGAAAGTCTGGAACACCCGGTGGGCGCATAAGAGATTTAACCCGCATATCTTGTATTGGGATACCCGTGTCTTCAGGCTTTTCTTTGAGTTGGTAGGTACCCACCTGCTGAAACCCATCGAATGGTTTGGTCAAAGCCTCTATCCTGTTCAGCCACTTGACGCTGGCCATGCCGTACCAACCCGGAACAATAATCCGCAAGGGAGCACCATGTTGTGGCAACAGTGGTGCACCGTTCATTTCATAAACGAGTAGTATATCCAGACTCTGTAATTCTTCCATGGAGAGGCTACGACCAAAGTGGTGCCCTCGCCCCCTATCGTAGCCATAGTCCGCGCCAAAGAAGGCAATCTCAACGCTATCTTGTGCTGGCATAGCACGCTCTAGCAGAGGCCATAATGGCGTACCCGTCCAAAGGCTGGTACCAGCGGCCTCATACATCCAGGGCATAGAATAGGCTCGAGGAGATACACCGGCCCGACCATTTCCCGCACACTCCATTGTGATCGGCATGGTGACCGGATCACACGCTCGAATATCCGCCATTGTCAGTTTATAGGGGGCATCAAATGAGCCGCTTAATTCTAATTGAAAGTCGCCTTCGCTAAGCACGGGCACGTCAAAGTGGTTAAGCAGATAATGCGCACCCGTTGGTGTCACGTCACACTCGAGTGTTTCCAGTAACAAGCCGTGGTTGCGGTTAGCCAGTTGTACCTCCGCAGGCGAAAAAACACCATCAACGGTAGCTACTCTCGTGTCGTTAGGAACAAACGGGTTGTCGGTCATAGAGATCAATCAATTGGCAGGTTAATCTAGGTTCTACGGCTGATGATACCGCAGCATTTGCGAAGCTACAGGCGGTATTTTACGTCATGTCGCAGAAACACATGGCAACAGCTTGTCAGTGTCTATTTCATCAAGCTGTAGTAGTACTCGCAGCAACGACGCTTCTAAATTGACTTCGGGGCTGTAAACCCTTGCCCGGGACACGGTGCAAGAACCGATTGACGGTGCGCATTCGCATAACTCGTCAATGGCGCTTAGCATAGATCGGTAGAGGTACTTTATGAATACAGGCAAAAGAGTCGTTGGCATAAGTCTTCAAATGCCAGTCTTTCAAGAAAAATATAGCTAGCTAAACACCTTGGAAGTAATATGCTGATTTACAAAAACATATTGCTCGATTAGAGGTGCAGTAAATGAAATCCCGTTTGTTTTCAGTTTCGGTCCTTATTGCGCTCTCATCATTCTCATATGGTTCCGATGTTCTTGTCTCGAAAGAAGATGATTTTGTTTGTGAAAATATCCAATCGGCCAATAGACTGGTCGAAAGTATCAGTAAGCACAACAACGTTTTAGGACAAGATGAATGGATTCAACGTGCCGACAGTTCATTACAGGGTCTTGATAAATCGAGCACAAGTTGCGGTTGGATAGTGCCGGAAATTACCTTTACTATTGACGACCAATCTTCAACCGATTTCGGGGAAGTCGTCGCGACCACTTACACGGTTTTTGGTGGTTACGTCGTTAGGTTTAAAGACAAGGTCTATGAAAATATTCAGCTCCCCAACCGTTCAGATAACGAATGGTTGTTTGAACTATATGAGAGCTGCAATAAAGGCGTAGTCGACGACTGCTTCACTCTTGGCTACTTGTTTCATATCGGCGAAATGGTTGAGCAGCACTATAGTAATGCGAACGCGTTATACACAAGGGCTTGTGACCTTGGCAGTTCGGAAGGGTGTTCCAATCTTGGCTTAATGTATGACTCAGCTCAGGGTGTTGAACGAAATTCGAACCGTGCAATTAAAATGTATCAAAAAGCATGCAACAGAAATAATGCGGGTGCTTGCTTCAACCTAGCAGAAATATTAAGTCGTACCGCTGAGACTCAACAAGAACTCGAACGCGTCGCCTCACTGTATGCAACAGCTTGCAAAGGTAGTGACCTCTCTGCCTGTTTAAATCTCGCCTATATTTTCAAAGAGGGCCGAGGCGTCGATAAGAGTGATAGTAGAGCAGCTGCACTGTTTACTCACGCCTGTCATGAAGGTTCCCCACAAGGATGCAGCGATCTGGGCGTCTTATACCGAGACGGTGATGGTGTAGAGCAGGACTATCAAAAAGCGCATGCGCACTTTACTCAAGCCTGCTAAATTGATGTTTTGCATGGTTGCGATGGCCTTGGATATATGTACAGCGTAGGTTTAGGCGTAGAAACCGATAAAACCCGAGCAGCTGAATTCTTCAAAATGTCGTGTGATGCAGGCAGCGCCTATGGTTGTTCTAATCTGGGTGTATTAGTCATACTAGGTACTGGTGCAAAGCAAGATGATTCACTTGGATTAGAGCTATTTACACGAGCGTGCGATGGAAATTTTTATGAAGGCTGTTACTATCTGGGTCTTTTATTTCAACGCGGCGAAGTTATCAAACAAGATGAACAGCAAGCCAACGCGTTGTTTGTTAAATCCTGTGAAGGTGGCTATGCCAGAGGGTGCGAGCGAATTTAATGATCTTGAGGTACGTGGGAATTCCTAACGCAGCTCAACAGGATGAGCAAAATTCGAAGCCAGCGCTCTTGATAAAACGGACAATAAATTCCAGTAACTGAACAGAATTTACCGGGCGTTGCACTAGTAGGTGCCGGTATGATCGCGCCCCGGCACGTAACCGCCCTATCCGGTTTACAGGAACATGCTGGTCTCATCTCTGTGCTCTCCCGGCACCCTGACAGAAAATTACGACGGCCCAGAACCAAGCTATACCGATAACCTATCCGAGATTACGCAAAATCCGGATATACACAGCGTCATTGTAGCCACTCCCCCGTCGGTCCGAATCGACTTAATTACGGAGCTTACGAATGCTGGCAAACACATCCTATTGGAGAAACCTATCGGGCGAAATCTAGACGAAGCTTTGCAGGTTGTTGATATATGTGAGAAGGCAGAATGTACGTTGGGAATGTTGTTTCAGCATCAACTTCGAGCCACGACGCTTGAAGCTCGGCGTCTACTATCAAGCGGCGAACTGGGAGATCCTGGACTGATAGAGATAGCTGTCCCCATTTGGCGTGATCAGTCATATTACGATGAGCTAGGCCGCGGGACCCATGCCCGAGACGGCGGCGGTGTATTAATGACTCACGTTATCCACATGATCAACCTGACGCTAAGCCTCGCCGCGCCTGTGGCCCAAGTACAGGCAATGACAGCCACCACACCACTTCATACTATGGAAGCTGAAGACTATGCGGTAGCAGGGTTGCGTTTTACATCCGGTGCGGTAGGGTCACTCATTGCCAGCACAGCAAGCTACCCGCATGGCACCGAAACCATCACCATGCATTGTCAGCACGGATCATTAAAACTCACTGCTGAAAAGCTCGAAACATCGTGGCGGGATGGCCGACGAGAAATATTCCCTGCAGAATTGGAAGACACTTCAGTGGTCGCCCGTAGCACGCCCAGGCACTTGTGGCACCAGGCTATCATCAAGAATTTTTTAGAGTCTGTAAGCGAAGGACATGACCCCATGGTCGCAGGCCGCGCGGCTTTGGCTTCTCATCACTTAATCGACGCCATTAAAAAATCTTCAAAAACTACTGCTGCCATTGATCTGACAATAGAAGGTAAATAAACCCTCTGGCTCTCTTTGCCCATGCCAGATACACTATCTAGCTGACTTTCCATGGACATCACTGCCAACACTCGTTTCCAGTTAGTTGGAGTGGGCGTCTAGCACATACATGAGTAATTAATATAATGAGTAAAACGCTAAAAGGTCGTTGCGAGTGTAGTGAAGTTAGCTTTACCGTAGAATCTCCGCGCGAAACCGTGACGGTTTGTCATTGTAGTCAGTGTAGAAGGATGAGCGGCCACTTATGGGCATCTACACATGCGGCGTATTCAAATGTTCAATTTTCCAATGACAAAGGGCTTGAGTGGTACACATCGTCAAAGACCGCGAAAAGGGGTTTTTGTAAAATTTGTGGTTCTAGTCTGTTCTACCGAATGAACGATGAGGACGGCATTGGGATAGCTGCAGGATGTCTTGAAAATCCAACTGATTTCAGCATTGCAAAGCATATTTTTGTGGCAGACAAAGGTGACTATTATGACATCCCAGATGACGTGTCCAAGCTTAATATTAGTTGATAGCCTAAGAGAAAAACTCATCTAGAAGCTGGGTAGCACAACCCGCGATAATGGTTGGTGCTCTGCGTTGAAAGTTACGCTAGCGGGCATCAACGGCCTATTTTGCTGCTGGCCATTTGATACCATACTGTTTATAATGACAGTTGTAGAGACTGGACACTTATTATGTACGCCATTGCCTTTTCAACGAAACCCATGGTGGCCCTTTATGCGCGAGCAAGACGATTTATAGAAGCGGCTTTAGGCGCTTTCTTTTGCACCATGGGCATTAAATTGTTATCAGACCGTTCTTAATGCAGGAGCCGCTTTTGGTGTCGTGAATTCCGCCTCCCACCTGCGTGACTACACGCCCATACTAAGCCTAAAAGACACGTATGAATACGGACGTAGTAGAAAAAAGTCAGTCATTGTTTGACCCCTTAACGCTGCCGTGTGGTGTTGTTCTACAAAACCGCATCATAAAATCAGCCATGTCTGACTCATTGGGCGATGGCAAAGGAAACCCAACAGAGGCGCAAAGCAGACTTTATGAACTCTGGGCCGAAGGCGGCGTTGCTGCATCCATTATCGGTGAGGTCCAAGGCAATCCTCATTACGCTGAGAAGCCAGGCAATCTTGTTCTTAATTCAGACTCTTGCAAGGACCACTACAAAACCCTTGCGAAGAGAGGCGCTTCAGCTGGCGCCCACCTTTGGCTCCAACTGGGTCATGCTGGCGCTATGGCACACCCACCGATAAGCACGCCAAAAGGTCCCAGTGCCATCGATATTCCAGGCTTAACATGCGCTGCCTTATCAATTGATGAGATAAAAAATCTGCCCAACGAGTTCGCTGAAACGGCCGCCTTGGCACAACGCTTAGGTTTCGGTGGTGTGCAAATTCACGCAGCTCACGGATTTCTTTTAAGTCAGTTTCTATCGCCTTTATTTAATAAGCGAACCGATGATTACGGTGGGTCGGCTGCAGCGCGGATGCGCCTATTACTCGAAGTAGTGGAAGCCGTTCGCAATGCGGTTGATCCTTCATTTGTTGTCGGTGTGAAATTGAATTCAACCGATCAATTGGAAGGTGGGTTTGAAGAACACGCCGCGTTGGAGGTTGTGTCTGCACTGGATAACACCGGTATCGATTTTATTGATATGAGCGGCGGCACCTATTTTCCCGGAGCAAAGTCTTCGTCGGATAGTTCAGGCTCGGGCCCCTACTTCCTCGACTTCGCATCACTGGCTAGAAAGAAAACATCAAAGCCAATCATGTTGACCGGCGGGTTCAAAACAAAACAGCAGGCAGTCGATGCGATGGCTACGGGTGACATTGATCTTGTGGGAATTGCAAGAGCGTTAGTTCTCGACCCATCTCTTCCTAAAAGCTGGCAGAGTCATCCGGCCAAGGATCCCGAGTTTCCACGATTTGTCAGTAGTCCTGAAGGCGGTATTACGGCGTGGTATACGATGCGTTTAACAGAGCTTGCCAGTGGGCAAAGTTTAGACGCAGACTCGAACCTTGAGGAAATACTGAAGACCTACAACGAACGTGACGAATGGCGAGTGCAGCAATGGAACGAACACTTCAGTTGAAATAGCAATTGTGGCTTGTGTGAATAGCTCACCCCTTTTCCACTGAAGGTAGCATTTGTCCCAAAACGAGGGGTTATTGACCTTTACTCCATTTGCGCACTGGGTAGAATCTGCCCATGAACAAGCAAAAACAGACAACGCCTGCACACAGAACCAAAACGCGGCGAGTCGTTATGGTGGTATACCCTGACGCGCATATTCTTGATGTGGTTGGCCCGTTAGAAATACTAACCGGCACGCAGCTCTTTCTCAGCGATGGGAAAAAACCATACGAGACCTGCCTCGTTGCACATGACACAGGCGTTTTCCGCACGACCAGCGGGATCTGTCTTCAGGCTGATCAAGATTTCGCGTCGGCGCGCAGGAGCCGAAAGCCGATTGATACGCTGATTGTCGCAGGCGGTCATGGCACGCTGGAGGCAATTGAAGACAAAGCGTTGTTGGATTACGTTGGATGGGCGTCAAAGCGCGCTAATCGCATCGTATCAATCTGTACCGGTGCTCTGATTCTTGCTGAATTGGGATTACTGGACGGTCGTCGTGCTACCACGCATTGGTGGTGGTGCCCCGTATTGTCACAGCGCTATCCGAAAGTGACGGTTGACGCAGATGCACTTTACGTTAAAGACGAACACATCTGGACGTCAGCTGGTGTTACCGCAGGGATGGATCTATCTCTGGCATTGGTTGAAGCGGACTGGGGTCATGACATTGCCCTTCAAGTGGCTCGCTATAACGTCATGTACATGATGCGCCCGGGTGGTCAATCGCAGTTCAGCGCACAACTCTTGGCTCAACAGGCGGAAGACCCACTCATAGCCAAGCTGATGCGTTTTATTCAAAACAACATTGGGGCAGATCTAAGCGTCGCAAACCTGGCTGATCACTGTTGTATGACGCCAAAAACATTAACGCGCAAGCTTCGTGATGAGACCGGTATGACACCAGCCCACTACGTGGAACTTGCTCGCCTACAAGCAGCTCGCATTGCGCTGGAACAATCTAACCACCCTATTGAAACCATAGCGAGTCAAACAGGATTCGTTAACAGTGAACGTATGCGACGCACGTTTCAACGTCACCTCGGCGTATCTGCATCTGACTATCGCAATCGCTTTAGCCAAACACCTGTAAACACGGGGAATGAACATGATTAATTCTTCTTAAAACAGGCTTAAGTTACCGGACCGCAGTGGGCCAGTAACGCATTCAGTGGCCATAGCCAGACCACTAAAACCCACCTACCGGACACCTCATGTCCATGGAGTACTCTATGATTCACAGTCAATCTGTGTGCGCGGGTTCGCTCGCGCCTAAATTCACCCTCAGCCTGGCACTACTGTGTACGGTCTTTACCATCGGATGTAGCGACAGCGATAACCTTCCAAACATATCAACCGATAGTTCCCGCCAACTCCAAGGCAGCTGGGAACGTAGCGGCTACGGCCTGTTCTTGGAAATCACTGGCACTGAGTTATCTATTTTTGAGGTCACAAGCGCAACTTGCCACTTCGAAGGCACTGGACATGTGCAAGAATTTATCGGTGATTTTTCTGATTTTCAGCTCGATGACGATACTTTGCAATTAACGGAAAGTCCGTTAGGAATCCCTGCCGTATTTAGTCGAGTCGATACGTTGCCTGCCGTATGCGACAACCCGATCGGACAATCAGCCACCGCGCAGTTTGATCATGTTTGGCATACGTTTAATGACTACTATGCGTTTTTTAATGAGCACAACGTAGATTGGATGAGCCAATACGATCTATTGCGTCCAACGCTTAGTGATCAAAGTAGTTCTGACGAGTTAGCGGACGCACTCATCGCGTTATTGACGCCTATCAATGACAGCCATGTTGGCATTAGCTTCGATGCGTTTAATTCGTTTCACCCCGCGCAGCCCAAAGGATTCGTGCAAGACCTAATTGACGAATACGATGCACAAACAGCGAATGTTGATGAGGCAACCTATATCGGAGAAATACTTAACCAATGGCGCGAGGACATTCAAGCCAGCTATATAGGCTCACCCTTTCAAACACTAGAGGGCGAACACGCAGGACTACTCGAATGGGGTGTGATGGGTGACGCTGTCGGTTATTTGTCAGTAAACCAATTTTTTGCTAATCTGAATCAGTCCGAATTAAACGATATTCAACTGTTCGACGATGCTCTGGACACCATTTTAAGTGATCTATCCCATACGCAGGCCTTAATCATAGATGTACGAATCTCACCCGGTGGCAGAGACGCTGTAGCCATTGCTATCGCAAATCGCTTCGCGGACACAGAAAGGCTCGCTGCAACTAAGGCTTCACGAACCTACCTTGGTGACGGGGTATCTCAGAATTTAATAATCCGCCCGTCTGAGCGTATTAACTACACAAAACCTATCTTTCTGATTACTAGTGGATTTAGTGTAAGTGCAACCGAAATTTTCACGTTGCTTATGCGTTCGTTGCCACATGTGACACACATAGGCGAAGCAACTAACGGCGCGTTGTCCGATCGCTTGGACAAAAACTTACCTAACGGCTGGGTTTTCATGTTGTCCAATGAGGTCTACAGAGACGCAAATGGAAGCGCCTTTGAGGTAACTGGTATTCCACCAAGCGTCGCTGTGCCTGCACTAAGTAAAGCAGCTCGTGATCGTAACGAAGACTCGGCATTAAATGCAGTATTCACTGAACTTATGCTACCCAATCCGGCTGAGGAGTAGCGTTTTTTTCGTTAAGCGAATAGAGAGGTCCAAATCATGTCTACTCAATTTTCTCGTATCGGTGCATTAGCGTCTCTGGGATGCGCTGGTTCATTCATCTTTGGCTTTGTTGTGCTGCTGACACAATTAATGCCTTACATTGAGCTAAAAGAGAATCCGGCCTTTGCTGTGCAGTTTGTACTGGAAAATCACACACTGTTAAGCCTTTGGAACTTTGTTATCTATATTCTTTTCGCCGTGTTCTTGACGGTTTTGGTCGTCGCGCTTTACCAAAAGCTGCTGCCTTTAAATCGGGTCATCAGTCAGCTGGCCGCAGTGTTTGGAATCGTGTGGATAACATTGGTATACGGTAGTGGCATGGTCACGAGTTTAGGATTAACTCGCGTGGTAGAGATAGCCGCATCGCACCCGTCAATGGCACCCTCCCTGTGGCTGGCTGTTATCACGATAGCGGAGGGCTTGGGTGGAAGCAACGAGCTAGTTGGGGGTCTATGGGTAACACTGGTCTCTATCGTTATGTGGCAAGCGCGAGTTTACGCTCGGGTGTTGTCCATCATAGGGCTCATTGCAGGTACTGCGGGTATTCTAAGCGCGGCTCCGGCATTAAGTGACGTTGGCGCCGTGTTTGGTTTGTCATTGATCGTGTGGTTTATCTACCTAGGTGTAGAAATGGTTCGCCATTCTGCAACTAAGGATGATTAGTCGATGACTATAGCGGCCGCCTACGGATACGCCACCATATGCTTGGCGGTCAGTGTTTTTCAGATTTGTCTCATCGCAGGAGCTCCTTGGGGACGAATCACTCAGGGGGGAACGCACTCAGGTGCTCTCCCCCCGTTTAATAGATTACTCGCTGCCTTCTCCATCATTTTATTGATAGGCATGGCAGGCTCGATCCTATCTGTGACAGAAGACTGGCTCAATTGGCCCGCGTGGATGAGTTGGACCGCATTGGTGATTCAGGCCATCTCTACACTGTTGAATTGGGTTACCCCCTCACGGCCTGAACGTATATTGTGGGGTCCCATCACGACCACCATGCTTATCCTTGCCAGCGTGGTTGTAGTAACAGGTCTGAGTTAGCAAAAACACAACACGTTAGCTGTTTGCAACGAGCGTGTGAAACACTCAACTTTGAATCGACACAAAAACGATTAATCAATTCTATTAAACACTCAGATTGTTAAGTTTTCTACCGAGTCAATAAGCCCAAAACAAACAACAGCATAATCAAAGCGCTTATAACGCCTGTTGTCCAGAGCAAATTCGCTTCGTGGTTAACGGTGCCATTCGTTGTTTTACGACTCAACCAGAATCCATAGAGCGGAATCAATTGCATTAAATGAGTTGCAAAGAAATGAGGGATGCGTAAATCCTGGCCATTTAGATACCATCCGAATACCGGCACCCGAGTCGCTTCAAATGGATTAGCAGTGATTCCATTGTCCACTTGAGAAGACATGTATGACGCCACTATGAGTGTTAGCAGCGAGCCGGCGATTAGCCCTAATGCTGATGCGAGTTGCAATGGCTGAGTCCGGGTCAACAGATATTCACGAAACAACAAATATCCTAAGTAGAAACTACCCACAACCAAGGTCAACGCGCCGAGCCCCATAACACCGTACATGGCGGCTTCAATCGGTGTTGATAAATTGAAGTGCGACTCTCGTCCCCTGGCGGCTTGTAGGAATATGTACATAACCTCAAAAATGCCAGCCGCCACTACTGAATATGAAACAGTTTTCCACGCTATTCCATAACGCTTTTCAGGTCGTAGTAAGGAGGCGAGCACGGCAAGCGTGGCAAAATGAATAACGACAGATATTTGAAATTTGGCTGGTTTCGCCCAAAGCCGTTCATCTGCCAATAATCGCTGATCGAAGTAGTAGAGAAAAACGTTGACTACGAAGAACGCCGTCATAAGAAGCGCACCTTGCCACCATATTGTCAGATACCGTTTTTGCTCATTTAAGAATATTGAGGGAGGTAGGTTCACGATGGTATTCCCAATTCAGCAGCAATAGGCTTAATCCGCAGCATTGCCATTTTTACCAACATAAACAACAAGAACCCAAAGGGTCCAAACATGAACGTTAAAAGCAAAATGGGGGCTTGAATTAAACGTGACAGGCCAAGTTCATCCGCTTGCCTCGCAACGATACCACCCACGTACAAATCAAATGCCAGGAAGTGAACCCACCCGGCCAATGCCGCCGCCGGGAAGGTAAAAAGCTGCTGTACATTGGCTAAGGTGTCAAACCCGCCCTCTGCCGAGAAAAAGTAGCGCGCAATTAAGACGCTGTACACCAGTGACAACACCAAGGGGATGATTACGGCGGGAATTAAATTCACCCATTTCCACCTACGCGGAAGGAAAATCAGGATGACCCAGCCCAGCATGGCTAATGTACTGGCAGAAGAAAATAGTTGCTCGAACGACATTATTAAGCCCAACTATGCTGACGTTTTTCTCAGTCTACTACTTTACGGCCAACGTGGACCTTTGGTCTTCAAAAACACCAGATACCGATACGCTAGACGCGCTGTAGCACTATCTGAGACCACATCACACCCGCGGCTCTATTGAGCGCACCAGCGGACTCACACTGTGCTTGAAAAAGCAATTGAATAGAATGTTTACTGGCGAGCTGTATCGTCTCCTCACTGGACACATCGAACATCCGTCGCAATGACGGAATGGGCCCATGCCTAAGCGTGTGATAATCTTGGTTCCTGAATGGGTCAGCTTCGCGATGTTGGTCATCGCAATCTCGCGTTGCGATTGATCAAGATGCATCCAAACGGCATTCATGATAACGAGGTCAAAGGTCTTCTGCATATGCAACAGCTGCGTAAGCTCCGGAAGGCTGTCATCGACCCACTCTATATTCTCCGAGGGGTGCAATTTTTTAGCAGGCTCTCTAAGCTCGCTCGTGGGTTCGACCGCCACCACCTGATGGCCTTGTTTTGCCAGATATCCGGCATCGCGGCCGGAGCCTGCACCAATATCGGCAATACGCGAAGGCACACTCGGGATATGGTGCATAACAGCTGCGTAGACTTCGCTGAAACTGTTCATCTCATAGCGTTGTAGCAATACACTGGCTTCTTCAGCGTAGCCTTCTGTGCCGCTCACTGTCTGCGAATTCAAAACTCAGCCCTACCCGTCATATGGTTTGTTGTAGAATAAAATTTGAGTTGAACGGTAGCCTTCGACTGAAAACCGTCCACACAATAGGGCACGTTAATTCTATAAAAACTATTGTTTGATATGAATGAAGCCTCAGAGAACAAAAGTACCATAGAACTCGCAGAATTCTCAGGCATCGTCTGGCGAATAATGTTTGCCGATCAATCCGAAAAAACGTGCGAGCCTGTGCGCTCCCCGATAGGTCGTTTTCACCATGACAATCAAACCGCTTTATATACGTCGTGTACTAAAGAAGGAGCAAGCTTAGCGATTAAAAGGTATCTAAAAGCAGGCGATCCGGACCGGATTATTGTCCCGCTACAGGTTAACGCCTCACGCATTTACGACATCCGAAAGACAGACTTTGCCAAATGTGCCTCCATTGTTTGGCAAGACAATATTGACAACGGTGAATCTGCGCCGACTTGGCAGTATTCCGATGCCGCAGGAGTCTCAGGAGCCCAAGGTATGCTCTATGCATCCCGTTCAAAACCCGACTTAACTCACTTGGTGCTATTCGACGTTTCAGACGGCATTGTTGCACCCGCTGGGAATGCGGAAGCATGGTGTCCTAAAACAGCCCTGCAATGAGCCCACAGTAAGCATCCCATATACCTAAGCATAGGTTGCGGTCAAAGTACTTTAACCATATCCTCAGAATCGTGGTCATCAACCTTGAGGCAAGCTCATGCTTGAAGCATATCTGTTAACACTACTGGGTGTCGCTGCAGCTCAGGCAGCACCGGGACCAAATTTGATGGCAGTTGCATCAGCCGCCATCGGTCAAGGCCGAATGCCAGCGCTATTCGTCACGCTCGGCATTTCTACAGGAATGCTGATTTGGGCTGTGGGCGTCTCGTACGGCCTTGGAACGGTTTTCACTGTGTATCCGCTCTCTCTCATTGCCTTGAAGGTTATCGGAGGTAGCTATCTTCTGCTGCTCGCGTTTCGTGCCTCAAAATCTGCTTTTAAAAATCAGCCAGCAAGTATCAAAGCAGACGCTGTAGCGAAGACTCATTCATCCAGTTGGAAATCCGGGGTTCTGGTCGTACTCACAAATCCAAAAGCGGCGCTCATGTGGTCTGCCGTTGCGACCTTTCTCTTTGGCTCCGGGCTGGACACCTGGCAAGTCGCGTTGTTTGGACCCGTGGGCGCCATTAGCGGCTTAGTCATATACGGCAGCTATGCCTTACTGTTCTCAACAGACACAGCCATTGCCTTTTATAAGAAATCCACTCGCCTAGTCGAATCAGTCTTTAGTGCAGCGTTTGCTCTCCTGGGTGGAAAACTGCTTATCGATGGAATACGCACACTGCGCCAGTCTTTTTAGATTTGCCAAACGTTAAACGGTGATGAGCGAAAACAGCCGCAACCGGTTTCGCCCGGTTGAGCACCAAGATTTAGAACTTTATCGGAGTGGTTGAAGGAACCCTTGGTTTCGCGGTGGTATACAGATCCAGACTACATTTCCGATTTAGAAGGCTCTCTTTAGGTCAAAAGAATTCGGATGAACAAATCACTTATTAGACCCTCTATTAGCAGCGATTTGTCCGCTGCGAAGGTAATTATCGACGCAGTCGATTTGTTTCCATCTGAGCTGTTGGATGACATGTTCTGCGTCAATTCAAGTGAAGCTGAATCAAAGGAATTCTGGCTCACCTTTGACGACGGATCACCGGCCGCAATTGCTTACTGCGCGCCGGAACCTATGGCCGACGGCACATGGAACCTGTTATTGATCGCCGTTCACCCTGATCGCCAAAGAGCAGGTATCGGGGCTCAAATAATAAGGTGCATTGAAGAGAAACTGGCCAAAGAAGGCATTCGAGTACTGCTGGTTGAAACATCAGGTACCGATGACTTCATTAGAGCTAGAGTAGAACCCTGAGTGCACCTATGAAGATTAGAGCCAGTTATTCCACGATCAGTGGAGACGATCTGCTGTCGCATGTGTTGCCGCTTTACCGCATAGAAGAACCGACCAGTTGCCTATTTTGGCAACGAGGAATCAATGATACCTACCAGGTTCGCAGCTTACAGGCCACCTACTCTCTTCGCGTTTACAGATACGAATTACGCTCCAAGGAAGAGATAGATTTTGAAATAGCCGCCCTAAACTATTTACATCAACAAGGCGCAAACGTAGCGTACCCAATAGCTAAGCACGCAGGTGGTTATGTAACGGAGATACAAGCGCCTGAGGGAATCCGCTATGTAATCGTTACATCGCATGCCGATGGGAAAGAGCCGGACTATGACAAACCGGACAACGCCCGTTTGTTCGGAGAATCTGTTGCCGAACTTCATAATCGTTCCAACGGTTTTGAGACTCCCTACGCTCGCCCCACGCTCGACTTAGAACACCTTCTGGAAAAACCCTTAAGCATCATTACCCCTTACTTAGGAGGCAGACCAAGCGATCTTGAATTTATAGAGAGCACTGCAGAAAGATTACGCGCGGATGTGAATAGTACGGACGTTAAAAACCTGGATTTTAGTTTTTGTCATGGAGACTGTCATGGCTGCAATGTACATGCTAGCAACGATTGCTTGACACACTTTGACTTCGACTGCTGTGGGTTTGGTTTCCGTACGTTTGAATTAGCCACGTTTAAGTGGGGTATACATGGCGAAGACAACGAGAATGAACTTTGGACAAAATTCTTAAGCGGTTACCAATCAATACGCCAACCCAGTGCCGAAGACTTATCGTTGTTAGAGACTTTTGTCGTCATTCGACATATATGGTGGATGGCTTTAATTATGGGTAATGCCCGAGACTTTGGTGCGCAAGCTACCAGTGATGAGTTTATTGATCATCAAATTCGTAAAATCAAAAAGCTGCTTAATTAGTTTTGAAACTCTCTAGACGAAAAATAATATTCGCCGTTATAGTCTTTACGCTAGGCGCACTTTATTTTGCCAATGCGTCGTGGCTTGTTTCGTCAACGCCTGAAGATCGAATAATACTAGCCCACCGTGGGCTACACCAAACGTATAATCCGGACGGTGTGAAAACGATGGATTGCACCGCCAGCATTATCCACACTCCTACCCACAACTTCATTGAAAACACAGTAGCCTCCATTGAGGCCGCATTCGAACTTGGCGCAGACATCGTTGAAATTGACATCCATCCAACCACAGACCGTGAATTTGTTGTTTTTCATGACTGGACTCTTGACTGCCGCACGAATGGAAAGGGCATTGTGCGTAAGCATGATTCAACGTACTTGAAATCTCTCGATATTGGTTACGGGTATACCGCAGATGGCGGTGACACGTATCCATTTCGTGGTTCATTTATCGGTGCAATGCCCACGTTATACGATGTACTTTCGAACTTCCCAGATGAAAAGTTCCTTATCAATATAAAAGGGGGAAACGTAGAAGAAGCCAAGCTGCTTACGGACTACCTTCTAGATAATAAACACTTGAATAGGGAGCGAATATCGGTTTATGGCAGTGGCGAGAATATACCCGAATACGCTGCATTAAATCCAGACATCGTCACCCTGCATAAAAACACTGCGGCCACCTGCTTAAAAAAATATCTGCTGCTCGGTTGGAGCGGTTATGTGCCGCTCGAATGCCATAGAAGCTTCATCCCGGTGCCTAGAAACTACCAATGGCTCATCTGGGGATGGCCAAATCGTTTTGAAAAACGCTTGAGAGAAGTCGGTAGCAAGCCCTTGCTAATGGGAGATCATAAAAAAGGATCGGCCAACAGCGGCATAGATGATGTGGAGAGTATTCCAGAAAAATATGGCGGAATTGTATTCACCAATCGCATTGATATCGTCGGCCCCAACGCCGCTGACAGCTCACCTCAATAAGTTGATGTCCCTGTTCACAACTAAAATACAACCCAGCAGGAACCAGAAAACTTAGCGCGCTAACCAAATCTTTGCTAAATCGCAAGTTGAGAGACCTTCGGCCCGATTTAGCGAATACCAGTCTGTAACCCACTTGCGATAAGTGCAACCGTATTCGAATAATTTCACATGTCAATTGAGCAGTATGACTACGGCCTTAGCCAAATTCCCGGTGATGTGGGAAAGTATTCGTACATGTATGGGTTACCTCAACAGGTTCTAAGCCTACCAATTTTGCTTAAGCACCTGAAGTAATGCACCGGCGGACCCCACACGTCTGGCTGGTTCTTTTTCAAGACACTGCATAACAACATCTTCGAGTAGAGGCGGAACAAATTCAGCAATGTCTGAGGGTTTCTGCGGTGTGTCGTTCAGCGTACTTTGAATAACCTCATCGAGTAGCTCGCCGGTGACGGGAGTCTGGCCGGTCAGGGCCTCGTACAAAATAACGCCCAAACTATAAATGTCAGACCGGCTGTCAATGCCCGGATCTTTCTGAATTTGTTCCGGAGACATATAAAACAGCGTCCCTTGCAGTTTTTGGTATCCAGTCATGCTTGCATTATTTTCCAAGCGATCGATAACCGATTCACGCAGCTGCGATTGTGACCCCGCTTTATCCCAGACCTTCGCCAAGCCCCAATCGAGAAGCAACACTTCACCATAAGGACCTATAAGAATATTCTCAGGTTTAATATCTCGGTGCAGCACACCCAGTGAGTGAGAGTACTCAAGTGCATAAGCCACCTGAACAATAATATTTACCAGCTGACTGAGGTCGTAACGCTCGCGATAGTCAAAAATTTCACGCAGAGTGTACCCATGAACCAGTTTCATCGTGAAATAGTAATGCCCGGTTTTATTCCTCCCAAGTTCGTACGTTGGAACCGTGTTTGGATGCTGGAGCATGGCCGAAACTCTGGCTTCGCGAAGAAAACGGGTTTGCTCTATTTCGTCATCAGCAAATTCCGGCAACAAAGATTTATAACAAACCGTTCTGTTCAGGTGTAAGTCCTTGCACGACTGAATGAGCGATTTCCCCCCTTTTGCCACGGTCTGGAAATACGCATAGCGAAAGTTCGGGTCAATTTTTTGAGCCAGCCCCTTATCGGTCTGCTCGATAATCAGCGGAGCCTGCTTTTCGGGCAATTTGAGTTTTGGGTATTCACTCATACCTGCTCACCGGGAACGAATTGTCATCGAATAGAGTATAGGCCCGAAGGTGGTGTTTCCGATCAAAATTACGGTGCCGAGCTCCCGAATCCAAGATTTGGAGGTCGTGATTAAAAAAGAAAAAATAGCGAAAAATGCTTAAAAAACGCACCATTACGGACGCCTAGCACCATCTTGGTGCGTGATTTTGCCCTTATTTTGCCTTTCGTCGTCATGACCCTTGTGATTCGACTAAAACACTCTCTCAAATCCTTGAATAAGCCGTTGGGGATACTTTACACTTTGGCGATTCTTTAAATCAGACATCGAGGAATGTAATGAAAAGCAAGTTGGAATACATCTGGTTGGACGGCTACGAGCCAACTCAGAGCCTTCGCAGCAAGACAATGGTTCGATCAAATTTCGGTGGGAAATTGGAAGAGTGCCCAATGTGGTCATTCGACGGCAGCTCCACCGAGCAAGCTGACGGAAGTGATTCCGACTGCCTTCTCAAGCCCGTTGCGATAATCCCTGATCCTGATCGCAAGAACAGCTATTTAGTAATGACGGAAGTACTGAACGCTGACGGCACCCCCCACGCTTCTAATGGTCGTGCGACCATTGAAGAAGATGACGATGACTTCTGGTTCGGTTTTGAACAGGAATACTTCCTCATCAACGACGCCACTGGTCTCCCTCTTGGCTTCCCTGAGAATGGCTTCCCAGCACCACAAGGCCCTTACTACTGCTCTGTCGGATCTAAGAACGCCTATGGTCGCGAAATAATCGAAGAGCATCTAGACATCTGCTTAGAAGCAGGCTTGAATGTTGAAGGTATCAACGCTGAAGTTGCGGCTGGTCAGTGGGAATACCAAATCTTCGCTAAAGGTGCTAAGCGGGCCGGTGACGAAATTTGGCTGGCTCGTTATCTCATCGAACGTACTGCTGAAAAGTACGGCGTATCTGTCGACCTGCATCCAAAGCCTCTCGGCGATACGGATTGGAATGGCTCAGGTATGCACGCAAACTTTTCAAACACCGCCATGCGCGAATCAGGTGATGAGTCTGTCTTCAACAAGATCTGTGAAGAGTTCGGTAAAAACATCGCTCGCCACATCAGCGTCTACGGTGCTGACAACGACCAACGTCTGACGGGTAAGCACGAGACTCAGTCAATCGAGCAGTTCAGCTACGGCGTCTCTGACCGTGGTGCATCTATCCGAATTCCAGTTGGAACTATTGAAGATGGCTGGAAAGGCCGTTTGGAAGATCGTCGCCCTGCGTCAAACGCTGATCCTTACAAAGTTGCTGCTGCGGTTATCAAAACCACGACAGAAGCACTTAGCTAAATCGCGATAATCTGAACGCAGAATCGTATGCCTAGAAGGCTGCGATTCTGCGTTCAATTTTTTTACCGTCCCGGTAAAGCCCGTGCTCATGTGCAATGCATGACGCCACCTGTTTCAAAGTACTTCTCGCCTCCCCCCAACGTGTTAAACGTCAGCGCGAGTCGGATAGCCTCTCTATACTCTTTTAAAGTAGACTCGTCCCGTTGAACAGGTCGCTGAGTTGTTGTGTCCGCGATCAAAGTGCTTGAGTCCCGTTGACACCCGTCAACGCCAGAACAGTCTGTAAAAACTTAATTCAGACCATTAAGCGCTTTACGTCGTAAAACGTATTAAGTTTACGCACGGCTTTGACTGGTAAGCACGCATATGAGCAGTATCGTCGAACTAAAAAAACTAAGTAAGAGCTATTCGCTAGCCAGCACAGAGGTGTCTGTACTCAGGCAGTTGGACTTATCCGTTCAACATAAAGAACGTGTGGCAATCATCGGCCCTTCAGGCTCGGGGAAAACCACTCTACTGCTCATTCTTACGGGCCTTGACACTGCGAGCGAAGGACATATTTCGATTGGCGGCGAATCGCTTTTGGGCATGAGCGGTGATGATCGTGCAGATTTGCGTCGCGAGCGTATCGGCATCGTTTTCCAATCGTTTCATCTTATTCCCAGTTTGACCGCCCGCGAAAATGTCGCCCTACCTCTGGAGATTGCAGGTCTTAGCAATAGCCGCCAGCGAGCTATGAATATGCTGGAGAAAGTCGGGCTATCAGATCGACATAATCACTACCCTTCACAATTATCTGGAGGTGAGCAACAGCGTGTTGCCATCGCCAGAGCATTGATACACGAACCCGAACTAATCGTTGCTGACGAACCTACGGGCAATCTGGACGAACAAACGGGAGACCTCATCATGCAATTGCTGTTCGATTTAAATCGCGACAGCGGCACCACGTTGCTTTTAGTCACCCACGACACGGAGCTGGCAGCGCGTTGCGACAGAACACTTAAACTGCAGGACGGGCAGCTTCATTCCCTGGACTCCTCTGACAAGGCCACCAGCTGATGCCAGCACTGACGGGGTTCATGCTCAGAGATCTGCGCGGGGCTGGCAAGGTCCGCTCGCTATGGGTTTTCGCAGCATGCTTGCTATTGGGTATCGCGCTGATTGCAGCGTGCGGAAGCCTGTTGCATCTGGTTAGGGACGGCTTCGCTCAACAAGAACGCAATCTGTTTGGTGGTGATATCCAAATAAGCCAGCGAGAGGCTGTTAGCGAGGAGCAGCTTTCGTGGCTAAAGGACAACGCAAGTGTGTCTCTTTTACTAGAACTTAAAACTATGATGGGCACTGAAAACGGGGAGTTTTCAGTAGTGGAGCTGCAAAGTGTTGACGAATCCTACCCGCTTTACGGGGAAGTTGTTCTAAGCACAGGTAATTCCATTCAAGAAGCTGTTAATAAATCTGAGGAAGGCATTTGGGGAGCCGCCTTCGACCCAGCCCTGGTTGAACAACTCTCTTTAGAAGTCGGGCAGCTTGTCTATATTGGCGATCTAGAAGTCGAACTACGTGCCATCATCCTTGAACAGCCTGACAGAAGCCTTAGAGCTGACTTTCGTGGACCTCCTGTCATCATGGATGAAAAAGCTTTAGAAGAAAGTGGCTTGCTGTTGCCCACAAGCCTCGTGGACTACGACTATCGAGTAAAGGTCGACGATGACCCAATCGTATGGCGCAACAACCTGTACGAGCAGTTTCCAGAGGCCAGTTGGGAAATTCAAACCATTGAAGAGCGCGGGGAAATAGTCGGACAACGACTGGATCAAGTAGCCTCCGTACTGCTGCTCATCGGTTTCAGTACGTTGCTTGTTGGTGGCTTAGGCGTGGCTAACAGTGTCGCGGCCTACTTGCAAACAAAATTACGAACCATTGCCACTCTTCAATCGCTGGGTTCTCGAGCGCTTCAGGTTGCCGGTGTGTATGCCGGGCAAATTTTGTTATTAGCTTTGTTGGCCAGTACTGCAGGAGCATTACTGGGGTCATCAGTTGCGTGGATAGCGGCTCAATCGCTAAGTGAACGCCTTCCCATTACGCCATCGCTTTTAGGACTCATGCTCCCGACACTGCTTGCCATACTGCTTGGCACTTGCACGGCATTAGCGTTTACCTTACCGGTATTGGGTCGCACGTTGGAAATGCCCACTGCCTTGCTGATTAAAGGCTTAGTCAGTGATCAAACACGAACACCAACAGCGTATCGCATTGCGAGCACATTGATTGGGTTAGTAGGTTTACTATTGCTGCTGGCCTTTGTTCCAGAACCATTGATCACTTTTGGTTTTATCGTCTGCATTGTATTGCTGCTGCTCCTTTTAAACGGCATCGTACAGTTAATACGTTATGGCGCTGAGAATCTCATACACGTGGCAACGCTGGATGGCAAATTTGCCTTAAGGCTCGCCATTGCCGGACTGTATCGACCAGGTGCCTCGTTGCGGCCCATGCTACTGTCACTGGGGACGGCGCTAACATTATTGGTTACCGCAGCTATTGTCATCGCGGCCACGTTCCGTACCTTGAACGACACAGTACCCCAACGAGCCCCGTCATTAGTACTGTATGACTTACAGAAACCTCAAGTCGAGGAATTTGACCAAGCAGTGTCCCAGATAAACGGTTATGAAAGTCATACCCTGGCACCGCTTGTTCTCGGTCGCTTAACGGCCGTCAATGCTGAATCATTAACTGACAGTGATTCTACGTCACGTGTACTGGAAGCTTATGATGAACACAAGTTGAGTTATCGATACGAAAATATTGATAACACATCTGTTGTCCGTGGGCAGTGGTGGGCAAATGACTACTCCGGCCCCCCTTTGGTTGCTATGGAAGATCGTGAAGCTAACCAACTCGGGTTAAAAGTCGGCGATACCCTTGAATTTACGATCATGGGCGAATCCATCGTTGCCACTCTATCTGCAATCTATTCTCAAGCTCAATTTGAAACCAGCTTTTGGCTGGAGGCCGTTTTTTCTAACAATGTATTGGAGCCTTACATCACTCGCTATGTGGGCAGTGTCATGCTGGAACCACAAACCGATATTGCTGCGCAATCAACCCTAGGGCAATTATTTCCCAATGTGGTTACGGTGAGAACCGCTAAAGTGTTAGAAACTTCTCGCTCGATACTCTCAAGTGCAGGCTTGGCCATGGCGCTCATAGCCGCTGTAAGCTTAAGCGCAAGTGTCTTAGTTATGGCAAGCGTTGTAGCTGTAAACCGTCAGCGGCAAGTCTATGAAGCATCAATAATGCACGCAATGGGTACTCGCATGAGCGTGGTTTTGAAAAGTGTTATGTATGAGTACGGCTTGCTCACAATTGTTCTTTCCATTTTCGCCATCATCATCGGCAGCGCAATAGCGCAAGGACTACTCACATTCTGGCTAAAGCTGCCTAGTGGCAGTAGTCTCTGGGTCGGTTCACTCGTCGCAGTAGGCGCTAGTAGTGCTTGCTTATCCGCAGGTGCGCTGTGGCTAGTATCCACATTGAAAATTTCTCCAGCCATATTGTTGAGACAGTAGAGGTTGCATTTAGACCTTGATCTAGCACCGGAAACTTGCGAACCTGCGGACACCATTTCTGTTTCAATAAAACGCCCTTATGGATCGCAGAACATTTCTCGGTTTAACTGCCGCATCGCTGAGTCACGCGCCCAGTATTGTGCAAGCTAGACGACCAAAGCACGTAACGGTCATTGGTGCGGGCAGCGCAGGAATGTCCGCAGCATATCATCTTGAAAAAGCGGGTATTAAAGCAACAATACTTGAAGCTTCTAGTCGCTGGGGAGGACGTGTAAAACGTCTCTCAGGTTTTTCAGATGTACCTTTAGACCTCGGAGCCGAGTGGATACATGATGAGCCGACTGTTTTGGGTGAAATTGTCGGCGCTGGCGAAACAGATCTTGGTATTGAGACAATAGACTACAGCCCACAGACTTTTAAATTTTGGCACAAAGGTAAGCTGAATAATTTTAATACCCTTCGGCATGTCTATGAAGAGGTCAAATTCCTTGACACCACGTGGTACGGCTTTTTCGAGCGATTCGTCATTCCAAGCATTAAAGACAACATAGAATACAACGCAGTCGTTTCAAACATTCGATCTAATGGCAACGGTGTGACCATCCATTTAACAGATGGCCGTAAAGTAGAAACCGACAAAGTTGTCCTCGCAGTTCCCCTATCCACACTACAACGCGGCAATATAGCGTTCTCTGATGATCTCTTACCGCCCAATTTAAACCAATTGCAGAACGTTGATTTTGGTCGAGGATTGAAAGTCTTCATGCGGTTTAAGGAACGTTTCTACCCTGATGTCTTGCTGGAAGGATCGCGAATGAGCGTTATGGAAGACACATGGTCATCGAAGATTTTTTACGATGCGGCCTTAGGAAAACCAACACAGCAAAATTTACTGGGGTTATTCACAGTTTCAGACAGCCACTTACCGCGCGCCAATCTCAGTGACAGCGAACTGATCGAAGATGTGCTGTCTGAGCTTACAAGAATTTTTGGCCCTGTAGTCAGAAATACCTATGTGGATGGACGAGCCCAAAACTGGAGCCAGGAGGCTCACATCATGGGTAGCTATTCAATGTCCAACCACAGTGACCTGGGTATGACTGAGATCCTGGCCCCCGTCGAAGGAAAAGTTTTTTTTGCGGGTGAAGTTTTAGGAAAAGGAAACGCACAGGCCACTGTTCACGGGGCAGCATTCTCCGCCATTGAATCCATCGATCAACTTAAAGATTCGTGAAGATATCCGGCTCAATTTCTCTATGAATACAGCAATTCGTCCATTTCTATCAACTGAAGAGAACGGGTGGGTGACTATCGCTCTAAGGCCTGAGTAAGACCGGGATCGCCAAGTTACAGCTAATTAAAATTTACTAATTCTGGTGAAGTATTTGCTTCGTTTCTACCGGTATCACGTTAGAGAAATATCATGGACCCCTTACTAAAACTAAGATTACAGGACGCCGCGGCCACTATGGCAGGCCTGTGGTGGTTGATAGTGGTTTTTTTCGGTGGAATAAGCCTTATTGCATTTTCCCAAATAACGTGGAGCACTGGTGAGAAAACAGAGGCAACAGTGCTCAGCAAAGGCACCACTGAGGGTATTGCCGGCAAAGAAACATTCTTGATTGTTAAAACCGATGATGGCGTAACATCAAAAGTCACAGCGAAAGGTGCTGTCAGTATCGGCGAACGAGTAACCCTCAATGTATTCGATCGAGTCGTGTTTCGCGACACGTATACCGTTGACTAGCATGTCATAAGCTGGGATACCGCTTATCCATATTATCCTCCGTCTCCATCCTGCATGGACGATCCTACTAGATCCATCCTAGTGGATTGTTATTCAGCGGTTAACGCTGGCATCTTCTTGGCAAATTTAATTCACAGCTGGGGTTTATCAACCCAACAATCCAACTGTACCCAAGAAGGTACTTTTCGCCGTGGCTTTTAAGCGAATTGTCCTTAACCTCCGCATGCCTTAAGACTTGACGTCAACTTTAATGTCTCTGTAGACAAAGGTGCCATCGGAAATAGAACAGCAGAGCAGCCCGGCATGGCGGGCGTCGTCAAGGAATCTACCGGACTTCCTGTAATGGCAGACGGTGCTATTACCGATCCGCAGCAAATTGTGTATCTGGCTCCCATAGCTTTATTTTTTAAGATCGTTGGTGTTGCAGAGAAGCGTATTCAACGCTCAGCCAACGAGCTGAAAAACCATCGTTGAAAAATTAGCAACAATACAAACGGCGGCAGCACTGTTATAACAATTAAGGCCATGCCGGGTCCGGACTCTTGGCCTATTAATCGTATGCCTCGCACTAAGGTATATAAACTATCGTCTGTGCTTATCATTAACGGCCAGAGGTATTGATTCCAACCCACCATGAACGCAATAACGAATATAGCCCCTGCTCTGGGCAAGCTTAGCGGTAGGATTATATCTTTCAAAAATCGTAGCGGCCCTGCCCCATCGAGTGTGGCAGCTTCAATAAGCTCTTTTGGCAAGGTAAGGAAGTATTGCCTGAAAAAGAATGTGCCCAAGGCTGCTGCTAGTACGGGCAATATGATCCCCAGATGGGTATTGATTAAACCAAGATCAACGGTGATTTGATAAGTGGCGATGAATCGGGATTCAAGCGGAAAAAGCAGTGTCGCCAGAATTAACCAGAAGATGGCGTTTTTAAATTTGATATCAAAAAATACAAGCGCATAAGCCGCTAGCAACGACAACATGGTAGTTAACGATGCGACACCTATGGCAATGATCAGCGAATTCACTAGCATGAGCAAAGGGGTAATTTCATCGAAATACCCTCTCTCGAAACTGATCACCCGAGAGTAGTTTTCAATTCCGTAAGCACCTGGCCACCACTGCAACCCAACTTGCTGCAATGTTTGTGTTTGATGCGTCGACGACATCAAGATAACAAACAACGGGGCCATCATAAAAAACAGCCCCGCTAGCAGAATCAAATGTGGATAGATTTTTCTCATCTGAACGTTTTATTGATAAGCGGACAGAGGAGTCAACTATGAGAGAACGAGATCTCTAACGAAGTCTATCGCCAGATTCTTTGTCGAAGACGAGCGTTTTATCGGGGTCGAAACCCAGTCGCAATGTTGAGTCAATCTCAGGCATAACTTCTTGTCCCGTTTTAAAACAGAATTCTGTTTCTTCGCTATCGGTATTTTCCGAATTCAATATGGCGCCGTAAATCAAATTGTCGGCTCCATGCTGCTCGACAAGATCAACTCGCATTTCCAGTTGGCCGTTATCATCCGTTCTGAGTGCATCTGGGCGGATACCTAAAATGAGGTTCTGTGATTGCGGGAGTCCGTCATAGCCAGACAGCGACAAGGTATTGCTAATAAGCTTCTCACCATCGAACTGCGCAGGCAGCAGATTCATTTGTGGAGCCCCAATAAACGTGGCTACAAACAGTGTCGCAGGGTTGTTATATAACTCGATGGGGGCACCCATCTGCTCGATTTTCCCATCGTTTATCACTGCCAGACGATCAGCCAAAGTCATGGCTTCAGTTTGATCATGAGTGACATAAATACTGGTGACATTCAATCGGCGCTGCAAACGTTTAATTTCAATGCGCATCTGCACCCGCAATTTTGCATCTAGGTTAGATAAGGGTTCGTCAAACAAAAATACTTCGGGTTCGCGAACGATGGCACGCCCCATGGCGACTCGTTGCCGTTGACCACCGGATAATTCATTGGGTTGTCTGTCCAGGTAATCACCGATGCGCAGCAGACTCGCCGCATCGTTGACCCTTTTGTTGATTTCTTCTTTCGGCATACCCCGGTTCTTCAAACCGTATGACATATTCCCGCGCACGGTCATGTGCGGATATAAGGCATAGTTTTGAAAGACCATGGCGACATCTCTGTCGGCCGGAGACACATCGTTTATAAGGCGATCCCCAATGTGAATACTGCCCTCGGTGATCGATTCTAATCCGGCAACCATTCGCAGTAGCGTTGATTTCCCACAACCGGACGGTCCAACGAAAACAATAAACTCACCATCCTCGATAGTCATATCGACACCGCGGACCGCAACGGCTCCGTTCGGATAGGTTTTACGGATACCTGTCAGGGCTAAATTTGCCATTACTTTTCGCTCTCCACCAGGCCTTTCACGAACCAATTCTGAAATACCAGCACCACCAACACCGGTGGCAACGTGGCTAATATTGTTAATGCGAATGCTTTCTGGTACTGCGGTAGCTCGCCACCTTCGGCGAGGATTTGATAGATCTGTTTAATGCCGATAACCAACGTGTAGTTCTCTTCTTTTGTCGTCATGATGAGGGGCCAGAGGTATTGGTTCCAGCCAACAACAAACATGATGATTAAGATTGCCGCGATCATGGTCTTGGACAATGGCACAAGAATATCGATGAAGAAACCCCACGCGGTTGCACCGTCCAATCGTGCAGCTTCCAGCAATTCATCAGGCACTGATCTGAAAAACTGCCGAAAGAAAAACGTACCGGTTGCTGATGCGATAAGCGGCACAATCAGACCCACATGAGTATCCAGCATGCCAAGCTTTGCAAGTACCTCATAGGATGGAATGATTCTAACTTCTAATGGCAATAGCAACGTTAGAAAAATGACGCAAAAAAGAGGCGTTGCTAATCTGAACCTGAAATACACTATGGCATAAGCAGCCAGCATGGAAATGATGACCTTGCCGATGGCAAAACCAAGACCGAGTATTAGGCTGTTTTTGAGCATAGTGGTGCCTAAAACAGATTTCATGACGCCGCCTTCTACAAACAGGACCTCATTGTAAGTAGTAAAGAAATGCGAGCCTGGCAAAAACTGCAAACCGTCTCGCAGGATAGTCTCAGGCGCATGAGTAGACGTCGCAAAGGCAACCCAGACCGGCAAACTCATAAACAACACGCCCACGATTAAAATCGCGTGTGTGCTGATTAATCTCCAATTCCAGTTTTTCATCACAGATATCCTTTGGGCAGACGGCTAGTAATGAACCTTGCGTTCAATATATCTGAACTGAACAACAGTCAGTATAAGAACCAGAATCATTAATACGACCGATTGAGCTGAAGATCCTCCTAAATCGGCTCCTCTAAAGCCATCCTGGTAAACCTTGAATACGAGTGTGGTGGTAGCGCCACCAGGAGCACCCTGGGTGGTGGTATCAATGATGCCGAACGTTTCAAAAAACGCATAGGTAATGTTGATGACCATAAGAAAAAATGTCGTGGGCGCTAACAGTGGAAACGTAATGGTCCAGAAACGCCGTGTCGGGCTACGGCAATCCATCATCGAAGCTTCGTTGACCGCCTTGGGAATACCCTGCAGTCCGGATAAGAAGAAGATGAAATTGACGCTAACTTGCTTCCAGACAGAGATCAGTATGACAACAAAGCTGGCATCGAATGCATCTAACTTATGATTGAAGTCCCAACCAATGGCATTGAAAAATTTGTAGAGATCGCCAATGAGCGGATTAAACATGAGGTTGCCCATAAGACCGGCAACGGGCGGAGCAATGGCGTACGCCCACATTAAGGTTGTTTTGTAGGTGCTGGCACCGCGAATAACTTCGTTCGCTTTGACCGCCAGCAATAGAGCCAGTGAGAGGGAAAGAAACGTCACCAGCAACGAGAATATCGCCGTGAAACCTGCTGACTGAAGCCAGGAAGTACTCAAGATGGTATCGCTGTAATTTCTAAACCAAACAAACTGGCTCGATAGGCCGAAGGCATCTTCCAGTAAAAAAGACTGGTATATCGCCTGTGCCGCTGGCCATAGAAAAAATATGACTATTATGGCTATCTGTGGAGCCACAAACAGATAGGGAATACTGCTGTGTTCAAACTGAACGCGCTTCATTCAGAATTCCTGTAAGTCGTTGTTGAATCCGGTGGCAGAGAGAACTGCCACCGGCTTTATCTTACCGCAAATAAGCTGACGTGAAACCGTCTAACTCCACGCCAGCATTTGCGTTATTGGATACTACTTGTAAGTAGCGCTGAAACGTTCTAACAGTTCGTTAGATTCTTTCTCCATGGCTACGAAGGCATCTTCGACGCTAGCAGCACCAGAGAAGATATCGTCATAGTGCTTATACATGACATCACGAATTTGTACGTAGTAGCCTAAGCGATAACCTTTGGTCCACTCACCACCCGGCAGGCTTAACTGAAGTATTCCAATTTCTGCATCGGGAGTACTTTCGTAATAACCTTCCTCTTTAGCGGCTGCATAAGCGGCATTTGTGATCGGCACATAGCCAGTTTCTTTATGCCAGAACACCTGGTTTTCAGATGCTGTCATGTATCCGAAAAAATCTGCCACGGCATCATATTCTTCATCTTCATGACCTGACATTGCAAACAATGCAGCGCCCCCAATGAATGTACCTGTAGGCTCTTTAGTGATGCTTTCCCAGTAAGGCAGGAACGTGGTACCAAAATCAAATTCTGCAGACTTCGTTAAGCCACCGAATGAACCTGAAGAACCCAACCACATAGCAACTTTCTTCTGAACGAATGCATCTTGGTTATCGCCCCATGCTCGTCCGTAGAAGCCATAGTATCCCGCATCCAGCCACTCTTTAACTTTTGACCAATGCATCTTCATGTGGTCGTTGTTATAGAGTATTTTCGCGTCAGTAGAGTCGTAGCCATTGTTTTCAGTCGCCATCTGAATGTTGTGACGGCTGTGAAAATTTTCAGAGAAAATCCAAGGGCTATGACTTTGTGCCAATGCAATGAAACCTGCTTCTTTTAACTTAGGTGCAATGGTCTCGAACTCTTCCCATGTCTTTGGTGGAGCGTCAACACCCGCTGCTGCAAACGCTTCTTTGTTGTAGTACAAAAGAGGTGTCGATGAATTGAACGGTAAGCCGATCATTTTGTCATCGGAGTCAGCGTAGAAATATCGAACACCTGGAATGTAATCTTCGATATCAAAGTCAGTCATTAAATCTGCAACAGGTACAGTCGCACCTTTGGCATTGATAATGGTGGCAGCACCAGCATCGAAGATTTGAATGATGTGTGGCTGCTCCTTCGCGCGGAATGCCGCTATACCGGCAGTCATCGTATCTTCGTAACCGCCTTTGTACGTGGGCACGATGACAACATCAGACTGACTGGCGTTGTAGTTTTCAGCGATTTCATTGACGACTTCACCTAAACGCCCGCCCATGGCGTGCCACCACTGTATTTCAGTCGCTGAGAATGCAGCTGAACTAGCAAACATGCTCGCACCAAAACCCATGGCTGTTAATAGGGATCTTACCTTCATAAGTATTGCTCCTCGTTTCAAAATTGACGCGATTTCGAGTTCGCGCCTCGTATTGCATCTGTCTTCTCAGTGAAAGAAAACAAAATCTTGTGGTAAAGACTAACCCTGACTATATGGGAAACCACAGCTACTCGTCCAGAGTCGTTTACGCTTAATTAGAGATCCGAACAATTGGCATAAAAGGTTGTCGTTGCGGGCCAATCACTGAACACCCCCTTAACCTTTACATCTTGAGCGAGTACATCCAGCACCCGATACACATCCGAATCTTGCCTGATGGCTTTCTTAACTGTCTGATAGTACCAACCTCCCCCGTTTTCGAGAGAACCTGACCGTTCTAGCGTCCACGCGACTAAATCGAGTCCCGCAGCCTGTGCCGCTTTGGCGTATTGCGATGGGACGATGTTGTCATTTTTATCGAGCGATAGCAGCACCCACAACGGCGGTGCGAGAACCTTTAAGCCTGCATCAGCCAGCTCCTGCATTGAAGGCTTCCAACTCCGAGGTTTAGAAGGGTTGAAGCTTCGGTCACGATAGCGGCCATCCAACCACACGATCTGGCTGCTGTATTCTGGGGCTTGATCAAGCCAGAACTCAATGTCTTTCCACTGAAAACTCTGTAACCACACATCACTTGTGGGAATCCCCGCGGCCTGATAATCATCTAACAGTGCTTTAGCATAGTTTTCTTGACTATAGTCACCGTTAAATGGCATCTTCACCTGTGGTGATTTAAGCTCAGGAATCATCTTTACATCCAAAGAACTGAAAAGATCGATACTTTCGCGATGAGACATAAGCGTGCCTGTGCGATCCTGCCACCGCTCGCGTGCTGTACCTACCAAGGAATAATATTCGTCCAGAGTGCGCGCCTTTTTATCTCCCTTGTCAAATTTCCCCTGTAACGATTTGAACTCAGACAACGTCAAATCCGATGCGCAACACTGAACGTTTCTGAAAGGGGTCTTACTGTCGTAATCAGGCGGCGTACTGCATTTCTCAGCCAATGGTGTCGCCAATATATTGGTCGTGGTGTGTAAATCGCATTGCGAATGCCGACAAACCAGTTCTTTATCTTTGGTAAACGTGACATCACATTCGATGATGCCTGCCCCCATGGAAGCAGCCGCGGTGTATCCCTCCAAGGTGTGTTCAGGATACTGAAGCGGTGCACCTCGATGGCTGATAGAAAATTCTGACACCTGCGGTGCGTTGTACTGTTCACTGTTTGCACACGCTTGCAATTTAGATTTCAACGCACCTTGTGGTAGACCTGCGACAAGCTCACTGGGACGAGTACCCAAGTTGAATTCCACCGAGAGCGGGACACTGTCCGACGCCGATTTAGTATCCGCATCCGCGCATAACGAAGCCGCTATGAGGCTTAGGAATACGGTGCTAAACATCATTCTCGGCATTGAAAAATCCTTGGACTGATGAGGAAAATTTTCCGATAACAACAATTACTTAGGTGACAGAAAATCGTAAAGCACAAGAACTATAACCCGATCTCCACAGCAGATACCATAACTTCATGCATTGCCGACCCGGATTAGCCAGTCAAACTAGCAATAGTCATCTAGAAAGCTCTGCGTATGCACAACCAACTGATCACCATTGATAATAACAATTGCATATTCAGGGTTATCAACCACTTCCATGTTTCCGACGCCTTTTAGATCCAACGGGGCCCTATGATTAGTCCCACTCATAGATGAGAACGAGATACCGTGCCAGTGACCGGATACCGGCCGATGAGCATGCCCAAAAAATAAATGTCGGATGTTGAGATGCGATTTTATGACAGTTTTGAACGGCTCTTTATTGATTAAGCCAATGCTGTCAATTGCAGGCATATGAAGATCAAACGGAGGGTGATGCATAAACAAAAATACAGGCTCCGAGCTGAATTCAATTAATTGATCAGAGAGCCACTGGAGTCGATGCTCACATAGTGTCCCGGCATCAGAGTTATCCAGTAACGTGTCGAGTAGTAGGAAAATACCCGCTGGCGTCCTTATGGCCTGCTGTGCAAAGCCAGAGGGATCTGACCAAACCTTAGGAAATACCGAACTGTAATTGTGCCGCAGATCATGATTACCGGGAATGGAATAAACAGGCACTCCAACCGTCGCCATTTGTTCGTGAAAGTGGCGATAAGCTTCCGGCTCGCCTCGCTCTGCTATATCTCCGGTAACGATTATACAGTGGGCATCACTGTGCTTCTCTCTGATACTTTGCACGCAACGTTCAAATCTACTTTGAGTATCAAACCCCAGAAACCATTCACCGTCACGCAAAAGATGTGTGTCAGTCATATGAATAAACTTCATTGCATAACCTCCCTAGTTACGGTCAATGGTTGAAAGTCGTGCTTCCAATCAATTCGATGACCTTACTCTAAAGAGGCTAAATGACAAAGGGATGAATATGAGGACGTGCTTGAAAATAATTCACGCTTAAGCAGAAGTTGGAGACATAGACGCCACTAGACGTCTATGTCTCCAACTTTACAGCGGCGGTCTACATATACCGCGAGACAAACTGGTCAAAGGTTTTAGTGCTGGTGTCATTTAGGATATACAGAAGTTCAACGGAATCAGATTGATCGCATTTCCGTGAATCGCCAATTGTCGAATAGGCCCAGGCCCATTGTGATGCGTAGCGAGAACCCGCCGCTGCGCTTCTAAAACGCTGACACATAGCCGAGCTGGCTGTCTCTTGAAAGTCTGCAGTCGCGTTGCCACCGACATTGCCGTTAGCAATAGGTGTCCAAGTTGCAACCGATTTGACCAATGCAATGTTAGCGCTTGATGTCTGCTGTTCATTCCAGGCCGTAGATCCTGCGCTGTGCTGAACCACTCTGATTCGTTTCAAATTACCCGCACTAACACCACGCGATTGTAATAAGCGAAGTATTTCTGCCGTGAAGTCACTAGGCCCACCTTCTGCAATGTGCACAGTGCCACCACTGTTTAAAGTTGATTCGATTCTGTCAGCAACGGCGATAACAGACGTGCCATCGAAGCTTGTTGTACCGCTTGTACTGGCTTTCGCGTTTACCCAATCCGGGAACAAAGACTGCGTGTGGGCCTCACTTCCTGCTGTGGGATTTGTCCAAGCGTGCCCTTGTGTAGCACCCACCAGTAAGTAGTTAACAGAAGGATTGGCATCCATGATCATTCTATTAGCGACAATAGCCTGCATGTCATCGGTATCAGGCCCACTGTCGTGTGCAATAACTACCAAGTCACCGGATTGGTAATAAGTATTCAGCACGCCAGTCCCTGTGGTGTTTGACACAACCGGTGTGTTGGTTGTGCTACTATCAATTGAGAAACCCTGCGGTTGCAAGGCAACCCAATCCAGTATGTGTCCTTGCGAACGACCCGACACAATCATTTGATGCGAGCCAGCAGAAAGTTGATACGTATTGAAATCGCGTGAGTGCGAACCGTTACGTTCTCCAATTGCATCTATATGCCAGCTACCATCGCGTGTCATGTATACCTTGAGCCAATCCTGCCCGGGTGCTTTTAACCAGACATCGTTTGGCGGCTCTGACGGATCGTTACCCTTACCGGCTCTTGAACGCATAGTAAATCTGTACGTACCTGCGACCGGTACCGCAAAGTTTAAGACAAGGTTCGCATCGTCATTGCGACTTGTTAACAGATATCTGTTGGCACCTGTATAGACAAGGCCACCTTCACTTGGACGCCACACGGCAGAGTTATATGCAACATCCTCTGCTTCAATCTGTAACACCTGGGCAGTGTTGCGTGTACTTTCAGTAGAAGTATCAGCGGTGTCCGTCGAGGTATTTGAGGTGGAGCTATCAGCTGTATGGGTAGTTTCGGGTGACGTATCCAGAGCATTAACAGAAGTAGCTAACCGCTCAGTTGAACACGCCCACTCACCACTGGATTGCGGGTCACAAAAATTTCTGTCGCGCCAAGGGCACTCGACACTGAAGGCCTCTTGTGCTTCTGTTATGGACGCGCCATGGGCTGCACACAAACCCGCTGGTGGTGGAGGTGCTCCGGCTACAGTGACTAGCGATTGAGAATCTGCACCTTCAGTGGTACAAGCCCATTGCCCACTTGATAATAAATCACAGCTATGTCTAATACGCCAAGGGCAATCTGCACTAAAGGCTGATTGAGCATCGTCAATAGAAGCACCATAGGCCACGCAGTTGGCCGTTGAATCATCGGTAGGTTCAGGTAACGACAAGAGCGTTGTCGCTGATACATGGAATTCAGAACAAACCCACTCCCCGTTTATCGGGTCGCAATCAGTGGCACTAAAACCATACATCGCCTGAAAACCGGAACGAGCTTCATTTAAAGTGGTGGCGGCATATGCCCGCTCGGACTGCTTTGATTGAGCGCTCGATGTCAAGGGTGCAACCAAGGAGGCAACTGTGAGAGCGAAGAGCGTAAAATGAGATAGCTTCATAAGGGTATGTATTTAACAAGCATAATGAATCCTCCACCGCGAGAGGCCGCATGAATTTTAATCCATATGATTATGTGAAGGTTATTGCTATCTAGTCATTCGTACAATGAATGTACTTGGTCTAAGAGGCATACGTCACAATGAAATGTGAATGTGCCTAAATGGCATAGTCACAATCACCCAAGCACTTCAGTTCACTATATTTTTTAAGGTGTTTGATTCACCAGAATTCAGTAGCCTTAATGAATATAGGTGGCGATTATAATCGCGGAAAATTATATAAATTGGCGGTGATTCTCTATTACCGTTTTGACCATGAAGAAGGATTTTTAGTCGCAACACATTTATTGTGTATTGCTTAAAAGAACACAACCGCTGAGCTGCTATACACCCAGCTGACATGAATCTAACAATTTTGTCAGTTAAGCAAATTAAGATGATCTAAAGCCATGAAAGCCGCTCCTGTTTCCGTAAGCTTTCCCGCTCTAACAAGTGTTAGAAATTCCTTGAGCGGAAGTACGCGTACTACTGCCCCCTCATCTATCTCACTTTGCTCAGGTTGTGGCTCCGCCACCTGAACACAGTTTTGCGCCACAAAAACGTGCCGCGTGACGCCATGCTCTGCAGCGATGAAATGCTGCCCAAGGGCCTTCAACTCCCCTTTATATCCTGTCTCCTCGAGGATTTCACGTTCCATAGCTTGAATGTAAGTTTCCCCGCGCTCAACCCCACCAGCCGGCAATTCTAATAGTCGTTGCTGTTGCCCGAAACGATAGAGTTCCACTGGCACGACATCACTGTTGCGATCAAGCACTAACGCGGAGACTGAATGAGAATCCGGATTGACGATTTCATAATCTTGTATTCCGCCGTTTGGATGCTTTATGCGTCTTTTGAGAATTCTAAGCCAACCCTTGTGGACTTCCTTTTCCCAAATTATCTCAGGCGAGTTCACTTAGTGCTCCACAGTTGGATCACTGTAAATCGCTAAACGAAAATCACTCACAAGGTTTCTCAAACGATAGAACAGCAAGCTGAAAAAGGTACTATTCGGGCGCACCGATTCCGACGAAACCCACAATACGAGAGATGAGATCACCCTCTGTCTCCACGAAATATTGGCCTAGCTGCTCCATTTCTTTTCCATCGGGGCCCATTCCGCCGAAGGCGACTGTGGCGCGTGTCATACCCGCGGTACTACTACTTTGAACCACTTTGGCCGTCCAACCGGGCGCATTTGCGCTGAACATGCCTACGTAGTCGTTTAAGGCATCAATCCCCTCAACGGTTTGTGGTGTCCGCGGATCGACGTATCGAACGTTTGCAGTTACGGAGCTTTTTATTTTTTGAAGCCGTGCATCCGCTGAGTCGAGTTGCCATGCGCTGAAGAATGCTGAGACTGAATCTGACATAACTGCTATCCGATGTGATGAGGAGGTAATTCTAGCGCGTTTGAGTGGGCAACCGCTATTTCAAACACTTTAGTCTAGGCTAGTCTTCTAAGGTACTGCGAACTCTTAAAGTAGCCGCCAGTAGCCCACAAGCGCCGTCAACTTAGCAGTCAATCTGTGGATGACGAATCGTGTTCGGTCCAGAAGACCACCACACAAGCCAAAAGTCCTATCACCGTAAAACCTGTCACCAAAGGATAGAGGGTGCCGTCGTAGTGATACCCAATCAACCACGCCATAGGAAGCGCAATAAACGTAGAAATTGATCCGACAAAGGCAGATGCCAAACCAGCCATATGCCCCATTGATTCAAGTGATAAGGAACTGACATTGCCGAAGATAATCCCTACGCAAAAAAAGGTAGATAGTTGCCACACCAAAAAATGCGATAGCAGCGGTATCCCCTGATATAGGGTTAGTATTCCAAAGAAGCACGCGGACAAGAAAGTCAATATCACTAAAGCGCACCAAGTCAGATTGCGCATACCAAGTTTCAAAACCAATTTAGCGTTGAGCAGCGATGCAGCGCCCAGAGAGACCGATGCAATGGCAAAATATACAACGAATAAATCGCCGACTTTTAACGTTAACTGAAAAATCTGTTGAGCAGAACCTAAATACCCAAAGAAGACACCATTGATGCATCCTAATGCAATGGTGTACCCCATCGCGACTCTGGTGGTCACGACTTCTTTCAATCCAGTTACCAAAGTTCGAATACGCAGTGGTCTCCTGCTTGATTGGAGTAGCGTTTCCGGCTGGCGACAATAGAACCACAGGGAGACGAGAAAAGAGAGCAGAATCAGACCGGCGAAAGTTGCTTTCCAACCACCAACGTAAATGAAGCCCTCTCCCAAGGCCGGGGCGACGATGGGAACGGTGATAAAGACCGTCATAACTAGGGAGAGAATTCGGGCCATGCCACGCCCCTCGTACTCATCTCGGACCATCGCGACCACAACGATTCTTGGGGCAGCGGCTCCCAGGCCCTGCAAGATGCGCCCAAGAATCATGACTGTCCAGTCCTGGGAAAACATCGACAAGGCACAGCCAAGAATAAATACAAAATACCCAACCAATATGGTGGGCTTCCTGCCGAAAGCATCTGAAATAGGACCCACGATAAGCTGCCCTCCCGCCATTCCGAGGAAAAAAGCCGTCACAATAAAATGGACATCATTCGGGTTGTTTACTCTCAGCTCTTGGCCTATCACGTCAAGCGCTGGCAACATCAAATCTGTTGCCAAAGCCCCTATGGATATGACAAACGCCACCAGCATCACGTACTCAGTGGATGATGCCTTCTCAGTTTGTTTTTGTATCAACGGGTGGGAGTTCCTGAAACGCGCACTGCTGACTTGTTTAGCAGCTAGAATCGTATTATGACTCGAATGAGAATATAGTTAAATCAGCTAACGCTCATCATGATAAAAAAACGCTTGCTTTAGCGCCTCTCAACGCCGTATTGTCTACGTGAAAGTTAACTTCACATTAGCAATTAGCATTTAAATCCGCGAGTGCCTGCTCTTTGGCAAGGCGTGTTGTGTTTGAACTGAATGTTGTACAGTGGGAGCACGGTGCCAGATCTATACACACTTGGAATGTTTTCGCTTGCTTGCCTAGCCCTGACCTCTGCGCCCGGCCCTGATATGTTACTGGTTGCTACTCGAAGCGCTACACAGGGAAAAATGGCAGGCTTAGCCACCTATTTAGGTATTGCCATGGGTTCCTATTGCCATGCGTTAGCATTGGCCTTTGGCTTATCCACACTATTTCTTGCTGTCCCCTTCGCCTATGACGCGGTAAGGATTGCAGGAGCCCTTTATCTACTTTATTTAGCTTGGCAGGCATTTACATCAAACGATGTCATTAGCCTACGCAAAGACAAATCTGATAGTTATTCAAACTGGATAATGTTCAGACAAGGCATAATCAGCAACATTCTAAATCCAAAGATTGCTCTGTTTTTTCTTGCTCTATTTCCTCAATTTCTCAACCCCGAGAGTGGCAATCTTGTCTTGCAAATATTGGTACTGGCAACAACCCTGAATGTAATTGGTTTTTGTGTAAAAGGTACCGTCATACTGATCTCATCAAACGCAAAATCAGCACTCACAGCTAGCCCATCAGCCAGGCGAATCAGTCGTTATATCACTGGCGTGGTCTTTGCCGGTTTGGCCGCCAGACTTGCCTTTGACAACAAGAGCACGGGGTGAGCTCCTTATCTGATAATCATTCAGATAGGAGATGTCATATATCAAAACGGTAAGTGCGTGATCAATGTGAATCGTCACTCGTCCAAAATCGAGGGTTAACAGACCCTTTCTAAACGAACACCACGCTGGCCTACTTCAAGGTTGTTAAGTGGCTACTAACTCGCAATACAACGTTTGCTACTTTCTGTTACCGAAGGTGAAAACACAGCTGAGACAATCATGTTAATAGGCGTACCGAAAGAAATAAAAAATCATGAATACCGCGTTGGAATGACTCCAACCAGCGTTCGTGAATGTGTCCAAAGCGGGCATCAGGTTGTCGTTGAAACGCAAGCTGGTGTAGGTATCGGACGCTCCGATGACGACTATAAAACAGCAGGAGCCGAAATCGTTCAACAGGCTGCTGAAATTTTTGAGCGGGCCGACATGATCGTCAAGGTTAAAGAACCTCAAGCGGTAGAACGCGCAATGCTTCGATCCGGACAGATACTGTTCACCTATCTACATCTCGCACCGGATCCAGAGCAGACAAAAGATTTGGTCAATAGCGGAGCTATTTGTATCGCCTATGAAACTGTCACCTCAGCTCGTGGTGGATTACCGCTACTCGCGCCTATGTCAAAAGTTGCCGGACGCATGGCCATTCAAGCGGGAGCATACTGTCTGGAGCAGCCACACGGTGGGCTAGGTATGTTGCTAGGTGGCGTACCCGGCGTTGACCCTGCCAAAGTCGTGATCATTGGTGGCGGTGTTGTGGGCACGCATGCCGCACATATTGCTGTCGGTATGGGCGCTGACACTTGGGTCATCGATAGGAGCCCTGATGTACTAGAGGCTCATTGGCAACAATTCGGCCGAAGCACTAATAGCGTCTATTCAACCCGTGATGCACTTGAAAAACATGTGCTAGAAGCCGATTTGGTTATTGGCGGCGTACTGATTCCCGGTGCTGCTGCACCTAAACTCGTTACAACAGAAATGGTAAAAGCTATGAAGCCAGGTTCTGTTATTGTTGATGTCGCTATCGACCAGGGCGGATGCTGTGAAACGTCCAAAGCAACAACGCATGCCGAACCTACCTACGTTGTCGATGACGTTGTTCACTATTGTGTAGCTAATATGCCAGGTGGCGTTCCGCGAACGTCTACCTACGCGTTAAACAACGTAACACTGCCGCATATCCTAAACCTAGCTGGTAAGGGATACAAGCAGGCACTCACTGATGACGTACATTTACTTAATGGGCTGAACGTCATGAACGGAGAAATTGTTTGTAGAGAGGTTGCCGAAGCCTTAGGGTATAAATATATAGCGGCCACAGAGGTGCTTTGACTATTCAGGTTAAACCTCGCAAGCGCGTCTTCTGTTATTTCCCCACCCTCTACAATGCGCTTAGCCAATTCATCGATCTGCCTGGAAATTTTATTAGTGACTGGTGGCAACCGATACCGGGGCTATCGCAACAGCTATCCTGAACGTATGTCCCCTATCATCGAAACCAGCGTGACCATTGATGCTAAAAATTCACATCTCAAGGCCAGTAAAATTTTGGCTGAACACACAGGCCTCTCTCAAGCTTCCATAAAGGAGGCAATGCAAAAAGGCGCTGTGTGGTTGCATCGGGCTCAGGATAAAAAGCGTCTTAGACGAGCGAGCAAAAGTCTAAATGTTAACGATGAGCTGTTTCTGAACTACGACTCGAACATCCTGAGCCAAGAGGTTAAGGAGCCCGAACTTATTCATGATGCGCAGAACTACAGCGTCTGGTTTAAACCCTATGGGCTGGCTTGCCAGGGTAGTCGTTGGGGAGATTTTGCTAGCATTAATCGTTGGGTCGAAACCAATTTGCACAAACTTCAAAACTGCACTGAACGACCAGCCTTGCTGGTTCATCGATTGGATCGCGCCACATCAGGTTTAATGCTTATCTGCCATTCCAAACAAGCCGCTCGCCAGTTCAGCGAACTGTTTCAAACAGGCAAAATGGATAAGCGCTATCAGGCTGTTGTACACGGTGACTTTTCTCAATACCCACCACAGATGGAAATCAATACGCCTATTGATGGAAAAAACGCCAAGAGCCTATTTACGCACGTTGAGAGAGACGCACAACATTCCTTACTGGATATACAACTGCTTACCGGGCGTAAGCATCAAATTCGCAAACACTTAAGTGAGTTAAAGCACCCTATCGTCGGTGACCGGTTGTATGGCAAGGAAGATGGTGGGGATAGAGATCTGCAGTTACAGTCTGTGTCTTTACAATTTACCTGTCCTATTGAGGGTAAGGAAGAACACTTCTGCCTTGCTAATAATAAGCGATTGTCGCTTTAAAAGAGCTGCAGCTATCGCACTGCAGCTCCCGACATCTAAGAAATTTTAACGCGTTAGCAAAGACGCGATAGTGACGTTATTAGCTCCCGAAGCAGTGGTCTCACCCAAAAATACCAGCTGCGTGGTGCTGTTGGGTAAAAACGCGATACTCCCGTTGTACGTGTTGTTGTTCCAAGTGAATGTCAACGTTGAGACATCATCATTAACTGCAGCGATACTGCCATCAATTTGATTAGGGAATGTTTCTTCACCCGTTGATGAGATCACGACCGTCCGTCCAGTGACTGTAGTTCCGGAAAAAGTAATCTCAGTCAGCAGATTGCTACATTGTGTCAGGTCAGATACACAAAACTGATGACTCCCTGACCAGCTACCCGCCACACCTGCAGGCGTTGCTGCTGACAAAGCGCCGTCTCCGGCCGCTGTTAAGTTGACTGCCGAACCGGACAAACTTTCTATTGTTTGGCCATCTACAATATTCAAATTGAATTCGATTGTGGGCGCTCCGGTTGTCGGTTCTCCCGGTCCAAAAATACCTTGATCAGCTATGGCACTGCTCGTATGGAAATGCGAGTTAAGGTTTCCCGTAAAAGTGCTACCCGCACCCAGATTTCCAAAAAGAGACTGAGCGCTTCCGTTGGCATTCAGTGCTAAACCAGAAATAGAGTTATCGGCCGCCAGCACATAGACACCATTGCCTGAGCCAAAATCGCCAATGTATGCACCTGCGCGAGCGCCGTTGCCTGAGGGTGGCGCAGGGTCAGTGGTACCGGGATTCGAGCCTGAACCCCCACTGGAGCAAGCAGCCAGTAACGTCACGCTCGCTAGTAGTAAAATGCTTTTGATCATGATCAATCGTTCTCGAAGGTTGTGGTTTAACCGCAGCTACCATTGTATCAGTGACCATTCACGGCCAATGCGTCGACTGGATAAACGACGTTCGCGGTAGGCATCTGATGGTGTGGCCAGATCCCCATTCGCTCGCACCATTCTTTCAATACGTAACACTGCGCTGATAGACTTATCGGCATTGTTTAATTCAATTTCAGCGATGGACAGCTTCAGATCAGCAAACTTGGACATAAGCTGCTCAAACAGGGCATTTTGAATCGATGTTACGGTTAACTGATCCATCGACTCTTTATCACTTTCCTGTATGGCTCGCCTCAAGGCATCAAATCGAGCTATCACCAAATCAAATTCCCGGTCGCTAACCGGCACTCTGGACAGGGTCACAGCGACACCCCAACGCGCTCTGAGCTGCACCAATCGGGAATCTGAGCCGTCTATTGTGGCGGCTTTATCGAGCCAGATTTCAGCTGCGTCGAAATTCCCTTGCACAATTGATTGACTGGCAGCATCTAAGTGCTGAGTCATCAAGCGACGTTGCGCAAGCTCTCTGTCCTGTTTGGCCGCAGCCCGTACTTTAGCCGCTTCTTCTTCAGCCGCAAATGCCGCCTCTCTCTCCAGACGCCTCGCTTCCTCTTCAATCTCACGCTCTTCAATTCTCTTTTGCTCTTGCGCTAATTCGGCAGCAAGCCCTTTTGCCTCCTCCCTTGCCCGTTCAAGTTCCGACAGAAGCAATGCGTTTTCTCGGGATGCCGCGCTTGCCTCAGCCGACTCTGAGCTTGCTGGCTCTGTCGGATTCGAATTCAGCGAGAAAGGCAAACTGATTTTCGCACTATTTAGGAAATACCCACTACCCGCGCTGACAAGCACAGTAAATAATACAACTGCGATGCCTATTAACCACTTACGCTGACGGCTGCCACTGCGCCGAGCACGCGCCGCCTCGACTTCTTTCGGCATAGGCTGATCGTGCATAGATATCACGCCACCACCTGCGTTGAACTCACTGGATACCACATCTTCAACATTCTTACCGGCAGCGCCTGTCGTTGCAGCAGTTACACTTTCAGAGGTAGAGGCTTTGCGAGTTATACCGTCAGTTTTCGTCTGGCGAAGCATGGCCTGCATCCAAACCGACAGGGATTGTGGACGCTCTGAAATTCGAAACTGCAACGCCCAGTCAATTGCCGCTAAAAAAGGCGCAGAGTACTGCCCCTGCCCTAACATACGAGCTTTTAGCATGGGGTCCAGCCCGCCGTTGAGCATCGCAGAGCCTCGCTTTGCACTGTCAACAGGTTCAACACCGGTTACCGCAAAATACAATACAGCACCTAGGGCATAGATATCTGTCCATGGCCCTTGTTCACGTTCACTAACACCACTGTATTGTTCCAAAGGCGCATAGCCTGCAGAGACCAGCGCTGTTAAAGGCTCGGTTTGTGCCGAGTGAGCACTTCTGGCAGAACCAAAATCTAATAGAACCGGCGAGCCGCTTTTTCGAACCAAGATATTGGCTGGTTTTATGTCTCTGTGTATAAAACCGGATTGATGCACTTGAGCTAGTCCATCCACAATAGGTACCAGCAGCTTTTTTAGAGAGGACTCGCGGCGGTTTATTGGATTCTGAAGGTATTCCCGGAAATCAATTCCCTCCTCAAACTCCATGACAATGTAGGCAGTGTCATTGAGTTCGAACACCGACATAACACGCACAATATTAGGATGTTTAAATCGGACCAGGTTACGTGCCTCGGCTATGAAGCGTCGCATCCCATCGCTCGCGTCGATGTTGTCTGAAAGACTGCCAGTTCGCTTCTCAACGTTCCCAGCGGTTTCTAATACCCTGTACTCTTTGATTGCAACCTTGTGATCAAGGTTAGTGTCCGTGGCCAGGTATATAACACCAAAGCCACCACGCCCCAGCACACGCTCAATTTTGTACCAATTGAGCATCTCACCTCGACGTAGCAGTGAATGCGGAGCTGTGTTGTCCATTAACGACTGCGCCGTGGCCTTTTTCCGTGATTGAGCGATTCTACGCGATCTATGCCACATATTCACAACTGTAAACACATGCCGCACCAACAATACTGAGTATTCCTCATAAATGTGAGCTACAGCCAGTAAGATTGCGCCCGATAACCTAGGTACAATCTGCGAACCGCACATCGTATTAAGAACTAATTCAACTCAAGGTAGAAAAATTCGTGACCAACACTCAGACCTATCTCGAAAACTATATTGAAGAACAAGGACTTGCCGAGCAAATGATTCCGGCCGTGGGTTCGTTGTATCGTAACCGCGGGGTCATCATCACGGTCTTCGGTCGTAAACTGATGAACGGTTCAACTATTGACATCGTCAAAGCACACCAGCAAGCGATTCAGGTTGTCGGAGAACGCGTTTCAGTGGTGGACACCAGTCCGGTATTGAAAGCGGTTGAAGACATCAACCCGGGAAGTTCACGAATAGATATCGGTAAGTTGGCCTACAGAGCGCGCTCGGCTAATGCACTACATGATGCAGTAGCTTTGAAAGCGTTCGTACAAGATGCTTTGAACAATGTGCCTGACTCGCCGTCCGTATTAAATGAGCCTCGCGATGTCGTGTTGTACGGCTTCGGTCGTATTGGTCGTATTCTCGCGCGTCTTCTCATCGAGCGCACGACCTCAAACAACCCCTTACGATTACGGGCTATCGTTGTTCGAGGCGGTAAAAACGGTGACTTAAGAAAACGTGCAAGTTTATTAAGACGTGATTCTATTCACGGCCCGTTTAACGGGCACATCACGGTAGATGAAGAGCAAAGTGCCATCATCGCGAATGGCAATTTTATTAAAGTGATCTATGCCAACCAACCTGAAGACATCGACTACACCGAATATGGCATTCAGAACGCACTTATCGTTGACAACACGGGTGTGTTTAAAGACGAAGAAAGCTTGGGCAGACACCTCGTACCAAAAGGTGCTGAAAAAGTTTTATTAACCGCCCCGGCTGGTGGCGATATCAAAAACATCGTGTACGGTGTTAACGATGACATGATTGACGACGCGGACAAAATCATCTGCGCAGCTAGCTGTACCACCAACGCAATCACGCCCGTATTGAAAGTGATTAATGATCGTTTTGGTGTTGCCAATGGCCACGTTGAAACTGTTCACTCCTACACCAATGATCAGAACCTTATCGATAACTACCATTCGGCTGAACGCCGTGGACGTAGTGCACCACTGAATATGGTACTGACATCGACAGGTGCTGCTAAAGCTGTGGCTAAAGCGCTACCAGAGCTTGCGGGAAAGCTCACGGGTAATGCCATTCGTGTACCCACTCCGAATGTATCCATGGCGGTTTGTAACTTAAATTTAGATACCACCACAACACGCGATGAGCTCAATGAATTTGTTCGCGAGATGGCATTCAACTCTGATTTACACCAGCAGATAAGCTACTCATACAGTACTGAAGTCGTCTCCACAGACTTTGTCGGAACACCGGAACCCGCTATCTTCGATTCAGTGGCTACCATTGTTGATGGCAATCGTTGTGTCCTGTACGTCTGGTACGACAACGAGTTTGGTTATAGCACGCAGGTACTTCGCGTTATGCAGCATATGGTTGGATTGAATATCGTCAACGTCTCTTAATATTCAAACGCACAAATAGAAAAAGCCCAACATGGTGTTAAACAATGTTGGGCTTTTCTGCGTCAGGGTTTACGATACTGAGCTGGATGTGTGATTTATCGAACCCTCTAGTGAGTCATGCCGTAGAGTACGTAATTGACGCCCAAGCGATAAGCCGTAGCTGTGTATAGAGCACTGTATTCTTCCATATCCGCATGCTCCCAAGCATCCCCTAAATCCATATTCCAATTGATGATAGACATCACTCGTCCATCGTCATCCAGCACACCGCGCCATTTAGGTTGCTGACGCGACGTGTTGCTTTCGTTAACCAGCGAACTTTTCTCAATGGGTAATTCCCAAGTCTCCCCAGGATTCAAGCACAGCGCTCTTAGGCCGGGTATCTGGATGAATTCATCGATATCAAAATGCACGTTGAAGATTTCGTGCTCAGGCGGAATATCGACAATGGGACGATCGGGAAATACCTGTCCCATCCAATTCTCAAACTGCTCCCACTGGTAGGAGCCGTGAAAATCATCAACCAAAAGAAATCCACCACGGAGTAAGTATTCCCGTAAGTTTTCAGCCTCAGGCGTTGAGAATGAGGCAAAACCTGCTTCAACGACATACAACATCGGGTAGTCGTAGATGCGCTCATCCAGTAAAAAAATGGATTGGCTATCGGTATTGGTATCCAGGCGAGTTAAACGCTTCAAGGCTGCAATAAAATGCGGCTCCGACTCTGAGCAGTCCGCCTGCCAGTGTGGATAACCGATCCGATCGCCCAGATTTTCAATCGCCGCCTGGTTGTCATTAAATATCAAGCGGGAGAACGTGAATTCTTCGTTGGCAGGGCGGCTGAGGGCTGCTGGGCACTCCGGCCGCTGAGGGGTACTGCAAATGGCCAGCTCGGCTTGTACCGAGCCGGTCGTAAACAAGCCGGCCGTAAGTAGGCCGGCTATACCGAACGCCTTATACGTATCGATTGACAATATTTTCAAGCTTCTCCTGCCTTCCTGATCTCGGAGTTGGATTTACGTCATTTTGCAAGACATGAGCCGCGATGTCATCAAGACCTAACGTCCCATCGAGCATTTGCTGAGCTGTTTTGTCCTCCCAACCCGCATATCGTTCAGTCATTGGTGTTGATAAAGCACCGTCTTCGAGCATTTTCGCAGCCGCTTTCAGACCGCGAGCGCAGCAATCCATGCCACCGATATGAGCAATCAGCAGGTCTTCCGGATCGATTGACTGACGACGCAACTTGGCATCAAAGTTAGTACCGCCTGTCGTAAAGCCTCCTCCCTGCAAGACATGATAGTAGGCTAAAGCCATTTCTGGAACGTTGTTGGGGAATTGATCGGTATCCCAACCAGACTGGTAGTCGTTTCGATTCATATCGATTGAACCAAAAATACCCAGTGCATTTGCCAGTGCTAGCTCATGCTCGAATGAATGACCGGCCAGGATGGCGTGCCCCTGTTCGATGTTGACTCGCACTTCGTTTTCCAAACCATAACGCTTCAGAAAACCGTAGACCGTGGCCACGTCAAAGTCGTATTGGTGCTTGGTAGGTTCCTGCGGCTTGGGTTCAATCAAGATGGCCCCTTTGAAACCAATCTTATGTTTGTACTCAACAACCATATTAAGAAAACGCCCCAACTGGTCCAACTCTCTGGCGACGTCGGTGTTCAGCAACGTTTCGTAGCCCTCGCGACCGCCCCACAATACGTAGTTTTCACCCTTTAACTTATGCGTTGCATCTATGCAGGTTTTCACTGTTGCCGCTGAAAACGCGAAGACATCCGGGTCTGGATTGGTTGACGCGCCGGACATGTATCGGCGGTGTGAAAACAGATTCGCAGTACCCCACAACAACTTCAAACCTGTGGCATCCATTTTCTCCCCCAAGTAATCCGTCATTATTTCCAGATTGCGTGTGTTCTCTGCAAACGAGTTTCCATCTGGTCGCATATCGAAATCATGAAAGCAGTAGTACGGAACACCCAGGGCTGAAAACATTTCAAAGGCAACATCGGCCTTGAGTTTGGCGTTTTCTATCGTGTCACCAAACCAAGGACGCTCGAAGGTTTGCCCGCCAAACGGATCTCCACCCGGCCAGACAAAGTTATGCCAGTAACAAACCGCAAAGCGCAGGTGATCTTCCATCCGCTTGCCCATGATGATCTCATCGGGCTGGTAATGACGAAACTCTAACGGATTAACGCTATCGGAACCGCCAAACGGAATTTTTTCGATATCACCAAAAAAGCCAGTACTCATTCGTTTTTTCCTTGTTGCAAAGCGCCGCCTCGTTAAACAACGTTGGCGACGCTGATAAATAAATTACGTGGGTGACGCGGAAACCTTACTCCTCCATTGCACCAGGGCCAGGCGTAGCGCCCGGTGGACACTTACCCAGAATGATCATTCCTAACACTTCATCTTTTGTGACTGCATCTACCGGCGCGGTACCTACCATTTGCCCGTTTTTCATCACCGCAACTCTGTCCGCTAAATCGAACACGTCTTCAATGTCGTGGCTGATGAGAAAAATACTGATACCGTCATTTTTCAGCTGTTTGATCAACTCACCCACCTGTGCTGTTTCCTGCGGTCCCAGTGCAGCAGTGGGTTCATCCATAATTAAAATTTGAGCGTTGAACAAAATAGCCCGGGCAATTGCCACAGACTGACGCTGACCACCTGACAAAGCTTTAACCGGCTCTTTAAAGCGTTGGAAGCGAGGGTTTAATCGCCCCATTACCTCGCGGGCCTGTGCTTCCATCGCGACATCATCGAGCGTTCCCCAAGCCGTGCGCAGTTCGCGACCCAAGTAAAGGTTTGCTGCGGTGTCTACGTTATCTGCCAAGGCAAGGGTCTGGTAGATAGTTTCTATACCATAGGCTTTCGCATCACGAGGGTTGTTAATCGTGGCTTCTTCACCTCTTATACTGATAGTGCCGCTATCTCTTTTGTAAGCACCCGACAGCAACTTGATGAACGTCGACTTGCCCGCACCGTTATGGCCTAGCAAGGCAACCACTTCACCTTTATGAAGATCGAGTGAGGCGTGATCCACCGCATGAATACCGCCAAACGATATGGAGCAATCGGTCATCTCCACAACTTTTGGCGCAGCCTGTGTGTTGTTATCCGTCGTTGTTTGTTCTTGCATGATTGTTTCTCCAGATACCTACACAGAGCGACGACGATATAGACCGTCTAACCAAACTGCCAACACCAGTACGATGCCGACCACCACGTTTTGAAAAGGTGCATCGACACCCAACAGCACCATGCCGCTTTGCAGAGATTGCATAACCACCGCACCAATCATGGCTCCGACTACGGTGCCTATACCGCCACCGAGTGACGTTCCACCTATAACCGCTGCAGCGATAACCAACAGTTCGTCCAGTGTTCCTTGAGCGTTGGTTGAGGCATTCAAGCGAGCTGTTGAGATAGCACCTGCTATGGCACACAGGATTCCCATGAGTATGAAGATTTTCATGGTGACCCAACGAGTATTGATACCGGCAAGCTCAGCGGCCTCGGGGTTTCCACCCATAGCGAAAACATAGCGGCCGAATCGAGTCCGGGTGGCTATGAAAGTCATGATGATGCCCACAGAAATCGCGATAAGAACAGGAATAGCAATGCCGTGCGCTATGAACAATCCACCGTCTGGAACTTCGATATTGTTTGCCGCCGCGAAGCGCTTAACAATACCCTTGGGCCATGGGTAATTGTTCGCGACTGCAACCGCCGATAGCACAGCGCCACAGCCAACAGCGACTAACGTGAGTTCGGCCCATAAAGGACGCAGTGGAAAGTTAAAACGTTTTCGGTTTCGACGAGTAGTGACAATCATCAGCAAAATGCCGATACAGGCTATCGCTGCTACCACCCAACTCCAGAAAGCGCCAATTGAGCCGTAGGGTCCACCTCCCATGAGTCGAAAGGTTGCGTCCATGGGAGCAACTGTTTGTCCAGAGGTGACCCACCAGGCTGCACCGCGCCAAACCAGCAATCCACCCAACGTGACAATAAACGCCGGTACCGCTAAATACGCGATGACGTAACCGTGGATGGCACCGATGAGTGCGCCAACAACAATGCCCACACTCAGAGTGATAACCCAGGTGACAGGACTACCTAGGCCGAGTAATTCGGGCAAAAACGAAGTTTGCGTGACGCCCATAACCATGGCAACAAAGCCAAGAATGGAGCCCACCGACAAGTCAATGTGCCGGGTCACAATGATCAGCACCATACCGGTTGACATAATGGCGACCGACGATGTCTGCACCGAGAGATTCCAAAGGTTTCTCGGTGTTAAAAAACGCCCGTCTGAAAACAGATGGAACATTATCCAAATGAGCATAAGCGCACCGAGCATACCCAGCATTCGGGTATCAACTTCTGTGGCGCGAAAAAATCGGGTTATTGCAGATTCTTCACTCTGACGGGCACCTTGCGGCGACGCAGTGCCATTGCTGTTATCGGTCATTTACTTCCCACCCGGCGATAGTCAACACAAAAAAAAGATAAAAAAAGGGCGACAACACGGGCCACGTGTTACCGCCCCTTCACTAACTACCGTAGCTTTACAAGCCTACGGGCACTTCTCGGAGGAAAACCAATTACTGACAAGCAGCTACTGAATCAGCAGCGCCTTCACATACTTTGTCTTTCGCAATCCAACCAGCATCGATAACGTCGCCTAGGTTGTCTGCTGTGACAGGTACTGGTGCTAAGAAAATAGCGTTCATTTCTACGCCGTTAGGACCACCTGACCACTGTACTGCACCCGGAATGTCAGCCATGGCTTTGCCATCAGCAAGCATTGTTGCAACTTGTGCAGCATTCTTACCTAGGTCACGAGCATCTTTCCATACAGATACAGTCTGAGTTCCACGAGCAACACGGTTTAGAGCAGCGTGATCGCCGTCTTGACCAGAAACAGGCACTGAACCATCAAGGCCTTGAGCTGCCAGTGCTGCAACAACACCACCAGCTGTTCCGTCGTTAGACGCAACAACAGCATCAACGTTGTTGTCGTTAGCAGTTAAGATCTGTTCCATGTTGCGCTGTGCGTTCTCAGGCTTCCAACCATCTGTGTAGGCTTCACCAACGTTTTTGATTTTGCCTGCGTCCATAGCTTCCTTAAGTACTTCCATCTGTCCACCGAATAAGAAATCAGCGTTTGGATCTGAAGAAGAACCTTTGATGAACGCGTAGTTGCCTTCTGGCATAGCAGCGAGTACTGCACGAGCTTGCATACGGCCAACTTCAACGTTGTCAAAAGTGATGTAGAACGCGTCAGAGTTTTCGATTAGGCGATCGTAACCAACGACAGGGATACCTTCAGCACTGGCTTTTTCGACAGCAGGACCGATTGCACCAGAATCTTGTGCAAGCAGGATCAGGGCGTCAGCACCTTGTGCGATTAGCGCTTCGACGTCAGTCAACTGCTTGGACGCTGAAGACTGTGCGTCTGCTGAAATGTATGTATCACCAGCAGCTTCGATGGCTGCCTTCATAGCTGCTTCGTCAGTCTTCCACCGCTCTTCTTGGAAGTTTGACCAAGAAACACCGATTGTCTTTCCTTCTGCCATAACCGGACCAGCAAAAGCAGCCGATACAGTTGCAGCCACTAATAGGACTCCAAATTTTTTCATACTAACTCCAAGTTGTTGTTCGGCATCGTCAGATATTGTTCTGTGGTACGACGCGCGGTTTTCGACAGTCGCTGATTTTTTGCGACAGACGTGAGGTATTTATTTCACGACTGGAATAAATAGTGACTTCTGAATTAAAATGTGTCAAGTTGTTTTTCTGTCTCATCACAACATTTATTACAAAACCTACATTAATGCGCGGTTCCCCGATCATAAGAAGCGACGATTTACGCAGCGAAAACAGGAGGCGACTTCTGGAAACTCTGCGCTCTTTCGGCGCCTGTGCGCCTGCGAAACTGCGAGATCTCACCGGTTTGAGCGCGGCCTCCGTGTCAACTCTATCCACACAGCTGATCGATCAGGGCATCATCAAAAGTGAAAAAGACCCAGAATCCGTGCGCAAAACCGGCCGGGGACGACCAAAGACCCTGCTGTCTCTCAATTCGAAAGCAGGGTTTACGATTACGGTCAACATCACCATTGACCACATTGAAGTTCAATGTGTGAAGTACGATGGAAAAGTGTGCGAGTCTCGCAGTATATCGACGGACACGCGAGCGTTGAGTGAGGACGATCTGCTGTATCGCATCATGGAAGCGGTGGACGAGCTGTGTGCCAAGCAGACAACCAACCGATTGCTACACATTGGAGTCGCGTTTCAGGGTGTGACAGAACACGCGACCGGCAGACTGCTTTGGTCACCTATTTTACAACTTCAGAATGTCCCTCTGGGCGAGTCTCTGGGATCTCGCTACAACACTTCAGTCAGCGTTGAAAACGATTGCCAGCTTATGTCTGAGGCGCTTAGCCAAAAAAAACCAAAGGAGCTCGGTCAGTCTTTTGCCACAGTACTTTTCTCACATGGTATTGGACTTGGCTTGTTCTTGGGAGGACGTCCGTTCTCAGGTATCCGCTCCTCTGCCCTAGAATTGGGTCATATGCGCTTCGAACGAAACGGAGCACTGTGCCGGTGCGGAAAACTAGGCTGTATTGAAGCGTATGCAGCCAACTATGGTATCGAGCGTTTGGCCTTCGGCCACTCCATATCTGACGTGCCTGTTGGTCGAGTCTCCTCTGAAACACTTAATGAATTAGTCGATCAAGCAGTCAATGGTGATAAGGCTGTCTCACAGGCATTTGTTATTGCAGGTGCAGCCGTGGCAGAGGGTCTGGTCAACCTCTTCACCTTATTCGATGCAATGCCTGTTGCTCTCATCGGACACGATGATTGTACTTTCAGCTTAATGCAGGAAGGCATCGAATCTGTTTTTCGTCAAAATCTAGACGACGAAAAATCCGCATCAAGCCTCATACATTATTTTAATAACGAAAAGGAGCTTTTGGAATTTGGTCTTATTCACAACAGTTTACGCAACGTTGATGAATTGTTTTCCGACCCCGGATTCGAATCGCATATAGCCTCATGAATCATTACATGCTCTATTTAAAATGTGGGTTAGCCGCCACACTCGGCATCGCCATCTCGGCCCACGCGATCGATCCATGGTCTGAAAAAGCCAATCCACAATCCGTCAACATCAGTGACTACCAAGGCAATTTAAGCAAGGATCAGTTACTAACGCTAATAGCTGCTGGCAACACTTTGTTCAGTGCACGATTTACCACTGAAGACGGTGTCGGTCGACCGATGGCCACACAGGCCATCATACCGACCAAGAGGAAACGTCCACCACGCAGCGAATTTTCGCGCACCGCCGGGTTAGACGCTAACGCTTGTTCCAGTTGCCACAATGTTCCGGTGGTCGGTGGCGCAGGTGACTTTTCAGCCAATGTTTTCGTGTCTGAAGGCTTTCAGCATACTGACTTTGACACCACTGACCCTCAGTTTTCAAACGAGCGAAATACGAATCATTTATTGGGTGCAGGCCTGATCGAACTGCTGGCTCGAGAAATGACAACGTCACTGATTGAACAACGATATCAAGCACTACTGAAAGCCAAGGCTACAAACACACCAGTAAAGCACGTGCTAGATGCCAAAGGTGTTGAGTTCGGATTTATTACCGCGTATCCCGATGGTCTAGTGGACACATCGAACATCGAAGGAATTGATAGCGATTTAGTCATACGACCGTTTAGTCACAAAGGCGTCATGACCTCTTTGCGACAATTCACCGTTAACGCACTTAATCATCATCACGGCATGCAGGCCACGGAACGTTTCGGTGTGCGATGGACCAGTACCGATGACCATGATGAGGATGGCTTTGAAAACGAAATTTCCAGTGGCGACGTGTCAGCCTTGGTCGCGTGGCAAGCAACGCTAGCCCCACCAGTGCCATTAAAAGTTGAAGATGAACGTTGGATCGCCGCTGCACATCGCGGTGAGCAGCATTTCAGTGATGCAGGTTGCGCAGACTGCCATGTACCCTACTTGCCTCTAAGTTCACTGGCTTTCGCTGACCCCGGAAACATGGATGCTGCAGGCACATTACGCATGGGCGAAGTTCCCGATACTGTGTACGACATGGCTCTACTGGATTGGGCGGAAACGCTCGAGAAGGACGAGAACGGAGACTTTAAAATTCCACTGTTCGGCGATTTAAAACGACACGTGATAGCCGACCAGCAGGTTGCGGCATTCGGCAACGAGCTGTTGTCTCAACGCTTCGTCGAAAGAAACGTATTCATGACGACAGAACTATGGGGAGTTGCTTCGACAGCCCCTTATGGACATCGTGGCGATATGACAACGTTGCGTGAAGCTATTAATGCACACGGTGGTGCAGCGCGCCCATCCAGAGATGCATGGAAAGCGCTTGATGAAACTGCACAGAAAGATCTGATTGCGTGGTTGAAAACACGGGTCATAACGCCATGAAGAAGTCTGTGTACATTCTTCTGTTTTCGATACTAAGCGCTGTATCTGCCAGCTCGTCGCAGGCAGATGACTCGCACTACCAAGGAGATATACCCTCACTGCAGGAGGAGGCTCTACTCGCAGGAATCATGCACAGCTACGATGGTCCGTGGGAATACTTTGTGGGCGGTGGCGTAAGCGCCTTCGATTGCAACCAAGACAGAATGCCAGACTTGTTCTTTGCCGGCGGAACTAACAAGGCAGCTATGTACATCAATAAAAGCTCGCCCGGAGGCCCATTGACGTTTGAAAAATCCGGCACATCGTCATTGTCGATCGATAAAGTTATCGGTAGCTATCCTTTGGACATCAACAACGACGGCTTCTTAGACTTGGCCATGCTTCGAGTGGGTGAGAATTTATTGTTTGAAGGCGGCCCAGACTGTCAGTTCAGCCCGGCTAACAATCGTTGGAAATTCTCAGGTGGAAGTGACTGGAGTACGGCATTCAGCGCAACATTTGAACCTAGCAATGACTTTCCTACACTGGCAGTGGGCAACTACGTGGATCGTACCGCGCCAGGCTCTCCCTGGGGTACGTGTCATGACAACGAACTTCATCGTCCTGCAAGCGATAAGGCCTCGCCTAACTACACTGCCCCCTTGCCTCTCTCACCCGGTTACTGCGCGTTGTCTTTGTTGTTTACCGACTGGAATAAATCCGGTGTTAACGCGCTACGGATCACGAATGATCGTCACTATTATCGCGGTGGACAGGAACAACTATGGCGTCTTAATAGTGGACGTTACCCGCGTTTGTATTCGGCATCGGAAGGCTGGGAGCCACTCGTTATTTGGGGAATGGGCATCGCAGAGGCAGATTTAAACGCGGACGGTTACCCTGAGTATGCGCTCACCTCCATGGGCGATACGAAACTACAAATACTGGATCTGGAGCACGCGATAGATGAGAACCGCCCCCGTTACGAAGACATGGCATGGACTCGAGGCGCAACAGCGCATCGCCCCTACACCGGCAATGATTTAAAACCCAGTACTGGCTGGCACGCGCAGTTCGAAGACCTCAACAATGATGCCCATTTAGATTTGTTCATTACCAAAGGCAACGTCGAGCGCATGAGCGACTTTGCGCTGTTTGATCCGGATAATTTGCTTATGGGTTCAGAAAATGGTCAGTTTAGTGAACAAGGATCAGCAGCCGGAGTTGCACTAAACACTCGGGGTCGTGGCGCAAGTGTTGTTGACTTAAATGCTGATGGTTTGTTGGATATTGTTGTTGTTAATCGAGCAGACAATATCAGCTTGTTTCGCAACGAAGGTATGATCAGTGAACACGGCCCTCGCCAAGGCGGCAACTGGCTCAAAATAGAACTGCAGCAAAAAGGGGCCAACCGAAACGCCATCGGTGCAAAACTGTCTATAAAAACCGGCAATAGAGTCCAAAGCCGTGTGACCCAAGTCGGTGGCGGACATGCTTCAGGTAGCGCCGGATTCATCCATGTGGGCTTAGGCGTTGCGGAACGAGCAACCGTACGTGTGCAATGGCCTGATGGCGAATGGAGCGCCCCGTTCAAACTCTTTGCTAACCATCACGTCGTCATAGAGCGATCAAAAAATACCTTTAGTCAGTGGTTTCCCATTGCCTCAACATCAACTACTACGCCGGAATAACAAATTATGTATTTGGGAATTGACCTAGGCACCTCAAGTGTCAAAACCGTTCTGATGAATGAGAATCAGAACATGGTCGCCAGCCATTCAGCGTCTCTTGAAGTTAGTCGCCCATACGATGGGTGGTCAGAACAGGATCCGGCCGATTGGATAACCGCCATACAACAGACACTAGACGCGATTAAATCGAGCCATGCAACTCAATTGTCAGCGGTCCGAGGCATTGGTTTGTCCGGTCACATGCATGGCGCAACCTTAGTTGATAATAAAAACGAGGTTATCCGCCCTTGCATGCTGTGGAACGATACCCGAAGCCATGAGCAAGCCAGCCGTCTCGACACCGCTCAGTCGCGCAAAATTGCCGGGAATATTTTGTTTCCAGGGTTCACCGCCCCCAAGGTTGCCTGGGTTGCAGAGCATGAACCGGATGCATTCGCTCGTATTGCAAAAGTATTACTACCAAAAGACTACGCAAGACTATGGTTAACGGGAGAGCATGTTGCCGAAATGTCTGATGCTGCAGGAACCGGTTGGTTAGATGTTGCCAACCGTCGATGGTCATCCGATCTTCTAGATGCAATGGACTTGGACACGTCGCAAATGCCATGGCTTGTGGAGGGCACAGAATCTTCCGGTACGCTTCGAAAAGAATTGGCCTCACGCTATGGCATGAGTCCTCATGTTGTCATCGCAGGTGGTGCCGGAGATAATGCTGCCAGTGCCTGCGGCATGGGTACTGTTGCCGGCGGCAGTGCGTTTTTATCATTAGGTACCTCTGGCGTTTTATTTGCCGCGAATGATGCCTATCAACCTAACGCGGAAAGTGCCGTTCATGCTTTTTGCCACGCCCTGCCCAATACATGGCATCAGATGGGCGTAATACTGGCAGCTACCGATGCGCTTAACTGGCTGGCTAAAGCGGTTAGCTCTACGCCGGCCGAATTAGCTGCATCAGTTCAAGACCACGACGCAGCCCCCACAGATTTAATTTTCTTGCCGTACTTGGGCGGAGAAAGAACACCGATTAACGATGCCAATGCTCGCGGTGTGTTCGTCGGTTTAAAACACACGACAGACACAGCCGATATGGCGCGAGCGGTTATGCAAGGCGTTAGCTTTGCTTTCCGCGATAGTTACCTGGCGTTGCAGTCCGCAGGAACTCAACTCAATCGAGCAACCGCCATCGGTGGCGGTGCTAAATCGGAATACTGGTTACAGATTCTTTCCAATACCTTAAGCCTGCCGCTGGATATTCCGGCCGATGGCGACTACGGGGCCAGCCTCGGTGCAGCTCGCTTAGGTTTAATAGCCGCCGAGGAGGCCGATCCGTTTCAAGTGTGTAGCGCACCAGCCACTCGAAAAACCATCGAGCCTGATAGCCGTCATGGTCAATTCGTAGAACTCCACGAACGCTACAGGGCAACGTACCAATCCTTGGCACCTATCATGAGTTGGGATTTGTCTACTTAGGGCTCACGATAGAGTCGAGCATTGCTCGCTCTATTTTCCCCACCCGGGTACCCGAAAGTTGCCCGGTTGGGGAGAATAAAAGATAGGTGGGAGTAGCGCGGAACTGTTTTTGGGTTAGTTCCTGGTATTGCCGATGGAAAACATCGGTGTATACCACCAAATTCGGATAGGTGGGCTGATGAAAATCTATTAGTTTTTTAATACCGGAATAATTTTCCATACCGTCCAGAGCGATGCCAATCACTTTGGCATTACTGGCGCTGTATGTTTGGTGAAAGTCTTCGATCATCGGCTTTTGTTCCTCGCACGGAATACAATCTGTCGACCAAAACATCACCAAGGTCCAACGCCCGTCTCCGACGTAGTCGAGTAAATTGACGCGCGTTTTGTCCAATGCTTGAAGCTGGAACGCGCTTACGCCCCCTATACTCAACAACAAGATTAGAGCAAGCGGTAATCTAAATACACGCGCCTGAATGAACCTAGATTCAATCATTGACTTCATATTCGCCTATTAAGTGTCAATACAACGCCACGCTTAGGAAGCGTATTGCTACCACTATCACCTGCCCAGCACCCTTCGTCAAGAATCTTGTCAGGAGCGACGCCTGCAAACAAAAGTGCTTCTGTTACCCGGCTAGCCCGCCCAAGTGCCAGCGCTGCATTCCCACCTTTAAGCTCAGTGGGCCCCATTGAACATCCCAGCACCGAAAACACATCTGTTGCCGCTATGTAGTCGGAAACAAGAGCGTGAACAATTTGTTTATTGATGGCTCCTAGTCGAAGGGAGTCATTTGAAAATGTAAGTATGCGTTCAGCCACAATACTGTGTCCAGCAAGTGAGTCGCTGTGATTTGAACCACCTAGTTCGAAAACGTTCTTAACAGCAGGCAACGCAACTAAGGGCATAGTAAGCGGATTTTCAATCTGCTCTTTTCTGGCCCAAGTGGGCAATGGACTTACCTCATCACTGACGTGCAAGCGATTCTGGTTACTCTGAGGTTTTTGGCTGGCAAATGCAGCATCGTTAAGTACAACCTTAGATGCATCAGCGCCGCGGATATACAACGGCGTGACGGGTTGAACGGCAGTCTCTTCTTCAACCCCCATATAAGTACGGCGAAGCTCTACATCGCCTATCGCAAGTTCATACTGCGTGCGTTTCCCGGCAATTCCCGCAGCTTGGATCTCGCGGCGATACTGAAACAAATTGTCACCACCTTGCGCGGCGATCCATCGAACTCCATAGCCGGACAATTCAAGCTGATCGCGCACGGCGCGGGTGAATGCATCGGAAGTTTTAGCCCTTTCAAATTGTATGGTTGTGGAATGCGGCGCATACCCGGGTATTTGTATTAAAGCGGACACGAAATCTACTGCGATCTTGTCGATAGCACGGGTGTTTATAAGCTTAGATGTATCGTCGCTGCCGTTTATGTGCTCCTCTATCGGGTGTATAGAAGAACACGATGATAGGAGGAATAGAGCGCACATAAGTATTGTGCGAAACATAAGTGGAAGACTCTTTTTCATATAGAACCACATCCTTTGCTAAATCACAGCGCAGCCAACGCACATCTCGCGCCAGTATATCGACGCATAATGCGCACTGATAGTGCTTAAATTCACGTTTGTCACTGAAACGTCAAACAATTAGCTATGATCGGGCAAACGCCGTTAAACAAAAGACACGGAAACCGTGATGCAAGCATTTAGACCGTCTAATAAGAAAGGCCCGCGTTTATGGTTCATGCGCTCACTACTGGCAAGCATGGTGGTTGTTCTAAGCGCCTGTTCAACGCTAAACGAAAAATTTAGCGAAGGTTCAGATGCTATTAAATCGATAGGAGCACAAACGAAGGTCACTATGCCTTCCGATATAGATAGTACTATCGTCGAAGATCTCGCCACTATCGTTTCCCAAATTTACGACCCCTTGAATACCACCCTGCAAGTCAGTGCTGCCAACTCTGATCCCACACTTCAATACTTCATGACCCTATTCGGGCGAGAAGGGTTCGGCATTCAGAGAGTCAGTGCAGATCAAGGAGCAAACTATGTGTCCTACACACGCGAGCCCTTGAGTACCGGCAATGACACAGGAATTCGCTTTTCCGTCTCCGTAGGTGCGGTATCAGTAACGCGTGATTACAAACCAGTGAGTAAAAAAATGGTGGCACCGCTAAGTGTCTACAAGCTATCCGGAACGAGAGCGCCCGTAACGGTCACCGATGTTGCTTCAAGCAGAAAACAAGTCAGTGACCCTGCACTGGCTCAAGCGCAATATGTCGCTTCACTCGGATTAGATGAACAAGCCCCCATCATTTCATTGATCACACCTGAACTGGTAGAGCAAGTTGCGGCAAAAAGTATCGACGGCCCTTCTTTGCAGGCGCTTAACTCCAGCAAGATTCAAGTCAACAACCTCTTCTACGGCGAGCAATCAACGTTTGCGTCTTTATTAGATGACTATGAAAAAGTCCACAAACAAGTCATCGTTTTCGGCAACGACTCCATGGTACTGGGCGGCAATAACAAGTCACTCATCGATCAATTTGTCGAAAATGAGTTGCAGCAAGGTGATGTCGTTAGCCTCATCGGCTGCAGCAACGGCCCTACGGCACTTGAAATTGGCAATGAAGGATTGGCACTCGGCCGAGCACAACGCGTCACCGAAGCACTGATGGCACGTGGCGTTGCCCGAGAGAACGTTCTAGATGAAGGCTGTTGGGCACCCGTTAACGCAGAAGATCGATTTCCTAACCGTGGAGTTGTATTGGAACTATGGCGGAAAGATGCATGATTAAATTCAACTTACGACAAAAAACGCTCTCAGTCATTGCCTCTACCCTCTTAATCAGTGCTTGCGCATCTTCTAATAATTCCAATGGCGTCAGTCTCGACTCACTATTGCCACGAATCGCCGGCAGCCCAGAGGTACTCGCTAAGATTACAGCACAGGAGCGCTCACATTTACAGCTCATTGCAACAAACCTGGTAGCAACCCTGGTTCAGATTCCGGAGATGCGTCCTGAATCTGCCACCTTGCAAATCAGTGCGCCCGTTACAGGCTTCGGACATGCGCTAGTCCGTGCCATGGAAGATGCAGGTTTTGGATTGCAGCTAGTCAGTGCGGATCAAGGCAGACGTTACGTGTCCTACAGCAAGCGTCTGTCAGAGACCGAGTCTGGTTTGGTAACTGACTATATGCTTGCCGTTGGCAAGGTGAGCTTATCGCGTGAATATATCGTTGAAGACAACGCCGTGTTTCCATCATCACTGATGAAAATTAGCGGTACTGATTCAATTACCGATATTGAACTGTCCGATAACATCTTTGCCGAACAAGGGGGCAACAACACCGCATTTATTAGTGGTGCGCAAAGTACCGGAGTCGCCAACCCTAACCTACGCGTCGAGACGGTGGATGTATTCGACTTCGATGAACTACCTCAAGACAAACGAACGCGGCAAGAGCTAGTTTTCGCAAAGGCGAAACAACGCTTTTTCGAATCGGATGCTCAACGCTCTGCACCTGATTTATCCAGGTACCAAAAGCATCGACGTACGGTCCTGATTTTTGACAACAACTCTACCAAAATGATGGGGGCTGCGAATAAACAAGCAGTACGCTTACTGGTACGAGAATTCAGTGATGACGACGTTATGGTCATTAAAGCCTGTCAGGATGCGGATGGCTCTGATCAGCCGTCCATGAACAGAGCTATACGGGTTGAAGAAGAACTAGTGGGCTATGGAATTCCGACTGAGTCTGCTTACATCGCGCCTTGCGCCCGCACCAGTTATCGCCACTCTTCAGACGATTCCCCCACTCCCGTAGAGCTCATTCACTACAAGCCGAAATAACATGATGCAAATTAGACCCATGAAATTCGTATTGATTCTACTGGCATCTGCGCTAACGCTTCCGGTTAATGCGGCAACACTTGTTGACGTTATTGAACGCGGTGCGTTGCGCTGTGGTGTTAATCAACAACTAACGGGATTTGCGAGAGCCAACAGCCTGGGTGAATATAGCGGCTTTGACGTTGATATTTGCCGTGCGGTCGCGGCAGCCGTATTCAATGATGCCGAAGCGGTCGAGATGTTCCCAGTGTCTGCCGGTGAACGTTTTGCGGCAATCGAAACGGGTAGCATTGATATCTTGTCGCGTAACACAACATGGACACTGGAACGAAACGCCTTCTATGGAAACTTTGTTGGCGTTAATTTTTATGACGGCCAAGGATTCATGGTGCAGAAACGTACGGGAATCAGAAGCGCTCTTGAACTCGACAATCAGCCTATTTGCGTTAGCCGCGATACAACGTCAGAGCTCAACGCAGCCGATTTTTTCACAGTAAGCGATTTACGTTATCGCCCCGTTTTTTTTAGTGATCAATCTGAAGCTGCGCAAGGTTACATCGACGGCAAATGCAAAGCCATCACCACCGACCGTTCGGCATTAGCGGCAACTCGTACCACATTCCCACAGCCTGATGCTCACGTCGTGCTTCCCGAGGTCATCTCTAAGGAGCCTCTTGGACCCATGGTTGCCCACAATGACAGTGAATGGGAAAACATCGTCCGCTGGACTCTTAACTGCATGATTAACGCAGAAGAACTCGGTGTAAACAGCCAAAATGTCAGTCGTCGTGCAACTGGTTCAACACCAGCAATCCGTCGTTTACTCGGGACTGAAGGCATCACTGGCGAGACATTGGGCCTTAATCCGCAATGGTGCAGTAGAGTTATCATGCAAGTAGGCAACTACGGTGAGGTGTATGACAAACATATCGGCCCCGATACACCGGTTGGGCTAGAGCGCGGCATCAACGAGCTTTGGACGAATGGCGGACTTATATACGCCCCTCCTATTCGATAAGGGCTGCTTAGGGGCGGCCTGATTCCCAAATAGTTGATCTACGAAATCTATTCCATCGCGTAATCAAATTTTCACTAGTCAATGCCGACCTAGAAGAACCACAAACAGCGTCAATCAAGCTATAGTTTGTTCGTGAACCCGCAAATTTTCCTAAAACTATTCCTTGTAGCAGCGTTGTGCATTAGCCAACTAGCCGCGCAGGCTCACCTTGTCAGTCATTTCCAGCTTGATATTCATGCAGAGCATCACTGCGACGAAAATTCTGCAAAAGCGGATTGCGTGTTTGCAGAATTAGCTCATCACAACGAACATCACAGCGATGAACATGCGGAATCGCAGGCAATACATAAAGATTGCGCGATCTACCACAGCTATTTGTCGCTAAGCTCCTGCTTAGCTACCACCGTTCTTATAGAACTCCCTGCGGTTCACGAGGTTATTGCAGCATCGTCTAATTGGTTGATTGTTCGGCAATTAGCCACCCGGAACTACGCCATCAGAGCCCCACCATTGACAGCCTGAAAAATTTTTCAAATTCGGCAACAACACGTTGCCATTTAACAATTTTTAGGAGCACACAATGAAAACTTCTCTATTGCTTGCCGTATCAGTGGCGAGCGCCTCTACTGTGGCCACGGCACAAACCGAGCGCGAACTAGACAGTCACGCGCACGGCCTAGCAACACTTAATATAGCTATTGCAGATTCAAACGCATTTCTCGAATTAGATACACCTTGGGACAACCTCGTCGGCTTTGAACATAAGCCAAGCACAGATGCACAGCATGCACTGGTCGATGCGGCCCTTGAGCAACTGCAACAAGGCGATGCGGTGTTTACATTAAACGGTGGCAGTTGCTCGCTGACAGACGTGCACGTTGAAAATTCCATGGAATCTGAGCACGAAGAACACGAAGAGCACGAAGAGCACGAAGAGCACGAAGAGCACGAAGAGCACGAAGAGCACAAAGAGCACAAAGAGCACAAAGAGCACAAAGAACACGAAGAGCACGAAGAGCACGAAGAGCACGAAGAACACGAAGAGCACGAAGAACACGAAGAGCACGAAGAACACGAAGAGCACGAAGAGCACGAAGAACACGAAGAACACGAAGAACACGAAGAACACGATTCGCATTCTGCTCTTCTTGTGAGTTATGAGTACTCTTGTGAAGATATTTCGTCGTTGAGCAGCATAGACGTCAACGCATTTTCAACGTGGTCAAACTTTGAAAGTATTGGTGTTCAAATGATCGGGCCCTCTGGTCAGTCAGCCGCAGAGCTAAGTTCAGAAAACTCAACGATTGATGTGAGCTCGGTGCAGTGAAACTGATTGAGCACGCTAACGATGTGCGCCGAGGCTAATTTTTGTGAGCACAAGTAGCGATAGTATTATTCATATTTCAGATTTGACATTTGCCTGGACGCGCAAATCAGATCCTATTATGAATATCAGTGAGTTCAGTATGGCCCGTGGAGAACGTATTTTTCTCCATGGGCCGTCCGGCTCCGGGAAAACAACATTCTTAAGTTTGCTTGCAGCTGTGTTGCGCCCGCAAAACGGCAGCATTGTTGTCGATGACATTCAAGTTGACGCGTTAAAACACGGCAAACGCGATCAATTCAGAGTCGACAAAATAGGCTTGGTGTTCCAGCAATTTAATTTGCTTCCATTTTTAAGTGTTTCAGAAAACGTGCAGCTGCCTTGCAGGTTTTCAAATCAACGCCGTGCTGCTGTATTAAAGTCCGGCAGAAGCCTAAGTGAAGAAACCGATCGTTTACTGGATGCAATGCAACTCCCTATTGCCGACATTAAACACAAACAAGTCACGCAACTAAGCGTGGGCCAACAGCAGCGAGTTGCTGTCGCGCGTGCATTGATTGGCACACCGCCTTTGGTCATCGCAGATGAACCCACATCAGCACTGGATGGAGATACCAGACAGGCTTTCCTCAATTTGTTGTTCAAGGAGGTTGAGGCGACTAATTCGTCACTTTTATTTGTTAGTCACGAAAAATCTTTGGCCACCGCATTCGACAGGGAGATGGATTTACGGTCAATTAACAACGCTGACCTGCCCGATACGCTCAACGGAGCACTCAGATGATTAGCATCGCTTGGAAAAGCTTATGCAATCGATGGCAGACGGCATTATTAGCCGTGCTGGCTATTGCCATGAGCGTTGCGCTGATACTGACAGTCGAAAAAATCAGGCGCGATGCTCGTAGTAGTTTCACACAAACCGTTTCAGGAACGGATTTAATCATCGGCGCACGCAGTGGTTCTATACAGCTGCTTCTCTACTCTGTGTTCAGAATAGGAGATCCGACTAACAACATCAGTTGGGAAAGCGTTGAAGCGATTAGGGAACGCTCCGCCATTGATTGGATAATTCCCTTATCGCTGGGAGATTCGCATGCCGGTTATCGCGTACTAGGAACGAATCACGATTATTTTGAGCACTACCGGTTTGGCAGTAAACAAAGCATCCAATTTGAAACGGGTAAGCGCTTCGAGGATGTCTTCGATGCCGTCATAGGCAGCGAGGTCGCCTTGCAACTCGGTTATACGGTGGGCGACAAGATGACCGTTGCTCATGGAACCGGCAAAGTGGCTCTTGTTGAGCATGACAATCAGCCCTTTTTCGTCAGTGGCATCCTTAAGCCCACTGGCACCCCTATAGACAGAACTATCCATGTCAGCCTCGAAGGCATTGAGGCGATGCATGTGGACTGGCGCAACGGAGCGTCTGTCAAAGGTGAAGGAACCGCGCCAGAGGTAATACGCCAGATGGATCTACAGCCCAAGGCCGTTACGGCACTCATGGTAGGACTAAAATCCAGAGCAGCGGTATTCCGGGAACAGCGCGCCATTAACACCTACCGGGAAGAACCGCTGCTAGCCATACTACCGGGAGTCACACTGCAGCAGCTGTGGAATTTGGTCAGCGTCGCTGAGAAAGCCCTATTGGCCATTTCTATTTGTGTGGTGCTGGCAGGTCTGGTTAACCTCATGTCAGTCCTTCTGGCAGGATTAAATGAACGAAGACGAGAGATGGCAGTCTTACGATCTACTGGAGCCAGGCCAAGCCATGTTTTTCTTCTACTGTGTATCGAATCAACAGTATTGACGGCTGGAGGCATCATTACAGGTCTCTTCTTACACTACGTGCTGACCGGTGTTGGATCAATTTATTTGCAGCAGAGATTCGGGCTATCGCTGCCGCTAACCCTCCCTGAAAGCGGGGATTTGACAATTTTGTTTTACGTGGCTTTATCAGGTGTTGTGGCAGGGACTCTACCCGCTTTACAGGCGTATCGTAAATCGCTGGCAGACGGTCTCTCTCAACGGATCTGACAGCAGCAAAAAACAGGGGAAAACCATTATGCAAGCATCAGGACGACTAATAACAGCCGCTATAGCTGTGGTTTCCATTCTCGCTGGTGGAGGTTTGCTGGCTTGGTCAAAGCTTGGCGGGGACAATTCTGTAACGGCCCAATTGGCAAAGGGTGAAATAAAAGAGATTGCATGGGCCGATCTAATTCCTGAAGATTTCGTGCAACCAGAGAATCCTTTTGAAACCATGTCACAAGAGGAAATAGACAAGCTCATGGATGGAAGCGATGAATCAAACGCCCGCCTTGAAGAGCTAAAGGAGGCGTTTTTCTACGCTCCAGTGGTGGAGGATTTAGACGGAAAACGCGTCAAAATCGCAGCCTACGTCACGCCATTGGAGTTCGAAGACCAGAACACTGCGAGTGAGTTTTTACTCGTGCCCTATCTCGGTGCCTGCATCCACACACCACCTCCGCCTGCCAATCAAATTGTTCATGCGATGTCTCCTGTTGCTGTAGAAATTCGCAGCATGTACGAGCCTGTCTGGGCTACCGGCACAGTTCGCACGGAGACTATTGAAAGTGATTTGGCGACCTCAGGATACCGACTCGATGTGGAGTCAGTAGAGCCGTATATCGTTCAGTGAGGCCTGGGGGACAACACCAGTTTTGGGAAGTCAGTGCCTCATTACAACGCTGTAAAGGGTACTGGCGGAGAGGGAGGGATTCGAACCCCCGGACCTTTGACAGTCAACGGTTTTCAAGACCGCCGCATTCGACCACTCTGCCACCTCTCCGACGGCCGAGAGTTTACAAGATTCTGGCCAAAATGTGCAGCTTCCGTGACAAATTCGGCACTATTATTTCCAAAAAAGGTCGTATTGCTGACTTGAATTGCCACATTCAATCGCCATACCTTTTAAGATTAGGTATGGGAGCTGTGTTTTTCGAGGTTACATAACGAAAAATACTGATGATCCACATGCCTGATTTGCCTCTACAACGTTATAGTGGCAACAAGGTCAATTTTGAGCTGTAATACTTCATCTCATACATTTACGAGGAGTTTTTTAAGGTATGCAAACCACCAGCCCAGTCACCCGGACGGCGGACAGTATTCTTTCCACCAACCGCGTGCTTCGAAATACTTACGCTTTGTTGGCGACGACACTACTGTTCAGTGCGGTAATGGCCGTGGTTTCCATGGCAATGAATCCACCACGCGGCATGTCTTTGGTATGTACCCTGGGTGCTATCGGCATACTCATGTTCGTACTGCCAAAATTTGAAAATTCTGCCAAAGGCATTGGCATTGTGTTCCTAGGAACCGGTCTGCTGGGCTTTGGACTTGGGCCCATGCTCAATGCCTACGCCTCGCTGCCAAATGGCTCATCAATCATTGCCACCGCAATGGGCGGTACAGGTGTAATCTTCCTTGCCCTAAGCGCTTATGTACTGACAACGAAGAAAAGCTTCGACTTCATGGGCGGAATGCTCTTCGTCGGACTCATAGTCGTGTTCGGTGCTGCCATCATCAATATCTTCGCGCAAATCCCTGCACTCTCCATGGCGGTATCAGGTGCAATTGTACTGTTGATGAGCGGATTCATCTTGTTCGACACAGGCCGAATTGTGAACGGCGGCGAGACCAACTACATCCGCGCAACAGTCAGCATGTTCCTGAACATCTTCAACCTGTTCACGAGCCTACTGCACCTTTTAGGAATCATGAGCGACGAGTAGTCGTCGGGCCTTAAGTTCGCAACACGACTGACCATCCGATGCTCGGAGGTCAGAACCTTCAAGGCCACATCAAAGTGGCCTTGAAGCTTTCTACCTTTCAGTAATTTAAAAGCGAGACTTATAACGTGGATAACCTTTGGTTTCAAATCCCAGTTGCCATCGTCATGGGTTTTATGATTTGGCGTATGATTCCTGTGGCTAAGGACTGGCTCCAGAACGGCCCAAAAGGCAGCTCTAAAGAGTGGTTGAATGTGTCAATGCTCATTGGCGCAGTCGTCTTGTTCGTCGCTTTTTTGATTACCACTGTAAGAGGCTAACCGCTTACTGCTAACAAGATAGTTAGCTGGACGGTGCTATTCCGTCGACGTTAAAGCTTGCCACTATCGGGGCGTGATCTGAAGAGCGCACATGCTCTAGCGAGTCGATGGACTGCAATGACAGCCCACGATAAAAAACATGATCCAAATGGAGGTTAAGGGTAGCGGCCCGCCCCTGGCGTGCCATGACAGCTTCAACTAGGCCAGATCCCATTGCAACAGACTGAAACGACTCTAGTCTCGCCGCACTCCACGTATTAAAGTCCCCTGCCAACAAAATGGGTCCATCATGGTCAGCCAGTGCCGCACCCAATTGTTCTAGCTGAGCAACGTATTTCTTGGTGGCAACGAAATTAATAGCGTGCATGTTGATGACCAGCAAATTCTGACTGGAACCTGCAATAGGGTATTGCGTGCTCAGCAACAGTTTGCGTGTTTGTAAAAGAGGCTCCGTATGCTCTGAAATGTAGAGCTGTCTTGCACTTGTCGCGGCCAAACACCCGGTTTTCACGCCAGTCTCGATCTCTGTCTTTGGGTACTTAAAACTTCTTGCCATCACCCACTGTAAAGCGTTGTCTTGTTCAAACAGATGATCCGAGGGTGCGTTGGTGACAGCCTCTTGCAACAAGACAAGCTCTTTATCAAAGGCCAGCTTTTTAAAGTCCGTTATCCAGTTAGACTTTTTCGCTTTGTATATATTCCAAACCAGCACCCTAATGTGGGAACCCAAAGACACTTGAGAGGCCTGACCCAACTCCCTGAGTTCATCTTCGGCGGTATAGCAATATGGCAGGAACTGACGCAGCATAAATTAGAGGTAAGGTGAGAACATTCGGCAGAAATTATTGCGCAGACGCTGTATAAGATGTTGATCAGTACATTCAAGAATTTCAGTAGACTTGAGTAACTTCTTATCGATAATGTCACTTATTGAGCGGTTCAGACCGGAGCCATAACACTCGAGATTTATTTCGAAATTCAACTCTAGGCTTCTGGAATCCCAATTGCTTGAACCTATCAAGCTCCAGTAATCGTCGACCAAGAATAACTTACTATGATCAAACGGCGCCGTAGATTCATAGAGATGAACGCCCTTCTCCAGTAAACCACGGCGGTTGGCTCTCATGGCCCATCCGACAAAGGGAAGGTTATTCCGAGCTGGCACACAGACATCCACCTTCACGCCTCGTAATACCGCCATATGCAAAGCGTTCATTATCAATGAACCCGGCAAAAAATAAGGCGATACGATACACACTCGATCTTTGGCTGCATTGATAGCGCCCAACATCGTAAGCGGCAACTTTTGATAGTTGTCGTCCGGGCCATCAACCAAGACTCTGGTGCTAACTGATGCTTCAGTATTTAATTCACTCTTTGTATTGAAGTTTTCATCAGACCAATCTGGCAAGCTGAGTACCTCGTTAGTTGCAAATTCCCAGTCTGCTGAGAACACCGCGTTAATTTGATTGATGACGGGTCCAAGTACTTTAAAATGGACATCTTGTGTCAGCTGATTACCTGAGCGTTTAGCCAAAGTTTGCAACAAATTCCCTTGGCGTATATTCATACCACCCACGAAGGCAACCTTGCCATCAACTGATAGGATCTTGCGGTGGTTCCTTAAATTAATAAAACGGGTACCTGAGGATGAAAGCGCAGATAGAAAGCGTGCCGTTTTGACACCTTGCTTACGAAGCACTCGATCGGCGCGAACAAGACTCAGACCATAACCCACACCAAGCCCGTCTATAAGGACTCTTACCGAAACACCTCGGTGATTTGCGGCAACCAACGCGCTCACAAATTGCCTACCAGCCTCATCGTGTTCAAAAATATAACTGGAGAGCACAACGGACTGTTGAGCATTGTTTATAGCGTTCAGCATTTCCGGGTACGCTTCATCACCGTTGATCAATGGCCTTAGACTATTCGCCTGCAGATAGTCTGATTCGTGAACCCCCAACCCTAGTTTCATTAACTCCTGCCACTGATCAGGGCATTGGTGAGACTGAACAACATGATGAGTTTTGACCGCTGTGCTCAGAGGTGCGTGCTCAGATAACTCAGCCTGAGCTCGCCTCCGTATCCGATTAATGCCAAATAACCAATACAGCACTGCTCCCAGCAAGGGTGCCAGGATAATGATTCCTAGCCAACTGAATGCCGATGCTTCGTTCTTTTTGTTCAAAACAACGTGCACACCGGCGACTAACGCCATGAGTAGGTAAAGACCACCTGCAAGCGGAAAAGCCATCTCCGGCCCGACATATTGAACTGGATCAACACTCATAAAGCAGCTAACCCCATCCGGGGTGAGAACCAAAGCACAAGTATAACCACCGTAGCTTCCCCGAGAGCCGTTTTCTAAATTAAGAAAAAAGTGAATTCGCCGACAAAACGTTGTAAATATCTTTTTTGACGTTGGTGTATTCCATGGAACGTTCGTCCGATTTCGGTTTTCTGGGTAGTTTGCTTCGCGATAAGAGTTTCCAAGCGAGGGAAATTCGTAGGGTACTAAAGCTTAGTTTGATGTATCTGGCCGTTACCACTGTCATGGTTGGTGTTTTCTATCATCAGATGCTGGGGCAAATTCTCGCTGGCGTATCGCCACTTCTGTTTGTGTCTGAAGATATGGCATTGGCAAACGAGGCGGTCCCCACGCTAACTGCGGTGTTAGGTAAATGGTTAACTGCCATGTTAGTCGTGAATGTCATCGTCACGGTTTGCCTTAGCGTTTACATAACACGCAAACTGGGCCAACCTATCCTGGCCATCAAACGTTCCCTACGCCAAATTGGCGATGGTCGTTTGGATGTTCGCCTGCGAGCAGATGATAATCGTGATTTCGGCGATATCGCTCATGAGTTAACAGCTGCCGCACGCTCTATTCGCGAACAAATCGCAGCAGCTAAGTCAGGCATTGAACAGGTGAGCAGTGTTGAACAAAACGGCACTAGCCCTCAGGAGCTCAACGATGCTATCAACGACTGTCGCCACGCTTTGGACTTTTTCCAAGTAGACATAGAAGAGTCCATGCAAGACAAAAAGGCTGCCTGATTACATGAAAACTACGCAATCAAGCACTCGTCCGCTGCTAGCTGCGACACTTGCCTGTGTATTTCTTCAAGCCTGTGGTGGAGGCGGAAGCGGCAGTGGAAGCACTCAGGGAGTCAACGGCACTTACCTACATGTCTCTGCACCTGATTTCTACTTTGGAACTAAGGATGTCGGTACCGATACAACTCAACGCATTCAGATTTCAAATCGTGGAGCGGATGAGTACCCACTTAAATCGGTTGGGATAACGGGTGACAATTCAGATGACTTCGCTGCAGAAGCTATTAACGATATTGTTCTCAAACCCGCACAGGCAATTTCAGTTGGCATTACTTTCCAACCGATAACCGATGGGCGGAAGCTGGCAAATTTAGTTGTCGACTACGACACAATCCAATTGGTTCCTGAATCCGTCAACGTCAACGAACAGAATTACTATGCCGGAAAAGACTTAGAAGACGCCGGTGACTATACATCCGCAAAGAAGCTCTATAGTGACTATATAGACGGAGACCCCGTCACCACAAACAAAAGACGTGCTGCTATCAAGCTACCGGTTATTCAAGAATCTGAAGTATACGGTGATGGTCAGGACTTCGATTTATATCTGTCAGCATTAGATCTAAGAGATGCGGGCCAATATGAGGCTGCTAATACTGAACTTGAAGTCATTTCAAGTTTGTACGGTGACGGCTACTTAGGCGATGATGCGCTCTACCTCAAAGGGTTTATTCAGCTCATGGATGAGAAAAATTATTCTGCGGCACTTGCCACTATGCAACAACTGAGACAGGACTACCCTGACTCAACGTACTACGACACAGCCCTATACAGCGAAGCCATCGCCGAACAAGAGCTGGGAAATCTCAATGTTGCTCGAGAGATACTGCTTGATCTTCGTTATCGCCACACCGGGATAGATGCACTGGGCGTCACACTTGCCAAAGATAATATCGTATCCAGATTATGGTTTGAGCGCTCCAATACCGCGCTGAACACACTCGGTACTTAAAACGGTATAGTCCGGTTACGTTTCAGTTGAAGCTTTGCCGGGCATTATGAACGCACAACCCCCGTTGTTTCCCGCACGATTAATCGCGGGTGCAATTGGGTTGAAACCACAGGGCCTTCGTTCTCGACAGCGGTAATGAGTCTCTGCGCTGCTATCTCTCCCATAATATCTGCGCCCACCTGCACGGTTGTCAGTGCAGGACTTAATTGTGATGACAAACTCAAGTCGTCAAAGCCTGTGATTGACAGATGCTCTGGCACAGCTAAGCCTAATTTTTGTGCTTCCAGCAACGCGCCATAGGCAATAACGTCATTGCCGCAAATCAGCGCTGTGGTCTCAGGCTTTATGATGTGTTGAAACGCTTTGCGACTGTCAGCCACGGAATACTCTACTTCGACAACACTCGATGCAGGCAGCGACAGCCCCTTACTTTCCAAGCGATCTCGAACTCCGGCAATTCGATCTTTTGCGCGGTCATTGTCCTGAGAAATACCGGCAATCATAGCGATATGCTGGTGGCCAAGGTCTAGCAAGTGATCGACAACGTCATACATGGATTTTCGGTTATCGAAACCCACGTTAGCCGAGCGCGATTGCTCATTGTAAGCCCAGGTACAAACGTGCCTAACGCCGGCCTGTTCCAGTTGTTCCAGGGCAGCTTGCTTGTGAAGGTTACCAACCAATAACAAGCCGTCCACACCGCGTTCTATCGTTTTTATAATGAGATCGTGCTCTCTCTCTGGGTCCTGTTGCGATACCGACAATATCAAGGTGTAGCCCAAAGCCTGAGCTGATTTTTCAAATGCGTTAATACCTTCTGCGAATATGGCGTTGTTTAAAGTGGGGATTATCGCCCCGAGCGTGCCGGAACGCTGTGTTGCCAGCGCCCTGGCACTGGCGTCTGGGACATAGTTCAATTCCCGAATTGCCGACAGCACGCGCTGGCGCACATCGGCACTGGATATGCCGTTGTTATTGACCACTCTGGAGACTGTTGCAGTAGACACACCAGCGAGCGCAGCAACATCTGACTGTGTGGGCATTTTTCGTCGCGAAGTCATTTTTTAGCAAACTCGAAAAAACTTGTTTTTTCACCATGTATGCGCTTACAATAGCATGTAAGCGCGTACATTTATTCAATTGAGATCAATTCCTACTATGCAATACATAAAGAAAGCCAGTAAAACGTCCTCTACCGGCGAGCAAGACGTCCGCGAAATTGTGCAAAACATGCTCGATGAAATCGAGGCTGGTGGCGAAGACGTTTGTCGCTCATACGCGGAAAAACTTGATAAGTGGACTGGAGACATACTTGTCTCAGAAGCTGACAGAAAAGCGTCTCATGCTACGGTGAACCAGCGACTGAAGGACGACATTCGCTTCGCGCGCGACAACGTTCGACGTTTCGCCGAAGCGCAGCTATCAACCATTGGCAACACGGAAATGGAGATCATCCCGGGTCTTGTCGCGGGTCAACGCCAGATCCCGGTATCGGCGGCAGGATGTTACGCCCCCGGTGGTCGTTATTCACACGTGGCCTCTGCGATCATGACCGTGACAACGGCAAAAGTGGCCGGTGTGAAAAACATATCGGCCTGCTCACCTACCCGCCCCGGCGAAGGCATGCATCCGGCAGTGCTGTACGCGTTGGATGTTTGCGGCGCTGACAACATCCTTAACCTGGGTGGCGTACAGGGTATTGCAGCCATGGCTTTCGGACTATTTGGATGCTCGCCTGCACGTGTTCTCGCCGGCCCCGGCAATCAGTTTGTCGCTGAAGCTAAACGTATCTTATTTGGCCGTGTTGGCATCGACATGTTTGCAGGCCCAACGGAGAGCATGGTGATAGCCGATGCTAGTGCTGATCCAGCTATCGTTGCCTCTGACCTTGTCGGCCAGGCTGAGCATGGCTACAACTCGCCGGTGTGGTTGATTTCACTGGACGAAAAACTCGCCCACGAAGTTAACAAACTTATTCCCGATCTCATAGCCGACTTACCCAAATTGAACCGGGACAATGCAGCCATCGCCTGGGAAGAATACGGAGAAATCATGGTATGTGATAGCCGTGAAGAGGCGGTTCAAGTATCAGACAGCTACGCATCAGAACATCTTCAAATTCAAACAGAAGATTTAGATTGGTGGCTTGAGAATCTAAACGACTACGGCTCACTTTTCCTCGGCGAAGAGACTACCGTTGCATACGGTGATAAGGTTTCTGGACCTAACCACGTACTACCGACTAAAGGCGCAGCTCACTACACGGGCGGTTTATCTGTGGGTAAGTTCATCAAAACCGTCACTTGGCAGCGTTCCACGCGAGAGGCCAACCGTGATATCGCTCAAGCCTGTGCCCGCATCTCACGTCTTGAGGGTATGGAAGGACACGCCAGGACTGCGGATGTTCGCTTAGCCAAGTATTTTCCAGGTGAAAACTTTGACTTAACGGGTGAATCATAGGTCAATGAATACAAGTCTGACACGTTTTGATATCAGCGGACGTGTCGCGGTCGTTACCGGTGCCTCTTCGGGCATCGGTAAACACCTATCCAAAGCACTGGCCGATGCTGGTGCAAAGGTTGTGGTAGTTGCGCGCCGCGTCGAATCCATAAGGGAACTGGCAAAATCCATTGACGGTTATGCCGTTGCAAAGGACTTATGCGAAGTACAAGATTTTGACGAGTTTGCACAACAATTGTCAGAACCCTTTGGTGCTCCCTCATTGTTGATCAATGCTGCTGGTGTCAATCACCGCCAACCCGTCGATGAGATCACGAATGAAAGCTGGAACGAGACACTGCAACTAAATTTGTCGATTCCATTTTTCCTCAGCCGCGCATTGGTCGCCGGTATGAAGGGTGACGGCAGCATCATAAACATCGCCTCTCTACAATCTGAAAGGGCCTTTCCTAATAGTATGCCTTACGGTGCGTCCAAAGGTGGCGTGGCTCAATTAACGCGAGCAATGGCAGAAGCCTGGTCGGGTTCAGGCATTCGGGCCAATGCCATTGCCCCGGGATTTTTTCCAACAGAGCTCACACAGGCTGTTTTTGACGATCCGGCAAAGGCTGCCGCCAATGCCGCGCAAACCTGTATCGGACGAAACGGTGAACTGGAAGACCTTGTCGGGCCAGTTTTGTTTTTATGCTCCCCAGCCAGCTCCTATATGACGGGGCAAATTTTATATGTAGACGGTGGTTTTACTGCCAAATAGCAGCGCTTAGTGCCTGCACCGTAAATTACTTGAAAAACAAGGTATAAGCGAGTTGAAATAACTCGCTTATACCCCCATATTACAAGCACTTAATTAGCAAACTTACCGGTGCGTGTGCAATATGGATATGTTATTCAGTTCTGCTTTCTCATTCTGGATTGGATTGGCTTTTGTCACCCTGGTCATCCTGACCTCTTCCATCAAGTTTGTTCCTCAAAATACCGCCTATGTGGTCGAGCGATTCGGTAAATTTAAAACCACACTTGTGGCAGGTTTAAACTTCGTTGTGCCTTTCATCGATAAAGTTGCCTACAAAGTATCGTTAAAAGAACTGGCGCTGGATGTGCCATCTCAATCGGCCATTACCAAAGACAACATCACATTGACTGTCGATGGTGTTCTCTATCTGAAAGTTATCGATCCTGAGAAATCCAGTTACGGTATCGACAATTATGTGTTTGGTGTAACTCAGCTTGCCCAGACAACAATGCGTTCTGAAATCGGCAAGATCACGTTGGATCGTACATTCGAAGAACGTGACTTGCTGAACGCCGCCATTGTTCAAGCTATCAACGAAGCGGGTGAGGCCTGGGGAACCACGTGCTTACGATACGAGATCAAAGACATCACGCCGCCTAAGAGTGTTCTCGAAGCCATGGAACGCCAGATGAAAGCCGAACGTGACAAGCGTGCCACGGTACTTGAGTCTGAAGGTGAAAGACAATCGGCCATCAATGTGGCTGAAGGTCAAAAACAAGCCGTTGTTCTGGCCGCTGAAGGTGAACGTGCACAGCAAATATTAAAAGCACAAGGTGAGGCAGATGCAATCCGTACGGTTGCTGAAGCACAAGCAATGGCATTACGTACCGTCGGTGATGCCGCTGCTACAGAAGAAGGACAAAAAGCCATGCAGCTAGACCTTGCCACACGAGCGATAGCCGCGAAAGCTGATATCGCAAAAGAATCCACCGTGGTTCTTATGGATGGCAATAAATCTGATGCAGGTGCGGTCGTTGCAGAGAGCATGGCCGTTGTTGCTGCGATGAATTCCAGTGGTGCATTTTCGAATTCCAGTAATTAACAATCCGGAAATTTAATCGCTAGCCAATCAATTCATACGCTCAGGAGACAAACATGATCGAACTTGTTACAAACAACCAAGCAGCGGTTTGGATGGGTGTAGGTTTCCTCCTGCTGGCCATTGACGCATTGGCATTCGGTTTTGCTAGCGGCGTGCTGTTGTTTGCAGGATTGGGCGCCATTGTCACTGGTGCGCTTGTGTGGTTTGGAATTCTACCCAACGCATTTATCGTTGCCGTCGGCTGTTTCGCCATCAGCACGGCATTGATTACAGCCGTACTTTGGAAGCCATTAAAACGACTGCAAAGCACCGGCGAAATGGGCAAAGACCGCAGTAGCGATATTATCGGCCACTCGTTTAATTTAACCTCTGATATCAGTCGTACGGTATCGGGGGAACAAAAATATTCGGGTATCAACTGGCGAGTGGAACCTGCTCGGGACTTATCTAACGATGCAATAAGCGCCGGCACACATGTGGAAGTCACCGCTGTGAGTGTTGGGGTATTCTTCGTAAAACCGGTTTAACGAACACGTTGGCTAAGTATGACCACTATCAGTAAGGAACTTGTACAAGAACTCGCTCCGACAGGCACGTTAAGAGCGGGTATCAACATGAGTAATTTTTTACTCGTTAACGAGACATCATCTACCGGCGAGCCAGATGGTGTCTCCCCTCGCATGGCCAAAGCAATAGCAGATGAGCTGGGTGTGGAATTAAGGCTTATCCCTTACCAGGGGCCTGGTGATGTTGCTGATGCCGCTCAAACTAACGAATGGGATATTGCGAACATCGCAGCCGAAGCCGAGAGAGCACGCTTTATCAATTTCAGCCCGGCCTACTGCGAAATACAAGCAACCTACCTTGTACCGCCTGATTCAAGTATTCAGTCCATCAATGAAGTCGATAAACCGGGCGTTAAAATAGCCGTCAAAGAGCGTGCTGCATACGACTTATGGCTTAGTGAAAACCTTAAGCATGCCACCTTAGTCAGAGCACCCTCCCTAGATGAATCCTTCACCATCTTTGAGCAAAATAAACTTGATGTACTTGCCGGTTTAAGGCCTAAGCTCATCGAGCAACAGAATCTAATGCCAGGTTCCGTATTATTCGATCAGAGTTTCACGGCAGTTCAGCAATCGATAGGTTGTCAGGTGGGAAAGTCACTGGCCAGCGAATATCTGGAAGATTTTGTTCAACGCGCAAAGCAAACTGGGTTAGTGAGTTCTCTTATCGATCAGTTTAAAGTTACCGGGCGATTATCTGTTGCAAACTAAACAAGCTTTGGTTTTGCAATAGTTCTGTCGAAAAATCCAACGTTTTCCTCTACTTATTCAAGGTACCCAAATGTGCCATTTCATGAATCAGGTTAAATTTTGTTTGTATATACCGCTGGAATAGCCGAAACTTTAGTGAGTGTTCGCTCTCTGTTAATACCCTCATGCTAGATCTCAACCAGATACTCTCGTACGCCTTAGCGTTAGGCATAGCCGCGGCGATCCCCGGTCCAGGTATAACAGCACTCGTGGCTCGTTCTGTCGCAAACGGACCAGGCGCTGCATTTGCCATGCTCGGCGGGCTGATGCTGGGCGACCTTGTTTACTTAAGTTTTGCCGTCTTCGGCTTAGCACTTATCGCATCAAGTTTTTCCACCTTGTTCGTCGCCATTCGATGGTTTTCAATTTTGTACCTGCTCTGGCTGGCCTGGAGTTTCTGGACAGCAGAACAACATCAGCTCACAACATCGGCGCCCAGTCGAAAAGACCTTTTCTCAGCATCCTTTTCTGGTTTGACCATTACGTTGGGAAACCCGAAAACAATCGCGTTTTATCTTGCCCTGCTGCCACTTGTGTTGGATCTTGATACGGTTGGTTTTACCACCTGGGCAACAGTGCTGGTGCCCGTAACAATCTTGGTGCTATTGCTCGTCGGGGGTGTTTTTATTCTGGCGGCAGTTGGTGTGAGGAAGGCGCTATCGAGCCCTAAAGCGCAAACACGTTTACATCGTGGAGCAGCGGTGGCCATGGCATCAGCTGCAGGAACAATGGTCGCCCGAGAATTCTAATAACTATTGATATCTGATTGAGAAGGTTTTGGGATGTTCACGCAGAAAAGCGGTCAACATAGTCGCTAACAGACGTTCCAATTTGCCTTTTAAAGGCTCTATTCATTTGCTGTTTATCGCTAAGGCCACTGCGCGAGATCACTAGCCCCAACGGCATACCGGTTGATATCCATTCGCACGCTTTGGAGACCCGTACTTTTTCCACAAATCGCTTTGGAGACAGGTTAAAGCACTTATGACATCGCCTTGTCAGCGTTCTTTCTGTCAGATGGCAAAAGGCTGCCATTTGCGCAACACTCCATTCCCTTTCAGGGTTCTCTACGATTGCTTGCGCTAGCACTGACATCGTATCGCTAGGTTGCAGCTGCACATCTACCACACCTGCAAATTGACTTTGCTTTCCGTGCCTTTGCATATACACCACCAACTCACGCGCTACATCGAGTGCGCATTGCCCTCCGTGATCATTTTGGATAAGGGCAAGCGTTAAGTCGATACCTGTCGTGACTCCTGCAGAGGTAAAAACGTCCTTCTCGATAACATAGAGTTCATCAATCAACCAATTTACATGGGGAAACTGCCTTACCGCCTGCTGGGATCGTGTCCAGTGAGTGGTAGCTTTTAGCCCATCAAGCACTCCAGCGCTTGCAAGCACTAACGAGCCTGAGCAAACCGAAATTAAACGTCGCCCTTTGAACGTGTTGTTCCACTCACCAATGACTTGATGCAATGACTGCACCTGCATAATCGTATCTACACCTTGACCACCGGGTATAAGCAAGTCCATGGCGTCGCTATTTAGTGTCAACGCTGAATCAGCATGCAGACGAAGCCCACAACTAGACGTGACCGGTGCACCATCTATCGAGACAAAACGCGTGGAATACTGACACTGGCCATCAAGCATAGCGCTGGCAAACGCCTGCGCCGGACCTGCTACATCCAGCAGGTTCACGTCATCGAATATAAGAATATCTATCAGGCGCATAAGATGTCTGTTTTTGATTAAACATTGTCTGTTCTGACATCTCATACCCTATATCGTGGATCCCATGCCGTCAAACAACATCAACTCATCACATCATGACTCGTAATTTTTGGCTCATAGTCATTGCAAGCATCATTTTAGGTGCCCCCATGCCCATGCTAATTCTACTGGGCGCCTTAGCGGGGCAATCACTCGCTCCAACACCCACACTCGCCACATTGCCGCCCTCTATACAAATGTTGGCGGGTATCGTTGTTGCTATCCCGTTCTCTGTTTATATGGGAAAGGCCGGACGGCGAAACGGATTTTTATTCGGCGCGGCCATTCTGATCGTAGGTGGTCTGTGTGCTGCTTTCGCCCTCACCATAAAGAGCTTTGTCCTACTGTGTGTTGCCCACTTGATTTTAGGCGCTGCATTAATCGGCTTAAATTTCTTTAGGTTTGCTGCTGCAGAATCAGTTAGCGATCAGTACAAAGCAAAGGCCATAGGTTTTTTATTAGCCTCAGGACTCATTGCCGCATTGTTTGGCCCACTGATTTATACGCACTTCAAAGACGCCCTGCTCCCTGCCCCGTTTGCAGGTGGTTACGTAGCACTCGCCGTCATAGCTGCTGTCGGGTGTATCCCTCTGGCATTTATGGATAAATTGATGCCATCAACACCGCAAGCATCAGCCCAATCTGCACCGGAAATTAGTCAGCGCGAAATACTTGCTCGACCCGTCGTACTATTAGCCATAGCGACAGCAGCTATCTCTCAGGCAGCGATGGTCATTCTGATGGTACCCACACCGCTGGCGATGGAATCTGTTGGTTATGCCGGACATCATTCAGCAGATGTTATCCGCTGGCATGTGATTGCCATGTTCGCCCCTGGATTCTTCACCGGATATTTAATTACACGATTCGGTGTCATGAGAATTATTTCAATCGGTTTCATCGTCTTACTATTCGCTGGCATCGTGGCATTGCAAGGAAGCGAGCTTGCCCACTTTTATGTTTCCCTAATACTGCTCGGCATCGGCTGGAATTTCGGATTTATTGGTGCAACCTATCTACTTCAATCAGCCATCGCTGAAAACGAGAGGCCCGTGATTCAAGGTGTTAACGATACGTTGCTAGCGATTGCTTCCTCACTTGCCTCTTTTTCCGCAGGGGTACTTTACGCCGGATTCGGCTGGAACACACTGGCAGGGGCTACGTTAGTGGCTCTTTTCATCGCAATTGTAGCGGTGTTTTTTACCAACCGACGCACACGTTCCGTGTGAAGTTCGTGGGATTTGCTTGATCAGCGATGCCCACGTTTAAACACGCTACTGTGCTACGTCTATTTCAACACGGCGATTAATCGCTCGTCCCGCATCTGTGCCGTTGAATTGAACTGGGCTGGATTCGCCGTACGCAACACTATGCATCCGGGCCATCGAGATGCCTTTCGATTTCAAATACCTTACGACGCTATCGGCTCTACGTTGGGACAAGGCAACATTGTATTCATCCGAACCTACGCTATCAGCATGGCCTGAAACGACAATGCTGACGCCTTTATTGTCTATGAGCGTACTCGCAACATTATCCAGCACGTATTGCGTATCCAATGACAGCGCATAGGCATCGAACTCAAACATGATACTCGGCAATGCGGCTGCAAGGGTTGGCGGTGTTAAGTTTGTTTTGGACGGCTCATCGGTTAAAGCCACTGCCTTGGCGATATTTAACGGTGCCTCAAGGCTTGCAGGCACACTGGCCAAAATGCCCTCTTGCTTGGAGCGTTTAGATGCTTTTCCAAAACGGTATAGCAGTGCTAACTGAGCCAGTTTTGCATCCGTGTCATACGCTATGATTTCAGCTCTCAATCCAAATCTCGATCTCGATCTCGATCTCGAACTATATTCAAGACCGACGCCGTACATCACATGTGTTCTGTTCTCGTTAACAAAGATGACGCCGTCTTCGGCATGGTTTTTCAGATATCCCACACCTAACCTGCCAAAGGCATTAATCGCAGTAGGGTGTATACGTTTATCTTTATTCGCGATATAAAACAGGCCACTAGCGCCGTACATACTGTAGCCAATACTTCCCAACGGAGACAGTGAAACGCTACCTAGCTCGGCCGCATGCATCTCAATGGATGTTCGTGGACTAAGGTCAAGCCCGAGAGTAAGCTGAGCCCCCACATCAGAGCTATCATGAATACTCCAGCCCTCCACTTCACCGGTTTCGGGTTTTAACGAGCTTACGCCAAGACCCATGCCTAGGTACCAGCCCGCCGGGCGATTATTTGAAAAGCTTGTGCCACCTAGCAACGCGCTATCTAGGAAATCACCGTCGGTTGAATAGCGGGAGGGATCTGCTTGGACGTTCGATGACAGAGCAATCGTTGCAGTCAATAAAATCCCCATTCCAACTGCCGCATCTTTCCGAAGCCTCGCGTTGCGAACTCGTCGTACAAAGTAGAACACCGCCGACAGTGAGAGCAGTAAAAACAACGGGTCAATACCTTTGCCCCGATTTACACCTATTGAACACCCACTACCTGAGAGACCGGTACGAATAAAATTTCCTACTCCTGTTTGCTGATAGTCAGGAATACCATCGCTATTTTGATCTGGTAACGCTTCTCCTAATAGCGGTACGTCCGCGTTTCCATCACCGTCTGCATCTACACCACCGGATTCAACCAAGTCGCTAACACCATCGTTGTCAGAATCCCTATCTTGAAAATCAGGGCTACCGTCAGCATCACTGTCGACAATCACCGGGGGTAAGACGGCCACGCCGTCATCAACACCGTCGGAATCTGCGTCGGAAAAATTATCTACCTGGCCATCACCATCCTGATCGACACCACCGTTTTCTACGATATCTGCAATACCGTCACGGTCGGAATCAATCTCAATTGAATCAGGTTTACCATTACCATCAGTATCAGTGGCTGGCGCAAGATAATCAGATAACCTATCGTTGACACCATCACCATCCGCATCTAAAAAATCGTCAATCTGACCGTCTCTGTCAGCATCCATTTCAGAACCAAAGGCCTCAACACTATCTAATATACCGTCGTTGTCACTGTCATGGTCACGGAAGTCTGTAAGGCTATCGCCATCCGTATCAGGTGGTGATTCACCCGCTACAGGATCAGCGTACAGTACGCTATCGCCATTCAATGGAGCATCCGATTGAAGTTGCACATCAATCTTACCATCTAGGTTTTCATCCAGACTGTTTGACTCTATTGTATCCAGAATGCCATCGTTGTCTGAATCATGATCTCGATAATCAAACACTGAATCGTTGTCGTGATCGATGATCACATAGTTTTCGATGCCCGACTCTGCTTCCGTCTCAACAACGTCGGCCATACCGTTGTTACCAACCTCAAAATTTAGATCGATAACACCGTCTAGATTTTTATCAATGGCAACAACTTCAGCAAGCGTCAGACGCATTTCAACTAAGTCAGAGATTCCATCGCTATCGACATCTAAATCCCGATAGTTTGCAACTCCATCGCCGTCTAGGTCGCCGCCTCCTTCTATCTCATCACTGATGCCATCATTATCGGAATCGAGATCGAGGTAATCGAAGATGCCATCTTGATCCTTATCTGCTGGGACGACACCATTCAGCGTTGACTCCTGAAAATCAGAAATTCCGTCGCCATCAGCATCGCTATCGAGATAATCCGGAATGCCATCTGCATCGGTGTCGCCATTACCTTCGATAGTATCTGGAATGGAGTCTCCGTCTGCATCCAGATCTGTTGAATCGGGAGTACCGTCGCCGTCAGTATCGGAGCCACTAAAACTATCATCAATACCATCACCGTTAGCATCTGAACCCCCGGTCTGATCAACGTCAAACGCGTCATCAATATCATCGCCATCGGTATCTATGCCGCTAACGCCAGCCTCAACGCCATCGCTAATACCATCGTTGTCAGAGTCGGTATCAAGGTTATCTGGAATGCCGTCTCCATCTAAATCACCCAGTCCTTCAACGATGTCCGGAATACCATCGCCATCGGTGTCTTTATCTATAGAGTCAGGTATGCCATCGCCGTCGGTATCGGAGCCGAACACAGTATCATCAATACCATCGCCGTTGGCATCGCTGCCACCAGTCTGATCAACATCAAACGAATCATCAATACCATCGCCATCAGCATCTTTTCCGCTAACACCAGCTTCAATGCCATCAGGAACGCCATCATTGTCGGAGTCTGGATCCAGATTGTCGGGTAAGCCGTTTCCATCAGAGTCAACTTGACCTTCTACCCTGTCCGGGATGCCGTCGCCGTCTGCATCTAAATCAGCACCGTCAGGAATGCCATCAGCATCGGTATCTTTACCAATGACACTATCGTCTACACCATCACTATTGGCATCAACACCGCCAGTTTCATCGACATCAAATAAATCATCGATACCATCGCCATCGGAGTCATTGCCAGTTACACCAGCTTCAACGCCATCGTTAATACCATCATTATCGGAGTCAGCATCAAGGTAATTACCTAAACCGTCATTATCTACATCGTCTGTACCTTCAACACTATCAGGAACGCCGTCACCATCATTGTCCGCATCAACCGAGTCTGGAATACCATCGCCGTCAGTATCAGCGCCAGTCACGTCATCATCGATACCGTCACCGTTCGCATCTGTACCTCCGGTTTGACCCACATCGAAGGTATCATCGATACCATCCCCATCGGCATCCTGAGCACTAACCGCAGCCTCTACGCTATCAGGCACTCCGTTGTTGTCGGAGTCCGTGTCCAGCTTGTCCGGTATAGCATCTCCATCTGAATCATTACTGCCTTCGACGCTGTCTGGTATTCCGTCTCCGTCAACATCAGGGTCGACAGAATCAGGTACACCGTCTCTATCGGTGTCTGCGCCAATGACATCATCATCAACACCATCACCATTAGCATCAACACCATTGGTTTCATCGACATCGAATAAATGATCTATACGGTCACCATCAGCGTCGTTGCCACTGACGCCGGCTTCCACGCCGTCATCGACACTATCATTATCTGAGTCAGTATCCAGATAATCTGAGACGCCATCATTATCTGTGTCCCCAGCACCTTCAACACTGTCGGGGACGCCATCACCATCGTTATCAGAATCGGCCGTATCGAAAACTCCATCACCATCAGAGTCCGGACCCGTGACGTTATCATCAATACCATCACCATTGGCATCGGTACCACCGGTTTAATCAACATCAAAGGAGTTGTCTATGCCATCGCCATCTGAATCTATGCCACTAATACCCGCCTCAACACCGTCGGTTATTCCGTTGTTGTCAGAGTCCGTGTCTAAAAAATCGGATAGCCCATCAGAGTCTGAATCATTAGCGCCTTCCACGATGTCTGGTATACCATCGTTGTCAGAATCGGCATCTAGATAATCCTCTACACCATCTGCATCTGTATCTCGATTACGTAAAATACCAAACATGATTGCATGAGGGCTTTCCGCAGTCGGTTCGCCGACAGTTCCTACTGTAAGTTCGCTGACGTTGTCTGATCGGTATCCGTTTAAACCGGCCAGCGTATTGTTTAAAAACAAAAAATGCTGTCCAACTTGCAATTCTTTGAGACCCGTATTGGGAATGAGATATTCAAATACTTCCCACGGTGTGCCATCAGTCACACCCATTAGTGTTTCAGTTCCTGTTGTGACCTCACCGTCTATCCAATACACGTCAGGAGAGAAAGCAACGCCGGCTGATGTCTCCGCGGTCAGTGCAAAAGTGACTATACTTGAATTATACGTACTCGTTGTAAAGTCATACAGCTGTCCCTGCTCAACGCTATAACTACCGCTTATGGGAGAACCACCCAATGTAGGAGCATCGGCTGGAACATAATCTTTTGGTTGATTATTGTATATATCCATCACCGTTGCTGTAATAACTGATCCATCGCTGAGCGTCAGTGTCTGCACATCTCCAACGTGTGTCCCGTCTGAAAAGTCATCTTCCCATTGAAAAAAAGCGATGTTATCAGTGTAAATCCCGGAGCCGGTTGCATTTCCAGTTGAGATTAGTTTCGCCTCAACACTAGATGGTATGCCATCGTTGTCATCGTCAGGGTCACGCCAATCTAGAATACCGTCGTTATCAGCGTCAGTCATTAACTCCGTGGCATCAGGATTACTGTCGTTGTCAGAATCCTCATCGAGATAATCGGGAATAGCATCTAAATCGGTATCCAACACAGATGCGAACCTAGCCATTATGGAGAACCTAGAATCGAAGGTGCTGGTATATCCTTCAATAAGCTCAAATGTTATCGACGTTATGCCATTACGATTATAAATATCATAGGTATCCTCAAATTTAATTCGAGCTGCTGTTTGCTCCGTTGCGCCTACCGGAGCAACAATTTTATGGATTCCACCGGAACTATCTTTAACAGCTAGCAATTTAGAAGAACCGGTAATGGGATCAAACCCTCCAACCGTTAAACCATCGAAGATGACATCATCAAAAATAGTAAAATCAGCATTACTGATCACTGTGCCATCTTCTAGCGTCAGACTGAAATTTCCAATAGTTGTCCCCTCTCTAAAAAGACTCATAAACAACATTTCAACTTCAAACAGAGGGCTAGAGGACTGTATGGTAAACGTGCCTACGTTCGTATAGTGTTCTGAGAAACCAATAGAAGACGATCCTATGCTTGTAGGAGTAATATTCCCGCCTACTGTTGAAAAGGTTAATTCGGCAGATTCAGATCCAATTTGTAAGTTCGCCTTTGGCGTAGAGCCACCCGATGTGGCGTCCATCAACGCTTTTGAGGGTGACAAGTAAAACCCTTCATCACTGTTATTGATTCCATCGGTATCGGCATCGAATACACCATAGTTTGTTTGTAAGTAGTCAGGCGTTCCATCGTAGTTGATGTCAGCCGAACCTTCGTATTGATCGCTCAAGCCATCGCCATCAGAATCAGTATCTAAATAGTTCGGTGTACCGTCTCCATCAGTGTCTGTGACACCCTCTATCTGATCTAAAATTCCGTCATTATCTGAATCAAAATCGACGTAATTTGGAATTCCATCGCCATCCTTATCAGCCAAAGACGTACTGGAATTGTCATCGACACCATCACGATCAACATCAGACCCGTTAGTAATATCTACATCAAACACATCATAAATTCCGTCACTATCGGAATCCTGAGTAGATATCTGGTTCTCTACGCTGTCCGGAATGCCGTCATTGTCACTATCAGTATCAAGGATATCTTCGATACCATCACTATCAGTATCAACTGATGTTGAAATATAGCCACCAAACGTGAAATTCACGTAAACATCATTAGCTAAATATTCAACAACATAACTAGAATGCACACCGGTGCTGGATGTGATCCAGAATCCTTCGGTGCCTTCCAAGCGATTGGGATTCACTACGCTCGTGTTCATTGACCAAAGCACGTCTACAGGTGATGAAAATTGAACTGGAACTGGAACTGTTTTTGAGTCTGAACCAACGGATGAAAATACGGTTGATAACCCGTAGACAGGCTCACTTAAGGTTAGCGTTCCCGTACTGGCAAGCTCATTCCTGACGACTGTAGAGTTCGGTATCTCATACTCGGCTGGGAAATTTCCGTAATCGTAGATTGTCGGCGTACTAGTGAAAGTAGCAACGCTTGTGTAGGTAAACGCAACACCATCTATAGTACCGCTGGCAGTTGTCGTATTAGAGAACGGTTCCCAGACAGCCCATTCGTACTCACGTGGAGCCTACACAGAATTGGGTATACCATCCCCATCTGCATCATTATCCAAACAGTTAATACCGCCATCGCCATCGGCATCGGGGTTCCCAAATACTTTTCCGTACTTATCATCTAGATACTTGTTAACGGCCTGTATTTCACAACTGGTTAAAACACGGTCGTAAACAATAAACTCGGCAAGCTGACCGCGATAGTCTCCGTTATCGCCGTCATGACCTAGTCGGAGAGTAGAAATTTGATTGGTGGCATCTGACGAGTCAGTAAAGTCGGAAATCTTGTTGCCGTCAAAGTACACCGAAGATCCATCGGTTTCCAAATGTGAAAATGTTGCGGTTAGCAAATAGGTTTCATCCAGAACACTCGCACTTTCAACAACGTTTCCTCCTACAGTTGCACCAAAAACGCCATCATCCGCCACACCAAAACCTGAATGCACAGGATAGAAGTATCCATCCCAATCACCATTATTGATGCCCCATGGCGATTGCTGTCCAGAGCCTTCTTTTTGCACATAAACTGAGAATATAGTTGCATCAGGAGTTGTTACCGGCCGTAAGTCAAACCCAGTATCGTAGGGTGTATTCCAAAATAGAACAGCCGTATTACCGTTGATAGTTTCTGCCGTATTAGAATCAAAAGTCGCCTGACCTGACACCGGAGTTGCATTGTTTCCATTTCCCGATTTATCCACCCATGTAGCAACGCCAGCACCGTGCGCTGGATCGTTCCCTGAAATACCATCGCCATCTATGTCAGATGCATCAAGCCAAAGCCTACGTGCAGACGGATCAACACCTCCAGGCGCTGCGGAAGCATCAGCACTGACGACGCTCAGCAATACCAATACTGGTAACAATATTCTTTTAATCGAATTTTTCATACATTTTGTACTCGGTAACACAAACGTCGATAGTCGGGCTGACTGACGCCCATGTTCTAATCAGCAACGGGCTAAAGGTAACTTTTGACAACAAAGCACTTTTAGCCGAGCGCTTTATCGGCTAGACCCCATCAGTAATGAATTACCCCGCCGTCTATGCATTCCGTTTTAACGATTTTTCACAGTGGTTCAACTAAGATCGGTGGTGCGAAGCATGGAGCTAATCAATTTATGACGACACCTCCTCTCACCATTTGAGGAATGGTGACTCCACAACTGCGCATAACGCCGCACCTCATAAGAGCGCAAGCAGCACGAATTCAACCAATTATCGTCGAGTAACTGTAATGCTTTTATAAAGAACTACATAAGTCACAAAAACACGCCAACATTACCGTGGCTTTGGATACGTTCTAGACTTTGACAGGTGGAGCACGCGGACCTGCTCGGAGGACTTAGCATTATTGAAGGTATCAGCCGATTGAGTGATACCGACCAATAGAGTGAATATCAGGTTATACAGGATCACTCTCGACATAAGACCTAAACCAACAGGAGTTTCTCTTCACAGGGTAAAACGGAGTTTCCCACCACCTATTTGGGCAACTGGTTATCACATTTTGTAGGAGCTAACAGGGCGCGACTAACCCCTTGAGCGCGCTCGCTAGCGTATCCAGCTCCTCGTGCGTGTTGTAATAATGAGGAGCAATTCTGAAAATGGTGGGAAGCCCTCTCGCTTCAGAATCTAGCCGTGTACTGGATGGGAGAGAGGCACTTATGTTGATTGATTGTTTTCGTAACTTTTCGACAGTCTCTTTAGGATCAAGACCCTCAATACTGAAACTGACAATAGCGCATTTTTCCAGACCAATGTCATGAACTTTAGCGCCCGGTAATTTAGCTAATTCAACACGGGCATAGTTTGCCAAAGACCACGCTCGCTCTTGAATTGCGTCTAATCCAATTTGCATTGCATAGTTAACCGCCGCGCCCAAACCCGCTCTTAACGCATAGGCATTTTCCCAAGTCTCGAAACGACGCGCATCTTCCCGAAGCATATTGATTCCGCTCTACCCTGGGGGCTGCGAAATGATCAATCATTGCAGGCTCAAGATGCTTCAACCATTTTTCTTGGACATAAAGGAAACCGGTACCGCGAGGCCCCTTCTATTTGCGTGGGCCTCATAACCTCCAATACTTTGCTCCAGTGTGAGATGCTCAACAATGGCGTCCGTCACAGTTGAAGGCATCAACCCAGAACCTGACGCAACAAGATGAACTACATTGTGTGTTCCAGGTGTTTCAGCGCGAATACGATCTATATCCATCTAAGTTCCATTATGATTTGTATGTCTGCCTACGAAAATAGAGACAATTGAGACCCTGGAATTTCTTCATCCTGAGCTGTTAAGGGTAGTTGAGGGGCTGTAAATTTCGAAGTATCCATTGAAAATACCTCACGCCCCCCTTCAATGCCATTACGAGCACACGCTTTTTTGAATCGCTGCTGAATTATGTCGGCCCTTGGCCCCTCACCAACAAACCGCGATTTATAGTCACTGTTATTCAGCTTGCCTTGCCGCATCGATTTAATCGCTTTTAGAACCCTATTCCTTCGCAGCGGATAATGAGTTTCTAACCATTCGGGGAAAAGCGTAGACAGCTCATGAGGTAGTCTTAAAATAATTACGTTGGCGCCTTTCGCCCCAGCATCAGCGCACGTTTGTATCATGTCATCAATCTCATGCTCGTTAAGTGCCGGGATGATGGGCGAGATTGATGCCCTAACCGGTATACCCGCCTCAGCCAACGTCTTAATGATTCTTATTCTTCGGTGAGGAGCAGCTGCGCGCGGTTCCAGCCGATGGCTTAACTCATTATTCAGGCTGGTAACAGATATAGACACGGTAACAAGATTTTTCACAGCCATCTGCGAGAGTAAGTCAATGTCGCGCTCTATCAACGACGACTTTGTAATGAGATAGGCTGGGTGATTTGCCTCGTTGAGAACCTCCAGAACGCTGCGCGTAATTTTCAGACGCTTCTCCAGCGGTTGATACGCATCCGTATTGACACCGATCGCAATGGGTTTGCATTGGTAGTTGGGCTTAGCCAGCTCTCTGCGCAAAAGCTCCGCAGCATCTAATTTCGCGTATAACAAGCGTTCAAAATCCAGCCCAGCTGAGTGCCCTAAATACGTATGAGAAGGTCTGGCAAAGCAATAAGCACAACCATGCTCACAGCCGCGATAAGGGTTAATAGATTGATCAAAGTGTAAATCGGGAGAACTGTTTTGGGTAATAACTGTCTTGGCTCTGTCTTCGCGCCAATGCGTTTTGACAGCAGTGACCGATTCGCCGTAACCATACCCTACACCGCCCCGGCCCGCGGTATAGGCAACATCTGACCAACCGTCGTCTATATCGAGCCGTTGAAGCGGCTCAAACCGCCCTGTGCGGTTACTTTGGGCCCCTCGCCCTCGGCGCTGCATTGGAATTTCGTGCATGAGCCATTATATCACTGTTTATATAAACAGTGGTGTAGTTCTCGACTATTGCCTGCATCAATTACGGCAAAGGTCGTCCGAAACGATTGTAGATTCAGGACCAAATTAAGCTTGAAGGTCGCTATGTTGATGGAAAATACGAACGGTTTAAAGGTTAAATCCACCTCGCAGAGCAGTCTATAGTTCTACGAGAGGATAAACTAAAGATCTCTAGAGAGAACTCACAAGATGCCCGCCATCTACTGGCAAGGCCACACCATTTATAAATGAACCCGCTTCTGTACACAACAATAATAAGGGCGCATCTAATTCTGTGAGTTTACCGACGCGACCCGCAGGAGTTGTTTTAACGTACTCACGCCCTTCTTCAGTCGCAAAGTAATCTCTGTTAATTTCTGTCTCAATGTACCCGGGACACAACGCGTTCACGCGAATACCCTTACCCGATAGTTCTAAAGCCATTGATCGGGTTAACTGAACAACACCCGCTTTTGAAACCGCATAAGAGGAGTGACCAAAACCAACTCGTAAACCTAGGATAGAGGCAATGTTAACGATACAACCGGTTTGCTTGGCAGCGACCATCTGTTTGCTGACACGATGAGCAACGCGCCACGCACCCGTCAGATTCACCTCTAAGGTTCTTTGCCAACTCTGCTCATCCACTTTAAGAAATGAGCGAGAATCTGCCATTCCTGCATTGTTGATAAGCACCGATACCACCCCCCAGTGCTGCTCGATGGTTTCAAGTGCAGCGTCAACGCTTTGTTCGCTAGAGACGTCTAGTTCTATTGCAAGTGCCTGCCCGCCGGAACTAACGATTTTATGTTGCAGCGCTTGCAGCCTGTCCAATCGCCTGGCTGCAATAACCACGCGAGCTCCTTGCTGTGCAAGCAACTGTGCAAAGTGTTCACCCAAACCACTGGATGCGCCCGTGACTAATACTACAGCTCCACTCAAACTATTTGTCATGCTTTTAGCAACTCCACCGCTTTACTCGCTAAGGGTTTCACGTAATGCCCCATTTCCAATCCCTGCTTGCTAGAGGCATTACCTGACAGGGCCCGCTTCTTCACACCTTGCAGAATAGACGCAAACCTGAAAAAACTAAAAGCCAGATAAAAGTTCCAGTGTGTAATTTCATCAATATTCATTTTTTGACAATAGGCAGCGACATAGTCGTCCTCACTGGGGATGCCTAAAGCCGCACGATCAACGCCTTCAAGCCCAGACATTAAACCACCCGGTGGCATTCTAAGCTGCATGCATTGGTAGGCAAGATCTGCAAACGGATGCCCCAGTGTAGATAGTTCCCAATCAACCAACGCCAACACCTGTGGCTTCGTAGGGTGAAACATCATGTTGTCGAGTCGAAAGTCACCGTGCACGAGAGAGACTCTCTCATCGTCTTTGGGTTGACGCTCTGCCAGTTTATTTAGCAACCACTCCATGTCTTTCAGTTCTTCCGTTTCACTTGCCCGGTACTGCCGACTCCACAGCGCAATCTGACGCTCAATGTATCCATGAGGACGTCCGAAGTCCTCGAGTGAGGCGCTTTCTAACTCAATAGAATGCACGGCTGCCAACACACTATTCATAGCCGCATAATGCTCTGAACGCTCTTTAACAGATAACTCCGGCATGGCAGGATCCCATAACACACGGCCCTCAATATATTCCATAACGTAGAAGGCACTGCCAACCACGCTATCATCCATGCACAGGTGGTGAGCCTTTGCTACCGGCACCGGAGAGCCTGCGAGCGCTGAAATAACGCGAAATTCGCGGTCCACCGCATGAGCTGATTTAAGTAATTCACCGGGAGGCTTTCTACGTAGTACATACGTGCCGCTAGACGCATCCAAGCGGTAGGTTGGGTTGGACTGACCTTTGGAAAATTTCGAAGCTTGCAAGGGCCCACTAAAGCCTTGCAAATTTTTTTCTAGATACAGGCTTAACGACTCACAATCAAGATTGAAAGACTCATTTACATCAGCTGCATCTTTCATCAGGCAGTAGGTGCATACTTGTTAATGACCATTTTCCCTAAAGCCATTTGATGGACTTGGTCGGGCCCATCAGCCTGACGGCACCAACGCGCATAACTAAACGCTTCCGCCATAAAGTAATCCGAAGTTAACCCACCCGCTCCGTGCATTTGCATACACCGGTCGATAATGTTTTGAACTAGAAGAGGTATGGTCGTCTTTGTCGCAGCGATCATATCAACCGATTGACTAACACCTTGGGTATCTATGGTGTGGCATGTCTTCAAGACTAAAAGGCGCGCCATTTCAATTTCTGAAAAACTGCGGGCAATCTCCTCTCGTACGGATTGATGCTTGCTGATTTTCCGACCAAAGGTACTGCGGCTTTCCACTCTTTTGCAGGCCAGTTCCAGTGAGCGCTGGGCACTTCCAATTAAACGCATACAGTGATGCATTCTTCCGGGTGCCAATCGACTCTGTGCTATTTCAAAACCACGACCTTCGCCTAACAACATATTTTCAACTGGCACGCGAACGTTTTTGAATACCACTTCTGCGTGCCCTAAAGGTGCATCGTCATAACCAAAGGTACAGAGCGGCCTAATTATCGATACCCCATCCGTATCTTTGGGAACAAGTACCTGAGATTGTTGATGGTGGCGATTGGGATTTGCTGCATCGCTCTTGCCCATAACGATAAATATTTTTGTTCTCTCGTTCATGGCACCGGTGATGAACCATTTGCGTCCGTTTATCACCCAGGAATCACCATCACGCCGGATATCAGTTTCAATATTGGTGGCATCACTCGAGGCAACCTGTGGCTCAGTCATCGCATATGACGAACGAATTTCACTGGCGAGCAGCGGGTCCAACCACCGCTGCTTTTGTTCATCGGTGGCAAAATTCATAAAAACTTCCATATTCCCTGTATCGGGCGCACTGCAGTTGAATACCTCAGCTGACCAAAGTACACGCCCCATCATTTCCGCCAAAGGTGCATACTCCAAAAAAGTTAAGCCTCCATGCAACGAGTACTGTTTATGCTCCTCTGGCACAAACAGGTTCCAAAGCCCTTCGGATCGGGCTTTGGCCTTCAGCTCATCCATAATGGGTAATGGCGAGAAGCGTCGGGGTGAGCTCTTCAGTTGATCGGCATACCGTTCCTCGTTTGGGTAGATGTATTCATCCATAAAACGCTCCAGCCGCACAGCTAGGTCGGCGCTTTTCTCGCTGGTAGTCAACATTCGTACGAGGTTCCGTTTTTCGTCAGACTAAGAATAGCGAAATTTACCTTATACTGACAGGCTAGGGAGCCGCCAGAAACCAATCGTCATATGAAGGACAAAGCCGGATGGAATAAGTACCGCAAAAAGCGCGTATCCATCGAACCCAAGGAGGCTGAACTGCTGATCGAATCACTGACCAATTCCGGTGATGGTTTAGGCAGATTAGATGAACGCGTAGTCTTCGTTCCCTATACGATGCCCGGCGACAAAGTAAAAATCAAAATCAATCAACGCAAAAAAACTTATGCACTGGCCGAGGTGGTGGAGCTAGTCGAGCCCAGCCCAGACAGAACCGAACCCAAGTGTGCCTACTTCACGCAATGCGGAGGATGCGATTGGCAGCATGTACCCTACCCATTGCAATTAGCAGCAAAAATTGGACAACTCAAAGACACGCTACAACGCATAGGTGGTTTAGGTGAGATCCCTATTCAGCCCATTGTCTCCAGTGATCAGCCTTACGGCTACAGAAACAGAATACAGGGGGAAATTCGTCAGTCAGCTTTTCATTACAAGCGACGGCGCAGTGATCAGCACATTGCAATTTCACAATGCGAAATTGCTGAAAAGCCCATAAACAACTGGCTTGAATCTGAGTTGGGTGATGCACCAAAAGGACGAGTAGAGATAGCTCTAGTAGACAATCAGGTTATCGTGTTGCCGATAAACGAAAACAATTCGACTGAATTGGGCTTCCGGCAGGTTAATAGTCACGTAAGCCAAGTACTCACCGAAAAACTACTCAGTATCATCGAACAATCGATATGCAAAAACATCATCGATCTTTATTGCGGCAGAGGCACCTGGACAAACCTTATCGCAACAAAACACCCAGACAAAGAAATTATAGGGGTGGACTCCTCACCAGACAATATTAAGACTGCCAAAGAAACCGCACAAATAAAAAAGCTTAATAACGTACGATTTCAGCTTTCTACAGTAGAAAAAACTATTCGTTCCCTACCCGTTTCTAGCAGCCTCTGTATCGTCGATCCACCCCGTGCAGGCTTGGACAGCAAAGTGTGTGAAAGCCTTATTCAATCTCGCCCAGAGGAACTCATTTATATATCTTGCCATCCAGCAACCTTGGCAAGAGACTTAAAGGTGTTTACCGAAGCTGGGTACAGCATTTCCAACCTTGTTCCTTTGGACATGTTTCCGCAAACAGCACACCTCGAAAGCCTTGTTCAACTAACAGCGAAAAACCAGTAAGCTTTCCAATAAATTGAGGTCTGCTTACTCCGATCCAACATATCTCTCTAGGTTCTGTTTATGATTCACGTTATTGCAGTTATAACGACTCTGCCTGGCAGACGCGAAGAAGTACTCGCCGAGTTCAAAGAGTTAGTACCGTTAGTACACGCGGAGCAAGGTTGTATCGAGTATCAGCCTACTATTGATGCCACCAGCATCGGAAAATCCCAGACAGCTCTAGGTGCAGACACCTACATCGTTGTTGAGAAATGGGAAACGTTGCTAGACTTAGAAGCTCACTCGATAGCGCCTCACATGGCAGCCTTCGGTGAAAAAATGGGCGCATTAATAGCTGATCGCAAAATTTACGTAATGAGCAACGCCTAGAGCCGTCATACGATTTGCGTAGAGCCATTGCCCTTACAATCTATGGTTAGGAAACGGTGCGACGCAAAAGTACCTATAAAAATACGAGCATGACCAAAATACTATTCAGTTCAATTCTGGAAGCTCTTCCAGATTCCGTGCCTTTCGTAGCTCCTGAAGAATTAGAGCGCAATAGGCAACAGAAATTCATTTCACGCATCGGTGCCAACGAGAGTGCTTTTGGTATCAGTACTAAGGCTGAAGAGGCTATAAAAAAAGCGGTAGGCATTAGCGGCTGTAGTTGGTACGGTGACCCGCTGAGTTATGACATAAAAACATTGCTTGGCGAACAGCTGGGTCTCAGACGCGAGGAAATCTGCGTAGATGCAGGCATCGACACGTTACTCGGCTTAACAGTCAGGATGTTGATGAACCCCGGCGATGTCATGGTCACCTCAAACGGTGCTTATCCCACTGTGAACTATCATGTGAGAGGTGTAGGCGGAATCGTTCATGGCGTACCCTATAGCGACAACCATGAAGACCCAGTCGCGCTGGCTGAAGCGGCCCATGAGCACCGTGCAAAGCTTGTCTATTTAGCCAATCCAGATAACCCGATGGGAACCCGTATCGGCGAGCAGGAAATACATACGCTCATAGACAATCTGCCAGGTAACTGCGTTTTAATGTTGGATGAGGCTTACTTTGAGTTTATGCCTGAAGCGTACGCCCCAAAAATTAATACAGCTATGGTTAATGTCATACGATTCAGAACCTTCTCAAAAGCCTACGGTATGGCAGGTATGAGAATTGGATACGCCTTTGGCAATGAATCATTGATGAAAGGCTATGACAAAATACGCAATCATTTTGGTGTCAACAAACTTGCACAAATTGCAGCAGCCGCGTCTTTACAAGACGAAATAATGTTGCCCACGGTGCGTGAATCGGTCGCAGTAGGTAGAGCCAAAATTTATGCAATGGCTAATGAATTAGACCTGCCCTATCTCGAGTCATTTACAAATTTTGTGGCAGTTGACCTTGCAAGCAATGAGCGTGCAATTAAGATGTTGTCCCTGTTAGATGAGCAGGGCATATTCATGCGAAAACCCATGCAAGCCCCCCTTGACCGATACTTGCGAGTAGGCGTAGGCACCGCTGAAGAACACGACTTTTTAGCCTTTAAATTTCCAGAGTTGTTACAGCAATTATGAAGACAGAAAAAACTATAGCGTTCATCGGTCTGGGAAATATGGGGCTGCCCATGGCTATCAATTTAGCCAACGCGGGCGAAACCGTCAGAGGGTTTGACCCACAGGTCACAGATACCAACACCAAACTTCCCGAAACGCTGACGTTGTGTTCATCGTTAGACGATGCGCTGCTCACTAGCAACCTAGTCATAACCATGCTACCGAATGGGCACATTGTCCTGGATGTCCTGAACGCTATTATTCAAGGCGGTGCAACGCCTGCAGTGGTCCTCGATTGTTCTACCATTGACATAAACCATGCACGGGAAGCCCATAGGATTGCTGGTGAAGCAGGCATTAACTACATGGATGCGCCGGTTTCAGGGGGAATCAGTGGTGCAGCGGCTGGCACCCTCACTACGATGATCGGGGGCGATGAAAACGTTTTATCGACAATAAAACCCCGAATTGAACCGATGTTCAAAACGTTTATTCACTGCGGAGCTGGCGGTAGCGGACAGGCAGCGAAAATCTGCAACAACATGCTATTGGCCACCACCATGATCGGTACCGGCGAAACGTTTAATCTGGGCAAGAAGCTCGGTTTGGACCAAGATACTCTGTTCAGCGTTTTATCGACGTCAACAGGTTCCTGCTGGTCAGTCAACAGTTACTGCCCGGTTCCCGCGGTGGGGCCCAGCTCTCCTGCTGACAACGATTACAAACCCGGGTTTTCCGTTGCAATGATGTTAAAGGACTTACATCTGACTCAGGCCGCAGCCGATTCAGCTCATCAAGCAACGCCATTGGGTGCCCACGCATTGGAACTGTATGAAGAATACGCAAATTCGGGGGCTACTGAGGAAGATTTCTCCGGCATTATCCGCTATCTCGCTCAATTGGAACGACAATAGCGTTTTGAGCGAAGCTATGAGTTCTTGAGTAGCCGCTCTCTACAGTCGGTTTTTTGAGCGCCTGTCTTAGCTGCGACATACTGTCGCATACGAATAGCAACGGCTTGACCCCTGCCCAAGCTTTGATTAATTTCGACGCATCGAAAAACGGTGATTGTAGGTAGCTGTCACCCAATTAATTAAGGCCTCAGTATGAACACCGCAGCTGAAGAACTCGCAGCCAACGTTAGCGTGCCTTTTGAGCATGCCCATGCAATGCCTCGCAGTGTTTATCAAAGCGAGATGTTCCTTAATCAAGAACTAGACGCAATCTTTAAAAGCGACTGGTTTTGCGCAGGTCGCGCCAGCGCATTGAAGGATGCGGGCGACTACCTGACACTGGAACTGGCAGGCCAGCCTATTATGGTCATTCGGGATAAAGAGGGGTCCCTGCGTGCACAGTCAAATGTGTGTCTTCATCGTATGTCCACCTTACTGGAAGGGCGCGGCAACAAGTCTTCTATTGTCTGCCCGTATCACGCATGGACTTATGAACTCAACGGTCAGCTGCGAGCGGCACCGGCGATGGATCAAAACTTAGCCTTTTGCAAAAATGAGAAACAACTACCCAGTGTGCGCTGTGAAGAGTGGCTAGGCTGGATTATGGTCACGCTCAACCCAACGGCTGAACCGGTTGCAAACGTGCTGTCAGGTGTTGAAGATCTTGTGTTCGACTATGGCATGGAGCATTACCAGGAAACGTTTTTCGAAACCCATACCTGGAACACTAACTGGAAAGTCTTGGCAGAAAACTTCATGGAAAGTTATCACTTACCAGTGTGCCACAAAGGAACCATCGGCGGTTTATCCAGACTCGATGAAATGGTCTGCCCTCCAGGTTTGCCCGCTTTCAACTATCACACAATTTTAAAAGACGACTCACTGAAAATAGCGATGGCGCATGAGAGCAACAGTCGTCTTGAAGGTGAGCGTAGACGCACCACGTATTTACTGGCTATCTATCCAAGTTTACTGATTACGCTAACACCCGGTTACTTCTGGTACTTGTCACTGCACCCTGATGGGGTTGATAAAGTAAAAATAATGTTTGGCGGAGGCATGTCACCGGATTACGTAAATGATACAGATGCACAAGGTCACTTTAGGGAGCTAAAAACACTTCTGGACAAAGTGAATGTCGAAGACAAAGGGTGCACGGAGAAAGTTTACAAAGGACTGTGTTCAGATTTTGCGGTGCCTGGGCCGTTGTCTCATCTTGAAAGACCCAACTATGACTTTGCGCAGTATTTGTCTTCGCGCATCTCACCGATTAACCCCAGACCTTCCTCTTCAAAGCAAGAGCGTGCTATATGAGCGTTCCACACGATATCGCAATCGCCTTACACGAGCGACTCAACACAACTAACGCCGTACCTAAGAGCATGCCCCCCTCTTTTTACAGAGACCATGCAGTCTACGAGGAAGAAGTCGAAAAAATATTCTTGAAGTCCTGGCTATGTTTAGGGCGCGTAGATGAAATTCCAAAAGTCGGCGATTACTATACCGTTGAGATATTCAACGAGCCTTTGATAGTCGCTAGACAATCAGATGAAAGTGTCGCTGTTTTGTCTAATGTTTGCCGTCATAGAGGCAGCCTCATTGTGCAAGGTAGCGGTAATGAAAAGCGCTTCACCTGCCCTTACCACCGTTGGTCCTATCATTTAGACGGAGGCCTGCTTGCTGCGCCCATCGTGGATAAAACCCCTGGCTTTGATGCTAAGCAATGTAAACTGCCTGTGTTTAAGTCGGTCAACTGGATGGGTTGGATTTTTGTCAACTTAGACGGCAAAGCCGAAGAATTCGCAAACGAGATAAAAGGCCTTGATCAGTATGTGAAAAATTATCACCCCGAGGAAATGCGTAGCGTTAACGCAACAACGGAACATTGGGATCTAAACTGGAAGTGCCTTGCTGAAAATTTCATGGAAGGCTACCACCTGACTCCTGTGCATAGAAAAACCCTGCACCCGATGACCCCCACCAAACTGTGTGAAAAAATTCCTGGCGGTGAGGGCTACACAGGCTACAAGTCTCACTACAGCAACACGTTCGAAGGTCGCGAACAGGTTCATCCTGATATGACTGAAGAAGAATGCAAACAGTCCATGATGGTCTGGATATACCCATCGTTCGTAGCCGCAATTTCACCCAATTCATCGGTTTACATGAGTATAGCGCCAACAGGTGGGTCTCAACTTCAAACCCGTTGGGATGTGATTGCACGCGACAGTGTTTTCGAATCTAGCGAAGCTGAAGAACGGCACGATTTCGCCAAGGCATTCAACAAAGAAGACCGTGAACGCTTGATAGATGTTCAACATGGTCTGCAATCTCGCTTCGCAACACGTGGCTATCTCGCTCCGCCCGACTTGGAAGGCACTGTGTGGGATTTTTACGAGTATATGGCTAAGAAACTGAGCCTATGAGCTCTTCATATAAATTTTCTCATGCGATTGTAAGGCAACCCGGCGAAAGTATTCTCGATGGCCTTAGGGCGATCGATACAGGCGTACCTGATATCTTTACTTTCCGCAAACACCATGCGGACTATGTGGCAGCACTGAGATCAACCAAAGCAACTGTTATCGAACTACCCATAGCCGAAGACTTTCCCGACTCTGTCTTTGTTGAAGACTCCGCATTGTGTTTACCGGAACTTGCGATAACGATGCGCCCGGGAGCACCCAGTCGATTTGGAGAAGCGGCGCTCATGCGCCCGACACTTGAATCTGTTTACAAAAACGTTGTCGACTTAAACGGTGCCGGCCACGTTGAAGGCGGTGATATCTTAACGACGGAATCAGAAGTCCTAGTCGGACTGTCGGCCCGAACAGACATTGACGGTGTCAATGCACTGCGAGATATACTGACTCAATGGGGCTATTCGCTCCGTATTGTTGAAACACCCAAAGACATCTTGCATTTCAAGACCGACTGCTCACTACTTGATGAGGAAACGGTGCTTTGTACGCCAAAACTTGCGGCGACTGGCTGCTTTGAAAACTATCGAGTTATACATACTGCAGATGGAGAGCAAGCTTCTGCCAATGCCATCCGCTTTAATGAGCTTGTGATCATGCCAGAGGGATTTCCTTACACACGAGATGCATTGCTAGCAGCTGGATACAAGGTGCGCACTATAGGCAATAGCGAAGCCGCAAAACTTGACGGCGGCATGTCATGTTTATCTCTGCGTTTCTCACCACACCGATAGTACGCTAGCATAATACTCCTCAACGGACCGATACGTGCCGCATAACACAGCCTCATCTAAGAGCTTATTCCGCAGGTCATCTCCAGTCTTCTTACTCCACGTCCCTCGTGAACCTAGGATGAGCTCCACCTCACACAATACATCAGCATGAACACAGAAATGAGAGCCCGCTCTCTTTTCGCATGAGTCGTGCCCCAGACGCAGCGCATTCAAAAATTCATCTAATAACAAACACTTACAACAATCATCGGTACGGCGTCATTTTTTTACCGCACCTAAAATCAGTCTATATTGCTGATTTTTAAAGCATTAGTAATTTTCTCAATTCGATTTGCACTGCGCTTAAAGCCGCAGTACAGTTCGCGGCATGTTGTTGACGCACTGCGGGCAACGCGAATAAACAGCTGGCGAAGACTGGCGAAATTTTTTGAGGAATTTAACAATGAAAACGCAGATTTTCAAACCTTGCGCTTTTATCTTTTTCACTCTCGGTGCCGCTTTCAGCACCATGAAAGCAACAGCTGCTGAAAACGATTATTTGGTGATTAGCGCTGGCGCTTATCATTTTGAAAATTTCGATGAACGAAATGCTTTCACTCCAGGTCTTGGCTGGGAGTACTCTCCTTCAGGCAAAATCGGCTGGCACGCTGGGACTCTGTCGGACAGCTTCGGATACCAAGCGATGTACGGCGGTATCAACTATGCCACTCGACCGAAATTGTTAGGTCGCGTTCGGTTCTTGATAGGCGCATCGGTTGTACATAAGCAGTACAAAAAGAACGCCGAACCAGAAACTAAACTCTTGCCATTACCGGCTATGGAAGTGAAGCTCTCTGAACGCTCTGTCCTGAACGTATCGGGTTCACCGCAGGTGGATTACGGCAACCATAGAAACAACGCCGTCCTATTCTTTCAGTTTAAAGTCAACATTTGATACCGGCAGGTATTTCGATCGCATTCATTTGTCGAAAGAAACACGGGAGCAAAAAGCCTAATACAACGAAAACTGCCAGCACATAAACGGCTTATTGTGCTGGGCAGTTTTCCATTGGTTGGGTAAGCGCCCTACGTAAAATCGATTTGCGCTTTCATTGCCTGACTACGATCGTTGGCGATCAGGAACGCATCTTCGGCTTTATCTAGAGGCATTGTATGAGTCACCAACGGTTTTAAATCTACAAGCTCCCCCTGCATGAGCTCAATCGCTGTCGCGAATTCTGTATGAAAACGAAAAGAGCCTCGCAGTTGAAGCTCTTTAGCTGTTATAGCCATCATAGGTAGTGACATATCGCCACCTAATCCAAGCTGCATGATGATTCCCCCGGGACGCAGAGCCGTGATTCCTGCAGTCAACGCGGAAACCGCTCCGGAACATTCAAACATGACATCAAAGTAGCCTTTATCAGGTGTAAATTGATCCAATGCAGACTCATTGACGCCTGTATTTATGACTGTATCGGCACCGGCCTTCTGGGCATGCATCAACGCATTTTCTGAAAGATCTGTGGCGACTATCTCGATGGCACCCGCTCGCCGCGCCGCTATGATTGACAATACACCGATAGGTCCGCAACCCGTAATCAGAACTCTTTTACCGAGTAAATCACCGGCTGTTCTGGTTGCGTGTAGTACAACCGCAAAAGGTTCGGCCATGGCGGCTTCTGCGGCGCTAAGACCACTGGCCTTAACACATTGGGTAGCGCTCGCGTTAAGCACTTGCCGAAACGCGCCCTGAATATGAGGCATTGGCATCGCAGATCCGTAAAAGCGCATATTGAGACATTGGTTTTGCCTACCCTCCTGACAAAACCGGCAAAACCCACAGGGTCGCGATGGAGATACAGCGACTAGATCGCCTTCTGAAAACCCGTTGACTCCGGAACCAACGGCTGAGATATGGCCGGAGACTTCGTGGCCTAAAATCATAGGCTCCTTCAAGCGTACAGGTCCAAAGCCACCATGGTTGTAATAGTGTAAATCTGAGCCACACACACCACCGGCAGCTATATGAACTTGCACTTCCCCTGCTTCAGGTGGTGCACTGTCTCTTTCTTCTATGCGCAGATCTTTCGCATCGTGAATAACGATTGCTTTCATCGGGAGTCAGAGTCCTTTATGTTTTTACTGGAGCCGAGATTAAGATGTTTCCGGCTTATGAAACCTGCACTGCATAGTGACCGGATAGCGAGTACGTTAACAAGCCATATTGCGAAGCTTGTAATATCGCTATATGATGCCAATGTTACCGATAACATAGCACGACGTTTCCCACCTGCCAACCCGCACTTAGAACATTACATCATGACGCAAGCGCACACATTATTTGATTTAACCGGCAAAACTGCACTCATTACAGGATCATCGCAAGGTATCGGCTACACACTCGCCGAAGGCTTGGCAAGTGCCGGTGCAAACATCATTCTAAATGGACGTGATGCAAAAAAACTCACACAAGCTGCAGATGCTTTGGCTGCGGGAAACACAGACATTCACGTTCTTCCTTTTGATGTTACTGATCATGCGGCGTGTGCTGAAGCTATAAACACGTTTGAAAAAGAACAAGGTCCTATCGACATACTTATCAACAATGCCGGAATGCAGCATAGAACACCGTTGGAGGATTTCGATCCAGCTATGTTCGACAAGCTTCTGCAAACTAATGTCGCTTCAGTTTTTCATGTCGGTCAGGCCGTCGCCCGCCACATGATAAAAAGAAAAGCGGGCAAGATGATTAACATTGCCTCTATCCAAACCGCATTAGCACGTCCCGGAATTGCACCGTACACGGCAACTAAGGGTGCAGTTGCGAATTTAACCAAAGGCATGGCGACCGATTGGGCACAGTACGGACTACAAGTAAACGCTATAGCGCCAGGCTATTTCGATACGCCGTTGAATGCAGCGTTAGTCGCAGATCCGGAATTTACCGCGTGGGTCTCTAAAAGCACGCCCACAGGACGCTGGGGGCAATTACCCGAACTTGTCGGAGCCAGTATTTTTCTATCGTCTCCAGCATCAAGCTTTGTCAACGGGCATACGTTGTTTGTCGATGGCGGTATGTCTGTTTGTTTGTAGCTTTTACAAGTTGTCCTGCCATTTAATTTTGGCAGGATTTTGGTAGATAGGCAGGGTCAACAGTACTTGGCCAATGACCAGTGGTGTTTCCACAAATAAATTCAAATGAACCATTAATGAATTCAACTGTGGATATCAAACTTGCGTTTGTGCTGCCATTAATACCTGCCTTAAGTTCAGGCTTGATCCTCACCACTATGTGTCCAGATGTCGCAGCTGCCCCATTGACGCCACCAGAGCCGACCCACATCCCGTCAATAACGTCATTTTTATACTGGCTTGGCCCACCGTATCCGATCTGAGAGTTTCTATAATCGAAACTTCCGCCGTTGGATGGAAATGTCCGTTTATTGAGGTATAGCTGTGTCATCGAGAGGTTAATCTCCTGAGAGAACTGCACTGCTTCTGATAATTTCGCTTTTTTAACGTATGTCGAATACATGGGAAGAGCAATTGAAGCAAGGACGCCTAACACTGCGCCGGCAATGAGTATCTCAACCAGCGTAAAACCATGATTAGTTCTTTTCATAACAAGTCCATTGACTGCATGGAGGTAAGCGGCCCCTAAGCTCATGCTTAGTCATTGTAAAACCACGAATGGTTATTTTGATGGCAAAATTTGCGCCACGAGTAAGCCGTTAAACACCAGTTAACAGTCCACTGGCTCACATTTAGCCAACAAACGGTTGCTCATCAGACTATAAAACCAACAACATGGTTATTCAGGTGCTTACATGCAAACTGACATCTCAGTGCAAACGACCGATTTAGCTGAGCGCTATCACCGTGATGGTTTTGCGCATCCTCTAGATATCATTTCGCCAGCCGAGGCTAAAGTGCTAAGGGATGACTTAGAAGCAGCTGAATCGGAGCTATTTGAAGACAATGAGAAACTAACCCTCCTCAGAAGCTACCCGGATAGGCTACTCCCAAGCTTTGACGCGATCATTAGGCACAAGAAGCTGATAGAGGCGGTCAGCCAACTCCTGGGGCCTGATCTTATGGTTTGGAGTGCAGCACTTTTCATCAAAGAAGCAAATTCACCACACATCGTTTCTTGGCATCAAGACCTCACCTACTGGGGTCTGGATGATGCAGAAGAAACAACCTGCTGGTTAGCGTTGTCCGAAGCATCAGAGCAAAGCGGTTGTATGAGGTTTGTTCCCGGCAGCCATAAGACACAAATCGTTGAGCACATAGACACATTTGCAGCCGACAATCTACTCTCCCGAGGGCAGGAAATCGCAGTAGAAGTCAATGAATCAGACGCTGTGCCAGTTGCACTGCTGCCCGGGCAATCTTCGATGCATCATGGGCAGTTGTTTCACGCATCCGGGCCGAACACATCTGATGATAGACGCATCGGTATGGCTATTCGCTACATCAAGCCATCGATGAGACAGAATACCGGAGAAAAACCGTTGGTTGCACTCGTAAGTGGTGAAGATCGCTATAGCCACTTTACTATTGCAGATTCACCGTCATCCAGATTGAGTAGTGCAGATTTCGAATTGTGTCGTACCGACTGGGCCTTGAAACAACGTCTACTTTACCGATGAGAACCTTCGAAAACGTGATTCGTTAAGCAGCTTTGGGCATAGCAATCGGATCGTCCTGATCGGTCCGTTAAAGCTTCTTTTCACCAGGCACCAGGGTCTGCATACATGGAAAAAAGCCTCGTCTAAACACTGCCGAATAGATCCGCATTTGTGCGTAGAAATTAGTCTTTTTTCTTCATATCTTCCCTTCGTTGCCATTCAAGCGCAGCCTCCCCCATCGTTTTACCGATATTAGCTTTCATCCATGCCATGAAAGGACGATCGAACTTGAAGTGATCCCCACAACGTGCTTTAAAGTATCGACGAACATTTGTGTATTTTTATATCCCTCATCAATACACGTCGTATCCGCGAGTGCATCTGAGTGCCAATCCAGTTTTGTCATGCTTCACCTAGTACAAATCACGAACTCAGCTATGTCTCTTGATAATTGTGCCACCTCTTCAAAAACAGCGCCAGAGAGCAGGCTAAGTAGCCAGAAAAATTATATTGAGAACTTGTTGCAAGTTTTTATGACGTACGAGATCGCCTTGGCCTTTCGGTTTCCTGAAGACAATCGCTACCAGCACTATTCCGATTTGAACTAGCTCCCACTCTAAATCACCCACTGCAGTAAAACCGGTGCGACTTCTCGTTTCGATATCGTCACCGTGTTTTCACATTGCCACCAAAAACAATCAGTATTTCAGTCACTTACGAGCAACTTAGATTCCGCGTCATTTTTCCAACACACCTTTTTCTATTCTAACTCGCTGTTTTCATTGTCTTTCTCAGAAATAGCAACCCTATTTGCGCTCCACTTAAACCATCAGTACAGTTCACGGCATGTTGTTGACGCACAGCGATCAACGCGAATAAACAGTTGGCGAAGACCAGCGACTTTTAGGGATATTACTGACAATGAAAACGCAGATTTTCAGACTTATTGCTCTGATTCCTTTTGCTTTAACCACCGCTTTCTATACCTCTACGGCAAAAGCTGCTGAAGACGACTTTCTCGTGCTTAGTGCTGGCGCCTACCACTTTGAAAACTTTGATGATAGGAATGCGTTTACTCCTGGGATAGGCTGGGAATACTCACCCTCTGGCAAGATCGGTTGGCACGTTGGAACTCTCTCTGACAGCTTCGGTTATCAGGCGATGTACGGCGGTATCAACTACGCCACCCAGCCCAAGTTATATGGTCGTGTTCGTTTCCTCATCGGTGCATCAGTCGTTCATAAGCAATACAAAAAGAACGCTGAAGCTGAAACCAAATTACTGCCACTACCGGCCATGGAAATCAAACTTTCCAAGCGTTCTGTACTGAACGTATCCGGCTCTCCACAAGTGGACTACGGCAATCACCGCAATAATGCAGTTCTGTTCTTTCAATTCAAACTCAACGTTCGTTAAAGGTGTGTCGTCACTCCGGACGACTATCAGCAGCACGCTTTAACAACAACACAGTTTTATAAGAACAGAACTGCCCCCTACACGTTTTACCCCCCTTGGGCTGGCCTTTATGGCCAGCCACTTTTTTTTGGGGTATTGGGAATTTATACCGAGACGTTGTACAACAGGAAATCAGACTTAGATACATAGGTATCGTAAAGTCGTCGGGCTGCATAGTTATTCTCTTGCGTCAGCCACCGAACTCCCGGCACGTTGTTCTCTTTGGCAAACTGCACGACATTGTCGATCAGTGCCCGACCTGTACCGTTGCCACGGATATCAGGACTTACGTAGAGATCACTTAGGTAACACACCATGCTGCCCCCTAAGGAGCGGTGCATCAATTGATACTGCGTAAAACCTACCAGGTTTCCGTTGCCATCTTCAACGACATCACACCAAAAATCCTGTGCAGGATCGAATATCCATTCCCAGACTGTGTTGACACTCTCAGTCGTTATTTCCACATGATAGAAATCTGCATAGGCATTAAACAGTGTTTCCCATGCAGCTCGTTCCGATTCGTTTATTGAGCGGATAATCACGTGACAGGTGCCTCCAAAACTAGGTATCTATGTTTCAGGCTATCGACACAGTTAGAAAACGCACACAACTGTAAACAATGCCTCTCTCTTAATCCCTGAGCTTATCATTACCGCTACACTACACATATACCGATCGAAAGGAATTTC
>JBGCGD010000008.1:0-31294 GCA_045110515.1 Granulosicoccus sp. | reverse complement strand
TAATGTTCGAACGGTGGAAACCCTAGTGCGGAATTGTCGGCATAGCTTTCTTCTGGTGCCGGAATAGGCGCTGCTGCGTTGTGGTTAGCATTGTCGAATGTGAGCAGCGCTCTATCGACATTAACCGATTCTTCCCAAATAGCTTTAACGCCATCTTCGTATAGAGAGACATCGTCTTCTGAGCCCGCAACATACAGCATGGGGATCTGTACACCTTCCAGAGACGCTGCATCGAAAAAGCCGAAGTTGCGACCCCATGGCGCGATGGCGATGGCAGTTTTGATTCGAGAGTCAAACAGCTTATTGTGTGAGTCGCTTCCGGCTTGATGAATGCCCAGTGTTCCGAATGGCGGGCTGAAAGGAAACGCAACTGAACTCTCCGTAACACCGCCACCAGCTGTAATAACCGCTCCGTAGCCACCCATGGAATATCCGATGATGCCGGTATTATGGGTGTCGATTAATCCGTATAAAAAGCTTGTGGAATCCTCGTTGAGTCTTGCTAGCACATTGAGAACGAAGAGTTGATCGAGTGTTCGGTTTCGAAGTGTAGAACCGAATGCCGCTTGGGTGCGATAAGTCGAATCGGTGTGATCGATAGAGGCGACGATGTAGCCTTTGGAGGCTAAGTTCTCGGCCAAGTGCGATAACAAAAAGCGATTGCCGGGATAACCGTGCGAAATAATCACCAGTGGAAATGCCCCGGTGTTGATGACAGGAGCCGCCCACAATGTGGCTTGGCCGTTTAGGTCAACCTCTGTTGTTGCATCTCTTAAAAATGCACGTAAGGCTTTGCTGCCAGTAGCGCCGGGGAAAGAGGGGTACCACATTTGTACTTCCAATTCCCTATTGTACGTGGGTAATGGATCGGGTGTTTCACCCGAAGGGTCTAAAGCCAAGACGTTCACCTGGTCTGGATTTACGAGTGTAAGAGGGCGCGTGCCTACCTCGTAATTCCCGTAGGCGGCAAGCTCTGGTGCATCGGGTCGCTGGGTATCAATTCTGTTTTCCGCTAGGGCGTGCCCAGCAATAAACTGCGTAAGTAGAGCCAAGCTTAGGAAGCGCTTGGAACGAATGATGGCTAACATCGGCGTTTTTCTCGTTAAAGGGCGTCTGACAATCATACACGGTGAAAAAAAATTGACTATGCCCTTCGTGAGGGTTCGGTCAGCCCCTCGTGGATAGTGCTGATTAGATAGCGAGTTGTGAGGTTGAGGCGTGTTCGAGTAAATCAAATTGTATTGGCTTAGTTGGCTTAGTCGGTTTGGTCGCTGATTTCGGATTGTTCTTGTTGCGATAAGCGTGAATCTAAACTTCAGTAATTTCTGACTCGTTGCAGAAGCATCAATTAGATGAACAGCACTTAGTTATTTTCTTGGCGATTAATTTTCGTATCTTTCACGCTGAAAAAATAATGTTAAGTGCATGTTTATCATGTTCGGTTTTTATAACGAACACTGACGGAGGAAAATACAATATTTCAGCGTGCGAAAAACGTCTATTGATGTTTGCATAAACACATGCAAAGTGAACGTTATGTGAATGGGGTGTGAATGAATAGTGATTCATAATTTGAACTAGAAAACCCTTAAATATTAGGTTTAATTACTTCCAAGTAAGAAACATGCATTTAGAGGTTTTTCGGTGATCTGTGCGTTTGCCGGTGGCGTAACTGACAACACAAAGCGGCAGTTAATCTTTTAACAGTGCGTTTTAAAAGTTACCCATTGTTCTTAGTCAAAAAATATAGGAGTTATACGGATGAAAAAGTTATTCGCTTTTGCAGCTGCAATGTTAGTGTCAGGTAGTGTGTTCGCTGGTGGAATGAAAAAAGATATCGTTGATACAGCAGTTGAAGCGGGGTCGTTTAATACATTGGTTGCTGCAGTTCAAGCCGCTGATCTTGTAGATACGCTTAAAGGTGAAGGGCCATTTACTGTTTTTGCTCCAACGGATGAAGCCTTTGCAGCGTTGCCTGAAGGTACCGTTGAAAATCTTCTTAAGGCTGAAAACAAAGATCAGTTAGTGGCGGTACTCACCTACCATGTGGTCGCTGGAAAAGTTATGTCATCAGATATAGCTGGGAAGACAATGGATGCCGCAACAGTACAAGGGCAAAATCTTAGCGTTGATGCAACAGACGGCGTCATGATCAACAACGCGAAAGTCGTATCCGCAGACATCAAAGCATCGAATGGTGTCATTCATGTAGTTGACAAAGTACTGCTTCCTCCACAAAGCTAACTGTGTCTTCCCCCTTTGATGGGGGGAGCTAGCTTTTCGAAAAGCATCGGCGCTCGCGTCGGTGCTTTTTTGTTTGTGTGTCTCTCAGGTGTTAATGATGTTTCACACCCTTGCGGTAATGGTGTGTGTCCAAGTTCGATGGGGTGTCGTACTTCTGCCGATTTTTTTATCAAGCTATGCTATTAATAGGCGGGATGATTCAGCGCCCAGCCACGCACATAGGAAACGCATTGCTACCCCCCAAGCAAGGGTATGTAGCAACGTCCTACGCGCGTGCACTTTTACGTACGGTTGCCGACCAAGGTTTTGATATAGCTGCGTTCGCCGCAGAGGAGGGGGTGGAACTAAAATCCATCGAATCCTCTACCGAAATTTCGGCGGCTGTGTTTGGACGTTTGTGCCAGAAAGCCATCGCCTTACTTAACGATGAGTCTCTGGGCATGGTCACGGGTGGCAAAGTAGCCTCTGGCACGTTTCGAATGATGTGTTTGTGCATCATCCATCGGCCGACGTTGCTATCAATTGTTGAACGTGCAGGTGAATTTCTGGACGTGTGCAATGGCGGCGCCGTTAAACCGATTGTTCAAACAAGCGCTAACAGCTCAAGTATTGTCATTGCTACTGTCCGCGATGAGACCCAGCGGAGCATCGATCGAATACTGGATGAGGCAGGACCTGTAAAGGTCCGCACCACTCTTTATTTGTGGCACAGCCTGCTGGTGTGGTTTGCCGGTCGGAATATCCCGCTCATTGGAGTGGAGTTTTCCTTTCCCCAGCCTAAAAACGGAGAGCAATGGCATCAGCTCTTTCGATGCCCTGTAAGCTTCGATTGTGAGTCCTCTCTGCTGCGTTTTGATTCAGATACATTGCAGATGCCTAACGTGCAGAATGAGAAGTCTCTTTATATGTTTTTAAAATCGGCACCTTACCGTCTCATTGTTCCTGCGTATGGAGAGCAACAAATCAGCGACAGAGTGCTAGCCTTGTTTGGTGATGACTTATCCAAAAGACTGCCAAGTGCTGAGCAGGTGGCAAGTCAATTGAATGTTTCTGTCAGCACGCTTCGCAGGCAACTATTAGATGAGGGGACATCATTTCAGCGTTTAAAAGACGAATGTCGACGGGCCACTGCCGTGCGGTATCTTGCCTCTACCGATCTAACATTCGTGGAAGTCGCCGAGTTACTGGGTTTTGATGAAACCAGCGCTTTTTATCGCGCATTCCGGCGCTGGACGGGGGTGACTCCGTCTCAGTACAGAAACAGTTTGTAGTTTGAGCATCCTTCGAGGCATGGCTAGTGCGGCAACGCCCACCCAGTCTAGTGATCCAGTGGCTGCTGTTGTGTTGGTCCAAACTTGCCAGACTAGGGATTAAAGCTGTAATGAATCACGTTTTATCGTGTGTTTGTAGCCAACATATCGTTTTTATCTGATGGGAACAACGTTTTTATCTGATGGGCACAGATTGACACTTTCCTGTCATTAGTGCGAGACTAGCTGAGCTCCCCGGGTGTATCTGAAATGATCATCCGCCCTACTAAAGTGCGGCTTAGTGGCGCGATTTTACTACTCTACAGAGGAGATACGCTTGCGCGATCGTCGTGTTTGCTAATCACCTCTTTCAATATAATAATTCCTTTGGAGGAACTATGAAATTTACACATCTTCTCGGTGCCACCGCACTGAGTACGGCAATGGCAGTCGGTACTGCGAACGCCGATACAACCACCATCAGAATACAATCGGTTCTGCCCAATACAGCAGACGAAGTTGTGATGCTTGAAGCTTTCGCACAAGACGTCTCTGATCTCACTGCAGGCTCGCTTCAGATTGAAGTTCTACCTGCTGGTGCTGTTGTCGGTCCTCGCGACATCATGGATGCGGTTGATGCTGGTCTCGTTGAAGGTGGCTTCGCATGGACTCACTATTGGGGTGGCAAGCACGTAGCTGCAAACCTGTTTGGTGCTCCAGTTGCTGGCGCGGGCGTTGGCATGGACAACATCGCGTTCCTGAGCTGGTTCCAGTTTGGCGGTGGTAAAGAGCTTTATGACCGTCTTTGGGGCGAAATGGGCGTGAACGTTAAGGGTTTTATGCTACAGCCTGTAGGTCCAGAGGCACTGGGTTGGTTCCCTAAGCCAATTGAGTCTATGGATGACTTCCGCAAGATGCGTTTCCGTGCACCTCCTGGCATGGTTGGCGCTGCATACGCTGAGATCGGTGTTCCTGCCGTTGCAATGGGCGGTGGTGACATCTTGCCAGCACTGGAAAAAGGTACTATCGACGCAGCAGAATGGTGTTGCCCAAAGCCTGACTCAGTATTCGGCTTCCAGAAAGTACTTAAGCACTACTACCTCCAAGGTCTACACCAGGTTGTTGTAAACGCTGACATGTATTTGAACCTTGACGTATACAACGGTTTAAGCGATCTAGAGAAGAAGGCGCTGGAAGTTGCAGCTAACGCTTCACTTTCAAAGTCTATGTCTTACCGCATTTATGAAAACGGTAAAGCTCTGAAGGATCTGACAGATAACCACGGTGTTATCTTGGAAGATACTCCAGCTGACTACTTCACTGAGTACATGGCTGCTGCAAAGAAATCATTGCAGGCAGCTGCTGATGAAAACGAATTTTTCGCAGAAGTTTGGCAGTCTCAGAAAGATTTCGCTGACATCGCAGTTCCTTTTTGGGCGGGTGCACAGGCTTCAAATGCAAGCCTGGGTAAAGCTCACGCTGATACGTTGAAGTAAGATCGAACTGATGCAGGCTCTAATGCAGTGCCTGTACTCAGGTTCGCTGATAGAAATGAAGTAAATTCAGCTAAATACGGGCTCCATATGGGGCCCGTATTTTTTTGTTTTCCAAGTGCCGCATTCTGAGGTTTGGAATTAGAAAACGCGGGTTTCAACAAACCCCCATATAAACGCAGGAAGTAACACCCAATGGCTGAAGAACCGAATCCGGACGATCTAGAAATTGCAGACGAGCTAATCGCTGAGCGACGCTCTGAAGCACCTGGTGAAACACCCGAGGATATGACGCCCTGGCAGCGACCCATTACCGGTGCAATTGATGTCATCAACTATCGTGCAGGTCAGATCATTGCGCTTCTTTTAGTACCTTTGATCGCTGTGGTAGTTTTCGAAGTAATTTCACGTAATTCGTTTGCGATTCTGCAAAACGCAGGTTTTGAAGATCTCGCACGGTCGCTTAATCTCGGTCCTACGCTGTGGGTTTACGATACTAGTCGTATGTTGGCAGGCGTGATGTTCATGGCCGCTGCCGGTTATGGTCTGATGCGTGGTGTGCATATACGCGCAGACTTCTTGTACAGATTTTGGTCGAATAAAACACAGGCAACGGTAGACGCTACGTTGTACCTGCTGCTGTTTATTCCGTCCATGATTTTCTTCACTATTGTGTCGTCAAAGTTCTGGTGGCTTGCTTATTCAACTGGCGAAACCATGCAGATCGATAGCGCTTGGGGCCCTCTACTATGGCCTGCGCGTTTGGCAATGCCTGTGGGTGCATTCTTATTAACGATTCAGGGTATCCCTGAGATTTTCCGCGCGTTCCATAAAATGGGTAAGGAGCGCGAACGATTTTTTGTGCGTCTTCTGCCATTGTATTTGATAGCGCTGGTTTGGTTAGTTCTGGCCGTCTTTTTACCTGATACGGTGCCTGGCGGGCAGTGGTTCACTGACCTAATGAAAGCGCGGCCAAACCTTGATAAACCAACCATCGGTTTAATCATGTTGGGCGCCATGTTGTTTGTCATCTTCATAGGTTTTCCTATCGCCTTCACGCTCATCTTTTTGGCCTTCGTGTTTGGCATCTGGGGTTCGAACTTCAAACTCACCACATTGCTGATGACGTTGAATACCAACTCAACCATGCTGAACGATCAGCTTATGGCTGTGCCTTTGTTTGTTCTCATGGGTATCGTCATGGAAGCTGCTGGATTGATGGAGCGCTTGTTTGCTTCAATCCAAATGATCATGGCGAGGGTGCGCGGCGCGCTCTTTATAGCGGTGTTGATTGTGTCGACAATTTTCGCTGCAGCGACAGGTATTGTGGGCGCGTCGGTAACACTGCTAGGTATTATGGCAGGCGCTACCATGAGCCGATCCGGTTATAACGTTAAACTTGCGGCCGGAACAATTACAGCGGGTGGTACTTTAGGAATATTAATTCCGCCATCAATCATGTTGATTGTTATGGGCCCCGTGCTGGAAGTCTCTACGCTGGATCTATTCCGAGGCGCTTTTATTCCCGGTGCTTTGCTGGCATCGCTATATCTAATCTACACCTTGGGCCGATGCTGGATTAATCCAAGTTTGGGTCCCATCCTTGCTGAAGAAGATCAGCCGGATACGTCTAAGTTCTACGGTGCAGAAGTTGCCTTGATTTGCCTTGGTGTTTTAACTTTGTGTCGTATATTTGGTCTTGGCATATCAGGTACTTTTGCTGGCTTGATGCCATTTGGCGGCTTGTTTGTCATGCTCGTGGCCACCGCTTTGGCCTATGCAGGGTATCGACGTATCGGCATCCTTCGCATAGTTGTTCCCCTCGCTGTGCTTTTTCACTTCTATATGATCGTCGCCAATATGGGTGAAGACGGTTTGCCTGTCTGGTCGATCGTTTTAGCTGTGTTCATTGCCTTGCTGGCGTACTTGGGCCGACCCATCTTTAACAGCGAAAATAGCAAAGATTTTTACTTCTCAGATTTATGGAATGAATTTTTCGCAGGTTTGATGCCGCCCACCATCCTTATCTCATTTGCGCTGGGTTCTATTCTTTTGGGTTTCGCAACCCCAGCTGAAGCTGCTGCGATGGGGGCGTTTGGTTCCATCTTGCTTTCAATTGGTTATCGAAAGTTCAATCTGCCAAGCTTTTTCGATAGCTTGGTAAAGGCGCTGGAAATTACGGTGTTAATCATGTTCCTTGTTGCGGCTTCCAACTTCTTCGGTGCTGAGTTCAGCGCGCTTGGAACGCCGAAAATGATGACCGAGTTGCTCTTGGGTCTTGATATGTCTCCTTATCTGATCTTGCTACTGGTTATGGCTCTCATCTTTCTGTTGGGGTGGCCTCTGGAGTGGGTGCCTATTGTCCTGATCGTTGTGCCTATTCTGTTACCAACGGTTGAGGCTTTGTCAGTGCATGGTTTGGAACGCTACGACCTTATGGTCTGGTTTGGCATCTTGGTGGCGGTGAATTTGCAAACGGCCTGGTTATCGCCGCCGGTGGCATTGTCAGCGTATTTCTTGAAAGGTGTCGTACCAAATTGGGACTTGAAAGATATCTATCTAGGAATGATGCAGTTCATGCTGGTCCAGCTTGTCGGCCTCATTCTGATTTTCATATTCCCACAGCTCGTACTTTGGCTACCTAAAGTGATGGGAGGCTAGGGGAGGGACGCTCGAGTTTCCTCTGCTGGCTTCTTTTAAGCCAGATAGGTGTATTGCGAAACGCGCACGAGGCCCTCTCGTGCGTGAGCGATTTATAGATCGCTCCTACTAATCATGGTTATGAATAAATGTTAGATAACATCGTCGATCTTGGATCAATCATCATTGCGGACATCGTTTTATCCGGTGACAACGCGTTGATAATTGGAATGGCGGCTGCCGGTCTCGCACCGGAACTGCGCAAGAAGGCAATCCTGTACGGAATGGTTGTTGCCGCTGTGCTGCGAGTAGTTTTTGCCGTAATCGCAACTAAGCTGCTTGGCATTCCAGGGTTGCTGCTTATCGGTGCAATGCTGCTCTATTGGGTTTGTTGGACGTTATATAAAGAAATTAAGGCGCATACGGATGAGCATGCTGCTGAAGTATTAGCAAGAGCGGATGACCCCGAGGCTGGGTACACCGGTGCGCCAAAACGTACGTTGGGGCAAGCACTTGTATCGATAACAATAGCCGACGTGTCTATGTCTCTAGATAACGTTTTAGCGGTAGCAGCGATCGCCGACGGCGATACTAACAAGCTGATCTTTGGACTTGGGTTGGCTATTGTACTAATGGCATTCGCGGCCACAATGATTATGAAGCTCTTGACTCGATATCCTTGGATATCATGGTTGGGCTTGGTTGTACTTATCTATGTTGCTACCGAAATGCTATACCGTGGCATTTTTGATGAGACTAACGGCATTTTGGCCTTCTTGCGTGCATCGGGAATAGGCTAGCTTTCACAGGTTTTTTCCGCTCTCGTAATATCAGATTCTTCGCTAGAGTCGTCTAAAATCACGGTCGGGCGTGTTCACGCATAATCCGTGATTCTGAAATTTGTAACGAATGAATACTTCTTGGCGAACCCGTTTGGGTGATTGGATAGCTCAACAGAAAATTGAGCGGTTTCTTATTGCCCTGATTTTGGTCAACGCGCTGATTCTGGGGCTCGAAACTTTCCCTGCCGTTATGCAGCGTTATGGTTCGGTGCTGCTCGCACTGGATGCGATCATTTTGGGGGTATTTGTCGTTGAGCTTCTCATCCGGATGACAGCTCATGGATGGAAGTTTTTCAAAGATCCTTGGAGTCTATTCGACTTTGCGGTTGTGGCTATAGCCCTAGTGCCGGCTAGTGGTCCGCTAGCGGTGCTACGTACCTTGCGCGTATTGCGAGTCTTACGGATATTGACCTTGATGCCCTCAATGCGCAAGGTTGTGCACGGATTGATCAGCGCCATCCCTGGGTTGAGTGCGGTCATTATGCTAATGGGGCTAATCTTCTACGTGGCGGCTGTGGTCGCGACCGGATTGTTCGGCGAGCAGTTTCCGCAGTGGTTCGGTAATTTAGGAGAGTCCGGTTACACCCTGTTTCAAGTGATGACGCTTGAGAGTTGGTCTATGGGTATTGCCCGGCCGGTTCTAGAGGCCTACCCCTTTGCCTGGGTGTTCTTTGTTGTCTTCATTCTCGTCACAACATTTACCATGCTGAATTTGTTTATCGCAGTTATTGTTAATGCGACTCAAGCTGAGCACGACGCTGAAAACGCGTTGTTGGTCGAGAGCCAGCATGAAAAAACTCGCGTTGAAATTCAATCACTTGCAGCGGAAATTGCCGAGCTAAAGAAGCATTTGCAGTCGCGTTAGCAGGGCTATGGCGAAGTTCACCCTGTGAAAGTGTGTAAGCGAAAATGCCACTTAGAGGGAATGCCGATAAAATATTAAGTGGTTGAAATATATAATTATATTATTGAATAACTGTTATTTGAACGAATTTGACATTCATATGGCACCAATTCGTCATTGAGAGATTGCCTCTCTAAGCCGACACTTATCAATAGATAAATTTGCTTAGAGTGCCGTATGCCAACTTATAACCCTCCACTACAGGATATTCGTTTCGCCCTACGTGACGTGCTCGATTTTGATGCACATTATGCAGCCCTGCCGGGTGCTGAAGAGGCAACGCCTGAGACGGTGGATGCCATCTTAGAGGAAGGTGCGAAATTCTCGCGGGAAGTATTAAGTCCACTCAATGCTGTGGGTGATTCGGAAGGCTGCACGTGGAAAGATGGCGTGGTCACGACACCAACAGGCTTTCGCGAAGCCTACCAACAGTATGTTGAGGGTGGTTGGCCATCCATGGTTCAAAGCGAGGCGCTGGGTGGTCAGGGACTGCCTGAATCCTTAGGAACGGTTCTGTCAGAAATGAACGGAACGGCCAATTGGTCTTGGGCTATGTATCCGGGTTTGTCGCATGGTGCGATGAATACGCTGGCAGCGCACGGTACAGAAGAACAGCAACAAGCCTATTTAAGTAAGTTGGTGTCCGGTGAATGGACTGGCACGATGTGTTTAACGGAGTCGCATTGCGGTACTGACCTTGGCTTATTGAAAACACGCGCAGAGCCCAATGAGGATGGCAGCTACAGCATCACGGGTCAGAAAATTTTTATTTCAGCCGGCGAGCACGATATGGCTGACAACATTGTCCATATCGTATTAGCCAGGCTCCCGGGTGCGCCAGCAGGCACCCGAGGTATCTCTTTGTTCATCGTACCTAAGTTTTCCTTGAGTTCAGAAGGTGAGATAGGAGAGCGCAACGCAGTAAATTGCGGTTCTATTGAACACAAAATGGGTATTCACGGAAATGCTACCTGTGTGTTGAACTTCGACGGAGCCAAGGGGTTTCTAATTGGGCCGCCAAATCGTGGCCTTAATTGCATGTTTACGTTTATGAATACCGCACGCATTGGAACTGCAACTCAGGGACTTGCCCATGCTGAGCTTGCGTTCCAAGGGTCGCTGGCTTATGCCCGTGACCGCTTGCAAATGCGCTCTTTGACGGGCCCCGCATACCCTGAAAAAGCCGCGGATCCTATCATTGTGCACCCAGATGTCCGTCGTATGTTGTTAACCCAGAAAGCGTTGGCCGAAGGTGGACGAATGTTTCTCTATCGTTGTTCACAGCTGGTCGATATTGCGCATCAAGGTGCAACGGAAGAGGCCAAAGCAGCTGCGGAACAAGAATTGGCACTACTCACGCCTATTGCCAAAGCATTCATGACAGAAACAGGCTTCGAAGCTGCTAACTTAGGCTTGCAGGTCTTTGGCGGGCACGGCTATATCAACGAGTGGGGCATGGAGCAAAATGTACGAGATTCGCGTATTTCCATGATTTACGAAGGCACAACCGGTGTTCAGGCCATTGATTTACTCGGTCGTAAAGTACTGGGATCTCAAGGCGCTGTTTTACAGGCGTACACCAAGCAGATTCATAAGTTCTGTAAGGCTCACACAGATGAACCTCGTCTGACCCGATTCATTCGCCCACTGGCTAAGCTAAATCAGGAATGGGGTGATCTGACTCGTCGTATCGGCATGGCGGCCATGCAGGATAAGCAGGAAGCCGGTGCTGCATCGGTAGACTATCTAATGTATTCCGGTTACATCGTACTTGCCTACTTCTGGGCTCAAGCTGCGGTTGCCGCCGAAAGGAAGCTAGAGGCGGGTGAGGGTGACACGGTTTTCTTGCAAGCCAAGTTGTTCACGGCGCGTTTCTACTTTGAACGTTTGTTACCGCGTACCCGAAGCCTGGCTGTCACGATGCTATCTGGTGCTGACAATCTGATGGACCTCGATGAGGAACACTTCGCGTTGTAGTGTGTAGCTATTGACATCTGGTTAAGAGAGTATCAGGCAATGCTGGGTTCCTGATTGCATGAGTATTTTCTAATCGCCTACTATGTAGTAAGAATCTAATACCCCTGATGCATTGTTGTCAGGGCTAACCCCACACGATTATGTTGATGTAAACGTGCCGGGTATCTATCAACTGACGTTTAACCCGTGGAGCTTTTGCTCATGATATTTTCCGGTACGGCTTTTAAGCTGAGTCGCGATAACGACATCCTCGAACTGTGCTTCGACGCCGAGGATGGCAAAGTCAATGTGTTCAATCGAGCCGCTCTAAGTGAGTTTGGCGAGGTACTCTCGGCCATAGAGAAAGAATCGGATGTTGCCGGGTTAATTCTGACGAGCGCCAAGTCTGTGTTCATCGTCGGTGCTGATATAACAGAGTTCTTAGGTTATTTCGCTTCACCCGATGACGTGCTTGGAGCTATGTTGAATGAGGTAAATAGCTCGTTCAATCGTTTCGAGGATTTGCCTTTTCCAACCATAGCGGCCATAAACGGCGAAGCACAGGGTGGCGGATTCGAAATTTGTCTGGCGGCTGATTTTCGTGTTGCCGCTCCTAATGCAAGAATGGGATTGCCGGAAGTTAAGTTGGGCATCATGCCGGGTTGGGGTGGATCGGTTCGATTGCCTCGTTTAATCGGTATGGATAACGCTGTTGAATGGATGTGTACTGGCAGCTCTAAAAAAGCAGCTGCAGCACTCAACGACGGTGCCATTGATGCAGTCGTTAAAGATGGCGATTTGAAAGCTGCGGCCATCAAAATTATTGAGCAGGTGCGGGCCGGGAAAATTGATCACATGGCAAGACGATCAATTAAAATGTCCCCGATCACCTTGTCCGATATGGAACGCACTATGGCCATTGAATCGGCTAAAGGTGTCGTGGGTGCGAAGGCCGGTCCTCACTACCCATCGCCTATGACCATCATTGGCACTTTGGCAAAGCATGCGACTAAATCACGTGACGAAGCTCTGCCATATGAATCGGCAAGCTTTATAAAGCTTGCGAAAACTGATGTCGCTGAGAGTCTGGTTGGTATTTTTCTCAAAGACCAGTCTCTGAAACGTATAGCTAGAAAGCAAAGTAAAGCCTCACGTCCTGTTGAGCAGGCAGCTGTTCTCGGAGCGGGCATCATGGGTGGCGGGGTTGCTTATCAGTCAGCCTCAAACGGCGTTCCTATCATCATGAAAGATATTCGCGATGAAGCGCTAGATGCAGGTTTAGAAGAAGCCGGTAAGTTACTTAAAAAGCAGATTACTCGAGGAAGGCTAAAACCTGAAGGTATGGCAGGGGTGCTTAATGCGATACAACCTGCATTGAGCTATGGAGAATTTGGCAAGGTCGATTTAGTCGTTGAAGCTGTTGTCGAAAACCCAAAGGTTAAAGCCTCCGTTTTGGCAGAAGTTGAAGAGCAGGTCAGTGACAACACCATCATTACAACTAACACTTCGACCATCTCGGTTAATCTTCTGGCCAAGTCCTTAAAGCGGCCGGAAAATTTCTGCGGCATGCACTTTTTTAATCCGGTGCATCTAATGCCACTGGTGGAAGTTATCCGGGCAGAGACTTCATCTGAGGAGGCCATTGCCACCACTGTCGCCTATGCACAGTCAATGAGAAAAACGCCTATCGTTGTAAACGATTGCCCGGGCTTTCTCGTCAATCGCATACTGTTTGCCTACTTTGGCGGATTCAACAAACTGATCGCAGAGGGCGGTAATTATCAAGCCGTGGACAAAGCCCTGGAAGGCTTTGGTTGGCCAATGGGCCCTGCCTACTTGTTAGATGTTGTGGGTATGGATACGGGTAAGCATGCCGCAGGTGTTATGGCAGAGGGTTTTCCTGATCGCATGGCCAGCGAGAGCCAAACGATCATCGATGCCTTGTATGAGGCTGATCGATTAGGCCAGAAGAACGGCAAAGGTTTCTATCAATACGAAAACGACAAACGCGGTAAGCCACAAAAGAAGCTTGATCCGACGGTCGATGCCATTATCGCATCCGTTCAGTCAGCACCAGCAGATATTGATAAGCAAGACATGATAGATAGGCTCATGATTCCTTTGTGTATTGAGTCAGCACGTTGTTTAGAAGACAACATTGTCAGCAGCGCAGCTGAAGTGGATATGGGGCTAGTGTATGGCGTCGGGTTTCCTCCATTCCGCGGCGGTGCGCTTCACCATGTTGATCAAATGGGACTGGCTGACTTCTGCGCGCGCGCTGATGAATTTGCTCATCTTGGACCTTTGTACCATCCGACTGAAAAAATGCGTGAGATGGCCAAGAGTGGCGAAACCTTTTACGACAAAGATGCGGATAACACAGGAGCATCAGCATGAGTTTTCAAGCACGCGATGTAGTAATTGTTGATGGTGTTCGTTCCCCGATGGCAAAGTCTAAGGGGGGTGGTTTTACCAATGTCCGTGCTGAGAATTTATCAGCTGCATTAGTGGAGGCATTGTTCATCAGGAACCCGCAAGTGAATAAAGGCGATGTGGAAGACATCGTCTGGGGTTGTGTCAACCAAACGCTTGAACAAGGATTTAATGTGGCAAGAAGTGTTGGGCTTCTGGCCGGGTTGCCAAAACAAGTTGCCGCTCAAACAGTCAGCCGTTTGTGCGGCTCGTCTATGAGTGCGCTGCACATAGCGGCTCAAGGCATAATGACCGACTACGGTGATGTGTTTGTGGTTGGTGGTGTAGAGCACATGCAGCATGTTCCTATGTTGCACGGAATCGACATCAATCCGTCAGTGAGTCGATATGCGGCTAAGGCATCCATGATGATGGGGGTGACAGCTGAGATGCTGGGCAATATCCACGGCATTTCGCGCGAAGAACAAGACAAGTTTGCTTTGCGTTCGCATCAGCGTGCACATGCCGCCTCGGTAGAAGGTCGATTTGATAACGAAATTGTGCCTATTGCCGGTCACGACGAGAACGGTGCGCTCACTATGATCGAAAAAGACGAAGTCATTCGTGAAGACGCATCGCTTGAAGCTCTTGCTTCCTTGAAGCCTGCATTTGTCCCCAAGATTGGTACGGTCACGGCCGGCAGTTCTTCCGCTATTGCCGATGGCGCTTCTGCAATGCTTGTCATGTCAGGGGCGAAAGCTAAGAGCTTGGGATTAAGTCCTATCGCCCGGATTCGCAGTATGGCTGTTAGTGGTTGTGACCCCGCTATTATGGGGTACGGTCCGGTTCCCGCGTCAAAGAAAGCACTGAAGCGTGCTGGCATGAGCATTGAAGATATGGATTATGTTGAACTCAATGAAGCGTTTGCTGCTCAGTCACTACCTGTTATGAAAGACTTAGGGTTGTTGGAGGTGATGGATGACAAGGTTAATTTAAATGGTGGAGCAATTGCTTTGGGTCATCCCCTAGGTTGTTCAGGTACGCGTATTTGCACGACGTTGTTAAATGTCATGCAGCAAAACGATGGCGAGCTTGGTCTTGCCACCATGTGTATCGGTATGGGGCAAGGCGTCTCTACAGTTTTTGAAAGGCTTAAATAATTAAGCGAGGCTACTATGGTAGCCAACTGACATCGACAACGCGCCAGCTGGGACCACCAGCTGGCACATCGCTGTGATAGGTCAGTCTGGTGAGTGATACATTGCCGATATCAAAGCTGACACTGTTTTTGATCGGTAAATCCAGCGCAATTTGCAGAGCCGCTAATATAGTGCCTCTGTGGGCAACGCAGACTAAATCTTTTCCCGGGTGCGCAGCACTCATACGCTGAGTGAATGATTCAACTCGGGCTCGGAGCATGGCAAAGCTTTCGCCGTTGGGCGCTTGTACTTCGGGCGAGGACGGCCAGAATCCTAAGAAGGCGTCATCCCTTATCGCGAACAGTTCCTCGTGGGTCATGCCATTGTAGTCGCCGAAGTCTTGCTCAAGGATGTCTTCGTCTTCCTGCCAAGCGGCTGCGGTTGCGCCGGCGTTAATCAGAGCCTCAGCTGTTTGTTTGGTACGCTTGAGCGGGCTGGTAATCCATAGCGCATCTTTGGGTAGCTTAGCGGCAACACCCTCAAAAATAGCGCTGTTGGAGGTGTCACAGTCTTCATCCAAGCTGCCGTACATTTTGTGCGCACCTGCGGGTACCGGGGCATGTCGCACCCAAAAAAAGCGGGTAGCGTGAGTTCGCTGAGGGAGCCGTGCAAGCAATTCAGGTTTCATGGAATTGTGTCAATAAGAGCCGGGATCACCAGCAGTAGAATAGTTAGCTTTTTAACTGATTCTATCCTGTTGTTGGGAATTTCGTGGAAATGAAGGAACCTGATACATTGGATGGCTGACTCAACATGCGGGTGATGGTGCTAAGTGACAAGTGAGAATCCTTTATCCAATTTAGACAATCGCGTACTCGATGCGCGAGACCTCCTGGTCGAACTGACTCAAGCGCTTATCCAGGTGCCGACCCTAAACCCTCCCGGTCTGGACTACGCGGCAATCTGTGATGTTCTGGAGAATTGGCTAAAACCCTATGGATTCGATGTCAAGCGTATTCGAGCTACCGGTGCGCTTGGCGATAGCGACAAGTATCCGCGATGGAATTTAATTGCACGTCACGAGGGACGCAATAGCGGTGAATGTGTGCATTTCAATTCGCACACCGATGTTGTATCAGTTGGGGAAGGTTGGTCTGTCGACCCCTTTGAAGGCATTGTCAGAGACGGGCGTGTTTACGGTCGTGGAGCTTGCGATATGAAAGGCGGCCTAGCAGCTTCTATGATTGCAGCCGTCTGCTTTGTCGCGGAGCATCCCGAATACAGCGGTTCTATCGAAATCTCCGGCACCTGTGATGAGGAATCTGGAGGCTTCGGCGGTGTTGCCTACCTTGCCGAAAAGGGTTGGTTTGATCCATCGCGTGTGCAGCACGTCATCATTCCGGAGCCGTTAAATAAAGATAGAATTTGTCTGGGGCACCGTGGGGTGCTGTGGACAGAAATTGAAACACACGGTCATATCGCCCATGGTTCAATGCCGTTTTTGGGTGATTGCGCCGTGCGTCACATGGGGGCTGTGATCGAAGCGTTTGAAGACACCCTCATACCTCGTTTGCAGCAACGACGAACTACAATGCCGGTTGTGCCAGATGGCGCTCGCCAGTCGACACTGAATATAAATTCTATTCACGGGGGCCAAGAAGAGCCTGAGGAGGGCTACACGGGTTTGCCGTCTGCATTGGTGCCAGATCGCTGCCGCATGGTAGTCGACAGACGCTTTCTCATAGAAGAAGACCTTGAAGCTGTCCGCGCCGAGCTTCATGATATTCTGGAAGGTGTAAAACAGGATCGCGACAAATTTGATTATCGCGTACGTGAAATGTTTTCGGTTCTACCGACAATGACTGAGAGAGATGCGCCGGTGGTTACCGCGGTTGCTGGCGCTATAAAAGCGCGACTGGGAACCGATCCTGATTATGTGGTGTCTCCGGGTACTTATGATCAAAAACATATTGACCGGATTGGCAGGTTGCACAACTGCATTGCCTATGGGCCAGGAATACTCGATTTAGCCCATCAACCCGACGAGTATGTCGGAATACAGGATATGATTGATTCAGCGCAAGTCATGGGGCGGTCTCTGCAAACCCTATTACTTAGAAATTAACCGAGGAAATGTTATGAAACAACGTTTATGGGTGCCAGTTTTATTACTCTCAGCGGGCATGGCAGGAAATGCTCTAGCGGCGAAAACTGACCTGACCATTGGCATGCAGTTAGAGCCGCCCAACCTTGATCCAACCGGAGGCGCTGCCGCCGCCATAGATGAAGTGGTGTATGCCAATATCTTTGAAGGGCTTACCCGCTTTGGCCCTGATGGCAGTGTCAAACCTGCGTTGGCTGCTAGCTGGAGCATTGAGAATGACGGCACGCGCTATGTTTTCTCTCTACAGTCGGGAGTGACGTTTCATGATGGTGCTGCGTTCAGCGCAGAAGATGTAAAATTTTCCGTAGACCGTGCGATGGCAGAAGATTCCACCAATGCGCAAAAAGGTTTATTCGCCAACATTGATAGTGTTGAAGTAATTGATGACAACACTGTTGCTATTAACTTAAAGCAAGCAGACGGTAGTCTACTGTTCAATTTAGCTTGGGGTGATGCCATCGTGCTAGATAGTGCGACTGCTGAAAACACCGCAACTCAACCGGTTGGTACCGGGCCGTTTGTCTTTGATAAGTGGGTGCAGGGTGACCGCATTGAAATTGTAAAGAATGATTCTTATTGGGGTACACCTGCCAAATTAGACAAAGCCACTTTCAAGTTTATCAGTGAACCAACAGCTGCCTATGCGGCAATCCTGGCGGGTGATCTAGATGCTTTTCCAAACTATCCGGCACCTGAAAATCTCGCTCAGTTGGATGCAGACCCACGTTACTCGGTTGTCTTGGGTTCCACAGAAGGGGAAACCATTTTGTCGACTAACAATGCCAAAGCTCCATTTGATGATGTAAGAGTGCGTAAAGCTTTGGCACACGCGATAAATCGCGGTGAGATCATCGATGGTGCTATGTTCGGTTATGGCACACCGATTGGGACTCATTTCGCACCACATAATCCGGCGTATGTCGATCTGGTGTCGAACTCTGCTTATGATCCCGACATGGCCAAAGCCCTGTTAAAAGAAGCCGGGCATGAAGCTGGTTTGACCGTATCGTTAAAGCTTCCTCCACCGGCATACGCGCGTCGTGGCGGTGAAATCATAGCGGCCCAATTACGGGATGTTGGCATTACTGCCGAGATTGAAAACCTGGAGTGGGCGCAGTGGTTAGAACAAGTCTTTAAAGGCAAAGACTTCAATTTAACGATTGTGTCGCACACCGAGCCCATGGACATCGGTATTTACGCCAATCCAGACTACTACTTTCAGTACGACAACGCGGAGATACAAACGTTGATGGAAGCCTTCGGTGTCGAAACTGACCCGGACAAGCGAACAGCGATGCTGCAACAAGCTCAGCGTATGATCTCAGACGATTACGTTAACGGGTATTTGTTTCAGTTGGCGAAAACCGGTGTTGCCAACACTAAAATTCAAGGTCTATGGGAGAATTCTCCAACTCAAGCGAACGATCTAACGGCCGTTTATTGGGAAGACTAAAAGGTTATGCGGCGCTGCCTGCCGCTTAGCTACGTGGCTATCAAAGCCCGGTTCATCATTAATAATAAAATCTAATGGTGACCGGGCTTCTTTGTTGAAGCTCTCATACTTTATTTATGCTGAGATATCTCTATCGAAGACTTGGATCATTAGCCGCTACCTTGTTGGTGGCAAGTTTGGTTGTCTTCGTTGTTATCGAAGTTGTCCCCGGTGATCCAGCGTCGTATATGTTGGGGCTGAATGCTCAGCCCGACACGATAGCGGCCTTGCGCAATGAGCTTGGCCTTGATCAATCTAAACCCGTGCGTTATGTGCAGTGGGTCACTGGCATGTTAAAAGGGGATTTTGGTCAGTCCTATACGTACCGTACTCCAGTGGCTGATATGGTTTCCGACCGGCTTTGGATTTCCTTGCCATTGGCATTGTATGCATTGGTATTGTCGGTTGTTATTGCGTTTCCCGCAGGTATCTGGGCGGCAAGTCGCCGGGGGGGGGCTGCTGATACAACTGTTATGGGTTTTACTCAAATGGGTATTGCCATTCCGAACTTCTGGTTTGCCATGTTGTTAGTGTTGTTTTTTGCTATCAAGCTCAGATGGTTCTCGGCGGGTGGTTTTGCTGGCTGGGATGAAGGATTCTTTGCAGCACTAAAATCTTTAACGTTGCCGGCTATCGCTTTAGCGTTACCGCAAGCGGCGATATTAACGCGTGTCATGCGCTCCTCCTTGCTTGATGTATTGGGAGAAGACTTTATGCGTACGGCTCGTGCTAAGGGCTTAAGTCGGCGACAGGCGCTGTTAAAGCATGCGCTTCGCAATGCCATGATTCCGGTGCTCACTATTATCGGTTTGCAGTTCTCTTTCCTAATCGCTGGCGCCATCATTATTGAAAACGTATTTTTTCTACCAGGCTTAGGTCGGCTGATTTTTCAAAGTATTGCTCAGCGCGATCTCATCGTCGTGGAAAGCATTGTCATGCTGCTGGTCTTTGCCGTTGTTGTTGTAACGTTTATCGTTGACCTTGCCTATGCCTGGGTTGATCCTCGCCTGAGGCGTCGATCGTGAGGCTGAAAAGTATTTTGCCAGGTGCGTTGCTTATCACCGTAGTTTTGGTTGCAGCACTATTGAGTTACATCTGGACACCGTTCGATGTTGCAACGCTTGATATTCGAAACAAATTACAACCCCCGAATCAGGTAAATTGGCTGGGTACTGATCATTTAGGCAGAGACATATTGTCTATGCTCATGGTGGGTGCTAGAACCTCTATAGCCGTCGCCTTAGTCGCGGTTGGAATCGGAATGGGCGTTGGTGTGCCTTTGGGATTGATAGCTGCGGCCAAGCAATCGGGTTGGGCGGATGAGCTTATTATGCGCGGCAACGATTTAGTATTCGCATTCCCAGCATTGCTTATCGCCATCATGATTACGGCGGTGTTCGGTGCGGGTGCCGTGAACGCTATTGTTGCTATTGGAATATTTAATATTCCAGTTTTCGCGCGATTAACTCGTGGTGCAGCGTTGAGCTTATGGACCCGGGAGTTCGTGTTGGCCGCAAGAGTTGCGGGCAAAAGCGGATTCAGAATTTCTGTCGAGCATTTGCTTCCTAACATCACCAATCTACTGATTGTGCAGGGAACCATTCAGTTTTCGTTGGGTATATTGGCTGAAGCGGGATTGTCCTATGTTGGGCTCGGAGCACAGCCACCCATACCGAGTTGGGGGCGTATGCTCGCTGACAGCCAAACCTTAATAACGCTTGCACCGCATCTTGCTTTGTTTCCAGGCCTTGCCATTGTATTCACGGTATTGGGGTTAAATTTGCTGGGAGATGGCTTACGCGATTGGCTTGATCCGAGGTTACGTCGTGAGCGGTAATCTCAAGACCTTATTGCAGTTAGATAGGGTCAGACTTGAAATTCATGGTGTACCTATTCTGTCTGATATCTCCTTGTCGGTATCGTCAGGGCAAACGCTGGGTGTCATCGGAGAGTCCGGTTCCGGTAAATCCATGACGGCGCTTTCCATCATGCAGCTGTTGCCGCGAGGGTCAGAGTCAAGCGGTAGCATTCTGTTTGATGGGCAAGAGCTTTGCGAGTTGTCCGAAGGGCAGCTCTGTGATATTCGTGGAAGTGATATCGGCATGATCTTTCAAGAGCCAATGACTGCCTTGAATCCTGTAAAAACAATTGGTGATCAAGTCAGTGAAAGTATTCGTTTGCATCGTAGAGTGTCTAATGCAGAAGCACAAAAACTCACAGAAGAAATATTAGAGCGGGTAGGTCTACCCAACTATGCGTTTCCTTTGAGCCGATATCCGCATGAATTGTCAGGCGGGCAACGCCAACGTGTGGTGATTGCGATAGCAGTTGCGTGTAAACCCAAATTACTCATCGCCGATGAACCGACCACTGCATTAGATGTAACAACTCAAGCCGGCATACTTGACTTATTAAAAACCCTACAGCGTGACGAAGACCTTGCTTTAATGCTGATAACTCATGACTTGGCGGTTGTCTCCATGATGGCCGATGATGTCGTTGTAATGAAGTCCGGGCAGGTGATAGAGCAAGGGAGTTTGTATTCTGTCTTTGGGAACCCAACTAATGACTATACGAAACTGCTGTTTGAAGCATCTGCACTCACGCAAGTGGAGCGCAGAGTCACTCAAAGGGATTCAGTGGCGGCGTTAAACGAGGCACCTTTGTTGGAGGTGCACGATCTTGTTTGTCAGTACCGGGTTCCCCAGCCGGGTTTTTTCTCGCGCCCGACTGCGTTTCGTGCAGTTGATACCGTCAGCTTTGATATTCAGCACGGTGAAAGTGTGGGGCTAGTGGGCGAAAGCGGTTGTGGGAAATCAACACTGACCCGAGCTTTGCTTGGGTTGATGAAGCTCCACAGCGGTTCGATATCACTCAACGGCGAATCTGTCAGTGCCGCTCGAACAGTGTCCAGAGAAGCGCGGCGACAGATGCAGGTGGTTTTTCAGGATCCCTTCGGTTCGTTCAATCCAAGGCATAAAGTCAGGCGACTGATTAGTGAGCCTTTGTTCTTGCTAGACACACAGCCCACTGCGCTGGAGACAAACCTCAGAGTGTCTGAGGCCTTGGAAAGTGTTGGCATGGCAACTAGTGATGCGGATAAGTTCATTCATGAATTCTCAGGTGGGCAGAGACAACGTATTGCGATTGCTCGAGCACTCATTATCAAACCCGCATTAATTATCCTAGATGAAGCCGTGTCTGCGTTGGATGTTTCCGTGCGTGCACAGGTGTTAGAGCTTTTGCATGATTTGGCTAGTCGTGAAGGCTTGGCTTACTTATTTATCTCCCATGACTTGTCTGTTGTGCAGCGTGTTAGTGATCGTGTGCTAGTCATGCAAAAAGGAAAAATAGTAGAGCGTGGTGACACTCAAACAGTTTTTTCAGACCCTCAGCATCCATATACTCAGCAACTCATTGCCGCGGCTCCCACATTGAAAATACCTCAAAGCGAAAGATAATGATGCAACACGGTGAAACTTTAGAATGGACAGTCGGTAAACGAAACCTCATTACCGATGTGCCCGGAATTAAAGTCGGGTGTGCCGATGATGCTCATATAAAAACCGGTGTCACTGTCGTCACGTCTGAGAAGCCTTTTGTCGCAAGTGTGGATGTCATGGGTGGTGCGCCAGGTACGCGTGAGACAGATTGCCTAGCACCGGATAAGCTGGTTCAGCAGGTAGATGCGTTGGTACTCTCTGGAGGTTCTGCTTTCGGGCTGGATGCGGCGTCGGGTGTTATGGACGCATTGCGGATTCAGCAACGTGGACTTCAGGTGGGGCCCGTGAAAGTGCCGATAGTACCTTCGGCCATTATCTTCGATCTTATCAATGGTGGCGCTTCCGATTGGACGGAAAATCCCTATAGGAAACTCGGCGTTCAGGCTTATCACGGCGCTGACGAGAACTTTCTACTGGGTAGTCATGGCGCTGGTGCGGGTGCAACCACTGCGGTGTTGAAAGGCGGGCTGGGTTCGGCTTCTCTGGTAATGCCAAATGGGCTGATCGTCGGTGCTCTGGTCGTCGTTAATCCCCACGGCAGTGTTGTGTCGCCAGACAGCAATCGTTTCTGGGCGGCTCCTTTTGAAATGGGCGATGAGTTTGGTGGCTTAGGTCCCTCAACGCGTAGCTGCTCTAACCTACTACCCAAGAATGAAAAATTACGCGCATACGAAGCGCTGCGTAACGACGGTGCGACATCATCTGATCTACCTGCAGGTATGAATACAACCATTGCTATCGTTGCCACTAACGCCGCATTGGATAAGGCGCAGCTCAAGCGACTCGCTGTGGCATCGCAAGACGGTATGGCAAGAGCGATTGTGCCGTCTCACACGCCATTTGACGGCGATCTAGTCTTTGCGCTCTCGACCGCTGAAGTTGAACTGCAAGACCCCATCATTGACAGCATGCAACTAGGGCATGCAGCAGCCGTTTGTTTGTCACGTGCTATTGCCAGAGGTGTCTATCACGCAACCGCGACATCGAACGATACTCTGCCAGTATGGAGTGCTATAGATTAGCGCTAAGGGTGAGTGCCCAGTGCGCTCTGAACGCAACTAATAAACTGTTTAGGTTGTTCCCAGTGCAGAGCATGTGCTGCATTGTTGATGATATTCGTCTCAACGAATGTTTTATCGGCTGCAAATTCTTCAATCATCGTTGGTGTTGCAAGTACATCATGTGAGCCAGTAATAAGCGTCACGTTGCATTCAATTGCGCTTAGATCCGGTGACTCGATAAAACTCTCTAGGCCTGCCACTTGCTTAGCAAAGCTCTCGGCATTTTGTTTGAACGGATAGTTCAAAGATGCATTTACCGCAGTGTCCACTGAGAGCTCGTCGTTAAAAAAGTTTGCACAGAATAGAAATTGATAAAAGAGTCGAAACCACTGCGCTTCTGTTTCCTTATGACGTAAAGCGTTGAGTGATTTGAATAGCGCAATTCTGGCGGGGATGACGCTAGGTAGTGCTGCGGCAGCGACCAGTGTATTCACTCTATCGGGTGCCCCAGCGGCTAGAGCCCAACCAAGCATACCGCCCATAGAGTGACCAAGAATATTGACGCGATCTATCTGTCGTTCGTCGAGCAACTTCAAAACATCGCCTACCATTTTCTCCCTATCGGTTTGAACGGGGTTTGGCAGTGTTTGCCCGGTGCAACGATTGTCCGGCAGAATCAGCTCTAAGTTCTGGTTCAAACTCTCAATAACCGGTTGCCAGCTCGCACTGTCGCTGGCCATGCCTGATAGCATAAGAAGGGGTGGCTGGTCGGTAGGTTCCTGAGCTTCGAGCCGTTGGTAGTGCAAATGGATTTCGTGAGTCTTAAGTACGGGCATGCTTGAAACGTCCGGTCTGAATTAGTGTCAGAGGTTTAAGCGTTAGACTGTACGCTATTTCTGATTGTTCAATGAAGGTGGATAGTATTTATGTCGGCTCGTTTAACAGACAACCATGGATTGCATTGCACAGGTCCTGCCGGGGCTCTTCAAGGCATCAACGATTTCTGTGACGGCTTTGTTGCGTACCAACCCCGTTCGGCGAACGTGTTGCATGCGGCTGACGACTACCCAGACAGCCCGCTTGCCAATATTTATTCGGCCATGCTCTGGATGTTTTTAGAACGCCCGGAAGCGCCTTCAAAATCTATCCCATACAGCCTGCGCGTTGAAAGCATAGGCGGGCTCAATGAGCGGGAAAAAGGCTTGCTTTCATTGGTTAAAGCTTGGCAGCGATATGACTTTAAAAAAGTTATCGCAATAGGTGAAGCCTTATGCGCCGCCTACCCACACGATTTGTCGCTTTTAAAGGTAGTTCAGTACCATGCCTTTAATGCAGCGGACGCAGCCCTTATGCTAAAACTGGCGTTGGCGGGTCAGTCTGCCAACGCTAATCGCGCTCCAATCTATAGCATGATTGCCTTTGGTTATGAACAATCTCATGAGATTGATCTTGCCGAAAAATCTGCCCACACAGCTCTCTCTATTAACCCACATGAACCTTGGGCGCACCATGCTTTAGCGCATGTGCACTTGAGTCGAGGCACAACGAAACAAGGACTGGGCATTCTCAATTCCAGTGCGCAGAGTTGGAAAGATCTGAACTCCTTCATGTTTACGCACAACTGGTGGCATATCGCCTTATTTGAAATAGCGAACGGCGATGTAAGGGCTGCGTTAAATATCTACGATGATCGTTGCTGGGGTGTTCAGCCTGATTATAGTCAGGATCAAATTGGCGCCGTGTCTTTGCTTGCGCGTCTGGAGATGGCTCAAGTTGATGTCGGTGAGCGGTGGCACTCACTATTGCCGTATCTAGAGTCCCGAGCGGACGATGTGATACAACCTTTTCTATGTCTGCAGTATCTCTATGGCTTGGCGAAGGCAAAATCCCCTCATGCAACTTCTCTATTGGCGCTGATTAAACAACAAGCCGTCAATCCGGTAGTGAGCCAAGATAAGAGCCTGTGGGAATCCGTCGGTGTTCCCGTGGCTGAAGGTATTGTGGCCCATGCCCACGGAGATCCTGAGAAGGCGGTGGAGATCCTGGCTCCCGTCAGATCGCAAATATGGAAGATTGGTGGTAGCCATGCGCAAAGAGATCTCTTCGAGCAAATTTTGCTCGATGCAAGATTGAGAGCGGGTCATTGGGAGTCTGCCCGAAAGACTCTGGAGCATCGCAAAACGTGGGAGCCAGAAAGCCCGTTATTACACCAACAGCTAAATGAAACCTATCGCCGTCTTAACATGCAGTAAATGGGGCTCGGGGGCTATTTGCTTACTTGCGTAGGGGCCGTTGAATGCGGATGGGGTAAAAACGAACGCCAGATTGATCCAGTGACGGTGCGCCTGGAAAACCTCGACTAGCCGCTAATGAATACCATCGGGCGGCGTCGCTGAGGGCGTCGTTAGCCGCAGCGGGTGCGAAAGAGAGCAGGGTGGCCTCTTTCGCAAAGTCAGCACCTAACACTACTTGTGCAGCCCGTTCTCCGTTTTCAGCTTTTTCTACCAGTTCGTCTCTGGGCAGTAATTCCAGCTGGCGTTGCTCTTCAGCAACCTCTACACGTAATTCGTTCTGAGCGGTCAAAGTGTCGGTGGTGAGAATGGTTGATTGTCCTTGCAAAGATACAACGCCCGGCTTGCCAGGAATCTGATTCCCCGCAACTGGTAGAGGTTGGTCCAGTGGGCTTAGATCTGCTGAAAATCCGCTCAGGGGTAACAGCAATATAGCGATTGCAGCCATTGCATATAACCTTGGGTTCTTACCGGTGAGACGCATTAAAGTTGACCTATTGGGAATGCGGTAATTATGGCCCAAGTTGCTCACAGGCGAGTCGTCGTTCTCGTAACCACATTGCTATATTTGGGTGAATTATCGATCTTGTCACGAAAATTGCAAAAAAGCGTTAGCTCTCTCACATCTTGTTTGGGCGCATAAATTTTCAAAAGGTCATTACGGATGGTTTACAAACTACTGGTCTGGTCGGGCAATGTTTTCATGGCAAGCCTTTTGGTGTTGCTCGTATCTTTTCAACAGGTCAGTGCTCAAGATAACCCCGAAACTACGGCTGCTTCCAGCGGTCAAATTTCAATACCTCTCTCTGGGACCGGCACTGTCAGTACCAATTCTTCGCTCTCAATCGTCCCTAGTAAGGTAGACGCTGGTTTGGTTGAAGTAGGTCAGTCTTCTAACTCAACGTTCACTTTGAAAAATACGGGCGGTGTAGGATCGCCCGCGATATCCATTCTGGACGTCGAGTTATTTGGTAAGAGCGCACATGAGTTCGCAACAGATTTCAATGGCTTCATTACCCTTGGTGGTGATGAGTCTCAAGACGTGACGGTGAATTTTACGCCGCTGACTCCGGGTGACAAGGCTGCAGGTATCCGTCTGAAAATCGCAGGGGCTACGACTCCTTATGTTGTTTTGTTTACTGCTAACGCACGTTACCCTCTGACGTCTGATTTATCGAGCTCCACAAATAAAGTAGAGTTCGGACAAGCGTTGCAAAACAGCACTGCAAAAATTAACTTTACGTTAAAGAACGATGGTGAGGCTGGTGCTCCATCGATTAACGTTTCTGCAATTCAAATCAGTGGTACTAATTCAGGTGACTTTTCTCTGGACTTCACACCAACAACTCTGGCGGCCGGTCAACAGATGAACGTTCAAACGACGTTGCAGACAGGCACGCAGGGCTTCAAATCAGCAGAATTTGAAGTGTTCCATGATGGTAACAATGGTTCCTTAGAAATAGATGCTCAGGGAACTGTCATCACGGGTCAGTCGGTGCCAGTAAACTTTACTGATAGCGTGTTAGCCACCACACAGGAGATTACCCGAGGCACATCCATACAGTTCGGTCCTGATAATCGTTTGTATGTTGCAGAGATGGACGGTTTAATTCACGTCTTTAATGTAAATCGTAACGGCCCAAACAACTATTCTGCAACGCTGTTTGAAACTATCGGTTTGATCAAAGCTGTGCCTAATCATAATGATGATGGAACAACTGATTGGTCGGGTAAGCGTCTACTGACTGGAATCCACGTTGTGGGCACGGCTGCACAGCCGGTAATCTATGCAGCCTCTAGTGATCCACGTCAGGCTGCAGGACCTTCTGGTAACGATTCCGGATTGGACACGAATTCAGGGATACTGCATAAGTTGACTCGTACTGGCGGTACTTGGAACAAGCAAGATCTGGTTCGTGGTTTGCCACGATCAGAGGAGAACCACGTCTCCAACGGTTTGGTTTTAGTGGGGAATAAAATTTATCTAAATGTTGGTGGGCATACGAATCAAGGCTCACCATCGAACAACTTTGCAGAGCTAAGCGAGTATGCGCTATCGGCTGCCACTTTGGTCATTGATCTGGCTGCGATTGGCAACACAACGTACGATTTACCCACGTTAGATGGCCCTGCTGATCAATACGATCCGTTTGGTGGTCATGATGGTTTGAATCAGGCGAAACTGGTGGCTGGTGGTCCGGTGCAAATATTCGCCAGTGGCTTGCGTAATGCCTACGACATCGTGTACACGGAATCGGGCCAGTTCTATGTATGGGACAACGGTTCGAATACCAGTTGGGGTGGTTCACCCAACAATACCTGTTTAAACACCATCGATAATGGGGGTAATAAATACCCTGATGGGCTGCACTTGATCAGCCAGGGGTACTACGCAGGTCATCCTAATCCAACTCGCGGTAACAAAGCGAATACATTTGGTGGACAGTCGCCTGTTGAAGTTGCTGAAAACCCCGAAGAATGTACGTTTAAAATTCCTGGTAAGGGAGATGGATCGCTAACAACTAACATTGAATCAACCAACGGTATGGTTGAATACACCGCATCCAACTTTTCCGGCTCCATGAAAGGTAACTTGATAGCGGCTGCATTTGGTAAGAAGCTTTATCGTGTTGAACTTGCTAACAATGGAACGGTTGTCCAGTCTAAATCTCTATTGAAAGATGGTCTTGGCACAGTGCCATTAGATGTAACTGCACAAGGCGATACAGATATTTTTCCAGGAACAATCTGGGTCGTGGATAACATTGCGAAAACCATCACGGTATTAGAACCTAGCGACTACTAGAGGGTGAACCTGGCATCAGTGCAGAACGTAATCCACTCTACTAGCTGAACCAGCGTAGTAACCATTTGAAAACTGCCCGATTGTTAGTTTTGGCTTAACTGCAAGTGACTCAGGCCGTTACGAACACAATGATGAGGTGTTTCGTATATTCCGTTTCCTCATTCAATTAATAACAACGGGTTCTGTTTATAACAACAAATCCCGATGCAGAGCTTAGTTATGGAATTTACCAGAACGTTAACTGCTAGAACCCGCGTTGGCCTGATGTTGGCTTTTATGACGTTTCTGAGTGCTTGCGGCGGCGGTGGCTCTGGAGGTGGGGACGATATATTAATCGGTGGCTCGCCACGAGGGGCTACGCCTGACATTGCGCGAGCCGATGCAGCATTTGAGGGTACGCATCATTCGGGGAGCGACTCTTGTACTTCTTGCCATAACGATTCCTCCATGACGATCAACACCCCGGTGCCGGGCGTTACACGAAATGTCTCAATCGGTACTGCCTGGGAAACCAGTGTGATGGCCAATTCGGCACGTGATCCCTACTGGCATGCTGTAGTTGCATCTGAGTTGCATCAATTCCCCATGCTGGAAGACACGATTAATGATAAGTGCACAGTCTGCCATGCCCCAATGGCTAATGATTTTGCAAAAAAAGAAGGCTTGGATTTACGTTTGTTTGATAAGGGTGAGGTTGGTGCAATAGACTTCCAGCCAGGCATCTATTCCATGAATGAGGAGAACGAACTGTTCAATCATGCAATGGACGGCGTTAGCTGCTCGCTCTGTCATCAAATGGAAGACGTCAACTTCGGTAACGATGAAAGTATGACCGGAGGCTATACGATTTTAGGCTCACCGACCGGTGATGTCGCGGACCGACCAGCCTATGGTCAATACACGGACCCTGATGTGGGTTACATGCGTCAGCAAGCAGGCTTCTTACCGCAATACGGACCCCATCTAAGTACCTCTGAAAGTTGTGCAACGTGCCACAACCTAAATTTGCAACCGGTAAACTCCAATGGTGAAACTGTTGAAGGTGTTGATCATTTTGCTGAACAAGCGATCTACACAGAATGGTTGAAGAGTGACTATGCGACTGGCGGACCTAAGGAAGCTTCCTGCCAAGATTGCCATATGCCGGTGGTTGATGAGGAGGTTTTCATCGGGCAAGGCGCCCCTGAGAAGCGTGAAGACTTTGCAGAGCATGTCTTCCTAGGTGCGAACACAGTCATGCAGGATATGTTTAAGAACTTTTCAGACGAGCTAGGTATTAAGCCAGGCTTGGACTTTGATGGCGCTATCGCCAGGAACCGGGAGTTCCTGACGACGTCTGCCGATGTCACAATCTCACAAGGGGCTGTCAGCGACGGCACTTTGAGTTTTGATGTGAACATTCAAAACAACACTGGTCACAAGCTCCCTGGAGGCTATCATTCACGACGCGTGTACTTGCATGTTCTGGTGCTTGATGCGAGCGGACAGCAGGTCTTCGAAAGCGGCCGGATTAATGCGAACGGTAGCATCGTGGGTGTATCAGAAGATAGCAGCCCTGCATCTTGGGAGCAGCACTATGACGTTATAACGTCGCCAACTCAGGTTCAGGTTTACCAGTCTATCGTCGGTGATATAAATGGTGACCGAACGCATTCACTTCTAGACGGTAGCCAATTCTTGAAGGACAACCGTTTGTTGCCGTCTGGATTCAATCGTTTCGCTATTCAGAACGACCCATCGCTTCCCGATAGTTTCGGCACGTTTGGCAAGGCAGTTGAAGACCCAGACTTCCTGGGTGGTGGCGATACAGTCACCTACCGTATCCCAGTGGAGATCTCAGGGTCCTACACGGTATCGGCCGAACTTCGTTACCAGCCGTTTAGTTTCGGGCACCTGAAACAATTATTCACAGAGGGCTCTGAGATCGAGCAAGTCGATATGTTCCGCACGATCTATGATGCGACTACGCTGCGGGACGAGGTTATTGATACGGCAACTGAAACCATCCAGTAGTCGCATTTTGATGTAGTGCTAGCTGATCGGGATCACTTGCTTGTTGGTACGATCAGCTATAATGCGTTTTAAGAAACTTGTTTCGTCTATCGGAGTCTCACCGGTAGCCTAAGCACTCCATAGGAGTTAGATCTCATGCCAGTTAGACTTTCCTCTGCTTTGCGTCATTTGCTGACTCTCAGTGTTTTGCTTTCAGCATTTTTGATGCTGCCCGCAGCCTCACACGCGCAGAGCTCAGGGCTTGAGTATCGTATTGGGCCTGAAGATGTCCTACACATCTCAGTGTGGAAAGAGGAAGACCTGGATCGCAAGGTGCTGGTTCGCCCCGATGGCGGCGTGTCCTTCCCGCTGGCAGGTGATATTCAGGTATCTGGCAGAACCCCTCTGGAAGTGCAAGACGAGATCCGCTCCAGACTCCAGCGTTACGTGCCCGATGCAGAAGTCACCGTCTCCGTAGATAAAATTTCGGGTTACACCATTTTTGTTTTGGGCGAGGTTAAAGAGCCTGGGCAATTTACACTCGGCCGTTACGTTGATGTCGTACAGGCGCTCACGCTTTCTGGGGGTTTTACCCCGTATGCAAATAGTCGAGATATTCAGATTCTGCGCAGACAAGATGGCCGGGAAATTACGTTTGCATTCGATTTTCGCTCGATATCCCGTGGGCGAAATTTACAACAGAACATCATTCTTCAAAGCGGTGACGTTGTCCTCGTTCCTTGATGGGAGGCGAGAAAATGAAGAAAAGTTATCTATGTCGATCATTGCTGGCTGCATGCACGTTTTCTGTCGCGCCGGCGTTTGCAGATGTGTGGGTCTTTGAGCCCTCAATTACGCTCGATCAACGCTTCGATGACAACTACTTTTTAGAACCTTCAGGCGATGGTGAGCTTAGCGCCACACGTGCCGTTGGTGAGCTGGGTTTAAGTCGTGAATCGGAAGCTGCCAATATAAAAGGGTTGGTGCGGGTTGACGCACTCTTAACCACTCAATCCGACTCAGGTGAGGAAGGGCTGGAGTCTAATCAGCTTGTTGCGTTTGATGCCAAGCGGCGTTCAACTAGAAGCCGCTACGGAATTTTTGTTAGCTTTAAACAAGATACGCCGAGTCGAGATATTGCTGCCGATTTAAGTGATCCTGATAG
>JBGCGD010000007.1:0-19227 GCA_045110515.1 Granulosicoccus sp. | reverse complement strand
ATGACTAAGCCGAAGGAGAGTTGTACTGCTTCCCACAGGCTCATTCTCCATGAACGACGTTTAATGAATTTATAAAAAGCCAAGACCACGTGTGACAGCAACGCTGCTAACAAAATCACAGAACCTATGCTGTTGCGCCATACTAATGTTCGAAAGTCCCTGACCGCTTCCATGGCCTCTAAGGAGATCAGTCCCACGGCGTGATTGGCAAGGTGACCACTCACAAACACGAATAGCACTAAGCCGCTGTAGAGGCGAATATTTTTATGCCATGGACCTATACCGAGGCTTTTCGAGTCTGTGGACGAATCAGCTGCCATAGTGATGGTTTTAATAGGGTTAGAGTTTTGCTACATCGCATGCTATATGTAACTGTATGCCAAATACTTCGAGTTTTTGTAACAATTTTACTTTAAATGTAACGAATGGAAGTAACCAATGGTAGAAGCACTGTCAGATGAACTAACCATTGCCCGGTGCCGAAGTCGCTTTATATTTGCCGGCAAGTTAATACTGGGCGTTAAAATTCAGGCGAGAAAACGTGACGAATGAGTGCCTAACATCTGGCAAACTACAGAGGCCTATGCCTCGTTGGTAAGGTAGGGCAACTAGGGTATCCGAAAATCGATGAAGGGAGTTGGTGGGCTAGCGTCACAACCGTTGGACAATCACGGTAAGAGATTAACTAATGCTGTATCGATTGCAGTTGTGTTGCCTGACTGTCAGATTGTGTCGTATACAAGAACACCAGTCCATCGTTGCTGATGGATTGGATATCTAATACAGATTCCTTAACGTAGCCAGTGTTAGTATTCACTATGTAGTGATTCCCATCGCCGGAAGGTGTAATAGCGTTATTTAGTTGCAAGTCTTCGTTAGACCAAACGATCGCAACTGACCCATCACCACTGAGTCCTTTAGCTACTGAGTTTGACGAGCCACCTAGTTTAACTAACGATTTTTCGGTTAGTGAATACAGAGCTGTCCGGGTGGAATCGTCATAGCTGATTAGGGCAGTATTGGCATCGTTGGAAATACTATGTACATAGGCACCACCGAGGTTTATTGTCTCGTCAAAAGCTAAGTTCTCTTGAACAGATTCTTGAAGTTTAAGTCGATGAAGACTAGGTGAAGTTCCAGGTATGTTGAGCTGGTAAAATAGATAATTCCCATCAGGTGATATTGCATCAGCCTGTACTGTGGTAGTTAAACTTGCCGGAGCGGAGTCTCGATGAGTGTCTAGTTTTGTCAGACTACTCGATGAGGCATTGTAGTGATATAAGTGAGAACGTTGAGTTTTCGTCGATGTGGTTAAATCATCTGCCTGTGAGGAAAAAACAACGTTAGTGCCATTGTTGTCAATGACTGGCGCGAAGGAGTTTGAGTTCGCCGCTCGGTTTGCGTTCAGTGCACTTGCAGATATCAAATTGACGGCTGCTGTTTGGGTATTGGCCATGAAGAGTTGTGTGGTACTTCCTGATGTCTGAACAGACCTGTCGAGGTTGCTTGCCGCTGATACAAAAACCACGATTGAGCCGTCGTCGCTAATTTGCGGGCTAGATGTGTGACGATTGGCAGGTTCACCCGAAGCGGATTGTGAAATCAGCGTAATTTGGTCGTGTTCTTTGTCGTGCAGAAATACCTGATCGAATCCACGCAAGGCCTTACTAACAAGATTGTCTGAGTGGGATAGAAAAACGGTATATCTGCCATCAGCGCTTTGGTCTAAAAAACGGGTTGGTGCTGCACTGGTCGAGATGCGCGTCTCCGCCTGCAAACTGACTGTTCCTGAAATTTCAAACAAGGCACCGTATTTTGACTGTTTAGCTGCGGCAACTTGAACCATAAAATCAGCGCTACGCTGACTCTCATTGTTGTTAAAGTAAGCGCTCACGGCTACGTAGTATTTTTCACCGACTTCAACATCAGTTATCTCTATAGCAGGCTGTGTTGACGTATACGTCGTTACGCCACTAGCACCGGGTTGAGGCGCTGGTGACTGCGACGCATAGATGTTGTAGCCTTCAACAGATCCAACGGCATCCCAGGTAAGATGTATGCTGGCGTTTGCCTCCAACAGACGGATGTTACTTGGTGCATCGATAAACGTTTGTGCCAACTCTCTCAAGCCAGCGATAGGCTCATTGTCTTGATCGGCGGGTGAGGTGCTTACAGGCGGTGTTGCGGTGGGTTCGTTTGTGGCGGTCTGCAAATCGCCTTCTGTATTTGATGTGTTAGAGCTATTCCTAGTATCACTAGAATCAACAGTGATGTTCGTTGCTGAAAAATCTAATGGTGAGCCTTGTATTTCAATACCCGTCGCACTTCTTACAAACACTTGTCGATTAGTGATTGCGCTGGTCGTGCATACGGCCTCCAGCGTATTGGCCAGGTTGCTGTTTGAATTAACCGTTAGCAACTGAGAAACTTGGCAGCTACTGGAGTCGTTGTCAAGATTTACCTGCAAACTGTCAGGCAAATTTGATCCTTGAATGAGCAGCACGATATCGGCACCGCGTATTGTGATTGTCGAGGAAACGGAATTAACGATAGGCGTTAGTGCATTTGCACCATTGACATGGGTATCGCCGCTGACTCGCGCATTGTTGTCATTACTCGAATCTGACGTATCGTCAGAGTTGCTGGTACTATCGCCCGTCTCATCGGTTAGCGCATTCGGATCAAGAAGGTTTTTAATATCCCCACTGATAAGAGAGCCTCTTGAACTGTCACAAGCGCTTGCGAGCAGAGTTGCAGCTAGTAGCGATGTGATGGCGAGGAATCGATTGCGAAGCATGCGTATACGACTGGTTAATTGGAAGCGTTTGATCTCCGACTTTCAACTATCGGACCAATCCTTATAGGCGTTAGGGGGCAGTTTGCAACCGCAGATGAGTAATAGTGCGTGTTGGCGGTTCGTGGGCGGCAGCCACGCACGGATAAGCGCTATTTGCTAACCGCTTATCGCTTTCGTTTTAGCGCATTCGCTATAATCGAATTTTCACTGGCACCGATTTTGGGCAGTTCATTAGTCAGCTTGTTCAGCAACTCTAACTGCTGTTCTGACAGATTTGCAAATCTCAAGACCATACCGGGAAGCGGCTGAGTGTCTGTAAAATACAGAAAGCGAGCGTGAACCTGACCCAGAGAAATTTCACTGCCTCCGCGTGGATAGAGCTTAAATTCTTTAATAAGGCCTGTTTCGCCGGGTAAAAACAGTTGAGTGATCGTCTCGTCAGTGAACTGCTGAGAAAGATAGAATGCGCCTCCACGAGTATTGAAGATTAAATACCCTTTTCTCAGAGTTTTAAGCCGATTAAACGCATCGACCTTCGGCAGCTGCATACTGCAGGAGCACACGACCCTGTCGCCGCTGATAGCGCGCTTATCCAGCTTTTTCGGCGCTTCGAACTTGGGTGTGGACACTTTCTGCCCAGGCAGTCGCTCTTCCGGCTCAGGTTCGGATTTCCCAAACAGGCCGAAAAATCCGGATTTTTTAGTGGCTTCTTTACTCACGAATGTTATCTACATCACCATTATATTTTGAGAATCAGTCGACCTCTTGAGGTAATCGGCCGTAGAAGGGAGAAGTTTAGTGCGGAGTAACCGTAGAGGTTGAAGACTTATATTCGGCAGTGACTGTTCTAGGTCATCTGTTTCAGCGCCGTGTTTGCAGCTTACGTTTATGAAAAAAGGATCAATTTCGCATCTGAGCGTTGATATAGCGGGTGTAGTGGCTGTCCGGTCTTGGTTAAGCCAAAGCAATACACTGGAACATCACGCCAAATACCGGCTAATCGGTTTGCCTGATTAGCGTAGGTTCCATGAGCGCCCCAAGCAGCGACGATTAGGTTAGCTGACGAACAGTGGCGCTTCAGTACGCGCCTGTTGTTTGAACCTTCAGGATCTTCTGCTTTTTTCAGTAGAGCCGGATGAGGGGTTTTAAAGGCAAACAAATTGACCATTGTCATCCGGGAATAACCCCAGCGTTGGGTGAAGTCCATACATCGTCTTATCGTCGGGTCGTCGGTATAAGCGTCAGCGGTGCTTGGGTTCAGGCCGATGAACACACAATGTCCATCGCCTATTTCCCATTGTCGGCTAAGTTGATACCGGTACTGTCTGCAGCGGCTAAAGCTTGCGCGCCTTAGAATGTCCATTGATTTTGCCCGGCTAACCTATCATGAATAAATAGATTCGCTAGTGTGAGCAGGCGAGGATTCTTTGGGGCCAGGTTGCGGCTGCGGTTGTTTTAACGCCAGCGCAAATACCTGTGCAACGTGCAGTGCTTGCCGGTTACTCGTATCACTTATTTGATGTCGGCATGAGGTTCCGTCTGCGACTATTAAAGTATCTTCGTCGGCCGCATTAACAGCTGGCAGTAGATCACGCTCAGCCATTTTTACCGAGATATCTGCTGTCTCTTTGTCATAACCAAATGCACCGGCCATTCCGCAGCACGCTGAGTCAATGGTGTTTACATCCATTCCCGGAATCATGGCTAAGGTTTGCTCGACCGTTGAAAATACATCGAGTGCTTTTTGATGACAGTGTCCGTGCAACAGGGCTTGTGGTGCTGGTGCATGCAGAGTCCAATTTAAGCGGTTCAGTTCATGGTCTTTGAGTAGCAGCTCATCTAGTAATACGGCGTGTTTCGCAAGCAGTTTGGAAGCATCACCGGGCAATAGAACGGGGTATTCATCTCTTAGCGTTAATAAACAGCTGGGTTCTAAGCCGACGACGGGCACGCCCTTAAGCACCCAGGGGTGCAGCGCATCTATCATTCGTTGAGCTTCCGCTTTAGCTTCGTTAATCATGCCGGTGGATAGATAGCTACGGCCACAACACAGTTTTCTCTGACCGGGTAGTTGTGCGGTGTGTACCGTGTATCCGGCAGCTTGTAACACCGTACGTGCATCGCGAAGCACTGCAGGCTCGAACCAGGTATTGAACGTATCGGCAAGCAGCACCACTTCACGTTCATGACCGCTAGCTTGTCGATGTTCTTTATAGGGGTTATTACTCCACGTAGGTAGTTGCCGATGTGCAGCAAAGCCCAGGGTTTTTTCAAGCAATGTGGCCAGCCACGGTTGAGAATTGCGCAGATTAATCAGTGCGCTGATTTTGCTGAAGTAGGGAGCGTACCTGGGGAGATGTGCAACCACTTTATCGCGAAGTGAAAACCCGTGTTTACGGCCATAAGCGGCTTGCACCTCTAGCTTCATCTTCGCCATATCAACACCTGTAGGACACTCTCTTTTACAGGCTTTACAGGAAACGCATAGTTTCATCGTATCCAGCATGTCCGGTGAAGTCAGTGCATCCTCTCCTAATTGCCCTGACAGTGCTAAGCGCAGTGTGTTGGCTCTTCCTCTGGTGACGTCTTTTTCGTTGCCGGTCACTCGATAAGAAGGACACATGGAGCCTCCGTTTAACTTTCGACAGGCACCGTTGTTGTTACACATCTCAATGGCGCCTTGCAGGCCTCCGTTAGCACCGGGCCAAGCCGACCAATCGAGCTCCTGCTTAATTTCAATCATCTTGTAGCCGGGTTGGTAACGGAAAAGGCTACGGTCATTCATGCGAGGAGCGTTAACGATTTTTCCCGGATTGAACAGATTATCGGGGTCGAACAGTTGTTTGACCTGTTCAAAGCATTTAACCATTTGAGGGCCAAACATCTTGGTGTGAAACTCAGAACGCGAAATACCATCACCATGCTCGCCAGAGTGCGAGCCTTTGTACTTAAGCACGAGATCAAACGCTTGTTCTGCAATTTCGCGCATCGTGTCGGCGTCTTTTTCCAGTTTTAAATTAAGCACTGGACGGACGTGTAGGCAACCAACGGACGCATGTGCGTACCAAGTGCCTGGCGTGCCGTGGCGTTCAAAAACTTCAGTCAATTCTGCTGTGAATTGCGCAAGATCGGGTAGTTCCACAGCACAGTCTTCAACGAATGAAACCGGTTTTCCTTCTGATTTCATTGACATCATGATATTAAGACCAGCCTTCCGCACGTTTGCAATACGAGCTTGAAAAGCTGGATCGATGGCATCGACGACGCCGCCCCAGTTTTCACCGGTCCCTGACCAGGTGAAACCCAAATCTGCCATGCGCTCGTGAAGTAGGCGCAAATGGCGCAGGTTTTCAGACTCGGACTCATACGCGAACTCAACCAGAAGAAGAGCTGCCGGTTCACCTCTTACGAATTCGGCTATCGACTTCTTGTAGAGGTCAATGTCTCGAGCTAGCGCAATCATGGTGTTATCGACTAATTCGATGGCGTGGGGACCTAACTCGACAAGGTATTGAGTAGCGTCCATCGCTTGATAGAAGCTCGGGAAATGACAAACCCCTAACACACGATTATTCGGCAGTGGCCAGAGTTGTAGTTCTATCGCTGTTGAATAGGCAAGTGTGCCCTCTGACCCGACCAGTAAATTCGATAAATTGTGTTTTTCAGATGGCTGTTCGGTTTTTGGAATCAGGGCATCGATGTTATACCCGCCGACTCGTCGCAACACCGTGGGAAAGCGAGCTTTTATGGTTTCGGCTTCGTCGGTTCCCAGTTTGAGTAAATTGTTAACTAGAGTTTTCTGATTGTCGGCAAGTGCGTTAGATGATTCGGGAAGTTCACCGAAGTGCATGAAATCGCCGTTAGGCAGAATGGCATCGATAGAATGCACGTTATGACGCATCGTGCCGTAATAAATAGAGCGTTGTCCGCAAGAATTATTGGCGGTCATGCCTCCTATCGTGGCTCTTGACGATGTGGATACATCAACCGGATACCACAGCCCGTGTGGTTTAAGCTGTCGATTAAGATCATCGAGCACAATGCCGGGCTCTACGACACACCGGCGATGTTCTACGTCAAGGTTGATCAGTTTGTTCAGGTACCGTGAGTTATCCAGGATTAATCCATGGTTAACCGTTTGACCACATTGTGATGTTCCACCACCTCGTGGTGTGATTGGTACACCAAATTCACGGGCAATCTGAATGCTGGCTTGAACATCTTCAATGGTTTTGGGAATAACGACACCAGCGGGCATCATTTGATAAATGGACGCATCGGTGGCGTAACGGCCACGCGTGAACCTATCGCCGTGGACTTCGCCAGCGATTTCAGATTTTAGGCGTCGTTGTATCTCTACGTGGTCGCTACTGGCCATTGCTTTTGGAGGGCAAAAGGACTAATTTTGATTTCATTATCATCAATTACCTAATTTTGGGTAGGTTATATCATGCGCACAGCCGGCCGTCATTTTCTTCAAATTCCCGGCCCGAGCCCCGTACCGGATCGAATTCTTCGTGCGATTGATATGCCGGTCATTGATCATCGCGGGCCCGGGTTCGCGTCCCTAGGCCATCGGGTGCTCACCGGCATGCAAGGTATTTTCCAAACCAAGCAGCCCGTCATTATCTATCCATCCTCTGGCACCGGAGCTTGGGAGGCGGCATTGGTCAATACCCTGTGCCAAGGTGATAAGTTGCTGATGGTCGAAACCGGACACTTCGCGTTTCTCTGGCAGCAGTTGGCCGAGAAACTCGGTCTGAATCCTTCGTTGATTGAAACTGACTGGCGCCGGGGGGCCGACCCTGACGTCATAGAAGCGGCACTTCGAGCAGATACTAGCCATAGCATCAAAGCCTTGTGCGTTGTGCACAACGAAACCTCAACCGGATGTACCTCAAGGATTGCGGATGTAAGGCGGGCTATGGATGCGGCAAATCATCCGGCGCTATTGCTTGTGGACACAATTTCAGGTTTAGCCTCTGCAGACTTTCGATTTGATGAATGGGGTGTTGACGTTGCTATCTCTGGGTCGCAGAAAGGTCTGATGCTGCCACCGGGACTGTCGTTTAACGCGGTAAGCGAAAAAGCTATTGCTGCCAGTCAATCGGCAAACATTCCTAACTCTTATTGGGGATGGTCGGAAATGATAGAGGCGAACAAGCGCGGGTATTTTCCATACACACCCTCAACCAATTTACTGTTCGGTCTCGCTGAAGCTATTGACATGCTTAACGAGGAAGGTCTTGAAAACGTATTCGCTCGTCATTTGAGACATTCTGCGGCGACGCGAAAAGCCGTGGAGGCTTGGGGCTTGGAGGTTCAATGCACGGTAGAGTCGGAACACTCTCCGGTATTAACGGCTGTCAGAGTGCCCGATGGTGTTGATGCTGATAATTTACGTTCAGTTATTCTGGCTGAGTGCGATACGTCATTAGGCAATGGTTTGTCCAAGGTGCAAGGTCAGGTTTTTCGCATAGGCCATCTGGGTGATATCAATGATGTCACTCTACTAGGCACTCTAGCCGGTATTGAAATGGGCCTGCATTTGGCGAAGGTAGCGCACCAGAGTGGCGGTGTGACTGCGGCAACCGATTATCTTAAATCTGTCCGTCTATAAACATTGACTAAAGTGCCTTAAGGGCATGTAGACGTAAATCCATGCGCTATCCTCATCAGTAGAATGAGCAGATACAGACCACCGGCCCCTAAATCTTCACCCTATATCACGCGACAGGGTTTTGAGCGATTGAAGACCGAAGATAAAGCGCTATGGCAAAGGCGTAAAGAGGTGACCGCGGCACTGAGTGCAGCGGCGGCTGAAGGCGATCGTTCTGAAAACGCCGAATACATCTATCGCAAGAAAGAATTGGCGGGAATCGACAGGAGAATCCGCTACCTGCAGAAACGAATTCCAGAATTGACGGTGATAGACAGGCGTTCCGACAGTAACAGCATTTTCTTTGGTGCTCAGGTCGAACTTGAGAGCGATGATGAGACCACCTTTGTTCGCATTGTTGGCGCTGATGAAATCAATCCGGCATTGCGACATATCAGTATCGATTCACCGCTAGCCAGAGCTTTGTTAAAAAAGCAGGTTGATGATGAAGTGACCATTGAAGTTGACGGGCGGGCTAAGCACTACGCTGTGCTGGGTTTGTCTTATCCGGATGATTAGGTTTTAAGTGTTGGGTAGATTGTTAGTAGATAGTCACTGTTTTTTAATCGAGCAAAATATAAAAGAAGATTGAAACTTCTCTTATCTCGTTTCAACGAACGACTAGATGGCAGTCAGCTGCGCTTTTAATGTTGGGCGCATTTTTTATATCTCTCCGGCAGCGATCGCGGCTGAGATTAATCCGCCGCGTGTTGGTGAGCCTTCCACACTGATACTCGGTGTAGCTCAAGTACCCGAATACTCCGGTACACCGAGCTTTTAAATGATGCTGCGGACAGTCCTATTGTTACTGAAGCCGAATCATCCGATCAAACGTGTGCAGGCATCGGGGTGTTTTGGCTTCTTTCGAAGTAATAAGCTCTAAGATAGCAAGTTTATAAAGACTGACGAGCTGGACACTTGTTGGATCTTCTTGTCCATATAAGAGATGCGAGTACTAGCGTTAGTAGAGACACGTCGACACGCCCGCTTTTTCGACGCTCTGCAGCTCCGGTTTGGTTAATCGTCCAGAAAAATGTACGCGCAGCTTCGTGTTGATCATCCATTGCGGTGATGGTGACGGTGTACCTGCCTTCTACATCGGGTTCTCCGTGCAAATGACCAAGGCTGTTTATAGTGACGCCGGAAGGTAGACCGGTTGCGGTGTACAAAAGGAAATCTCCGTCTGCATCATTGGCTTCAACATTTTCATGGACCAGTTCACCCAGCTTGGTATATCGAGTCTCCATGGGGGCGAGTGTCGGCACACTGTTTGGCGCGTCGTTAAGCGAAGCGGTTCTCGAGAGCACGTTACGCGGTCTGATTAAAAAACCATCCCAATGTGTGTGCATGTGGCGCTGATCTTCGTTGCGCGGAACATGGTGGAACGACACTCTGTTCCAGACGACTAAATCTTCCTCAACAATGGATTGACCGTCGACAAACTGCAGAACGTCGTTCAGGCAATCCGGGTTGAAGCGGGCATTTTGGCTGGCGAATCGTTCGCAATCATTAGCCACTGTGACAAAGAAATCGTAATCGGAGTAGGGTTCGACCTCCTGTCGTTCAAATCGGTGTCCGCTTCTGATGGGTTCGATGGAAAACGCCGGACTGTCGGCACGCGCATTAGCGTGTATCGTCCAGTTAGCCTGTTCATCCGGATTTATTTTAAGCGCTTGTTCGGTGACAAAGCGATCCACGCGTTGAGCTCTTGTTCCTGCGGGCGTCACTTCGTATCGGGTTTGGGAAAAGATATCATCGGTCGCACTCTCGCCGATATCGAAGTCTAGACGCCAATAGTAGTTGTGTGTATGGGATAACCACAAGGTGTCCTGATCGCCGGAAAGCTCTCGCCCATACGGCTCACTTGTGTCATCAGAGCTTCGTTGTAGTGCACCGGTCGCGCCGACGCTGGGTTCTATGGCACCATTCGCGTGAAACGTCCAATTCGTTATGTACGCGTATGCGCCAACCTGTGAGACTGAAAACAGATGCAGGCTATGAGTCTTGGCAGCTTGATTAGCGGAGTGGTGGCCGCTCTGGGCATCACCCCGCCATTTGCAGAGTGCAGGTCTGGTTTGAATATTAATTAATTCACCTTGCGGACAATCTTGTTCTTTCAGCGTTAATAAATATCCTCTCCCCAGGCCGTATTGGGTGACATCGTTATAAGTGACATCGCTATCATCATAGGCAACATGAAGCTGACTCAGCCTTGCGGAACTCAACACTCGCAATGCAGTGCCGTTGGGTGGTGTGTAATACACGTCGCTGAGAACCAGATTTTCTCGCGCTGTAGATTCCCAGCATAGATCCCATACAGCACCGTTATCAAATTGCTCAGTAATGCGTGAGTCTGATGCGCAGCTTGGCTCTTGCGCAAATGTCAGGTTGTAAAAGCCCATATACAAACTGGCAATAAAGAGTAGATATCGAGCGATTAGGTGCGGCATCCGATTATTCCACAACTTCAAAGGGTGATGTATCTGTCCAGTCGAATGGCAGTAAATCGAAACCAATCTGCACATCACCTAAAATTGGCCAATCTTCAATGCTGGGGTTAAGTAGGTGGGCTTGGCTGTACCACATAACGACTTGCTGCTCTAATAACGATTCTGCGTTGACGAAGTCGTCTAAATTTGCGCCGCATGTTTCGGTACTGCTAGGGTTTTCTAAAGCATATTGTTCACAGGCGTTGTAACGAGTGAACGCTACTTCGTAATTGGCCCAATGATGTACGCTACTCGAGTAGCCGTAACCTTGGTTAGCCGGGTCTAGGTAGTAGCCAGCACCGGATTCGTCCAGCAATCGCCAGCCACGAAACTGCTGGCGATCCACTTCAACAAATGCTTCCTCTGTAATCGCGCTGATTTGCATCGGCCGCCTGTTTTGGTCTGTCACTAATAACGGAAAATCAAATTGCTCAACCGTGTCGAGTGAATCTGTATCTAAAGCGGGCACGAGTCGCCAGGTTGATAAGATAGTGGCGCGTGTGAGTCGCGGAAGGTCAGAGCGTATATTTTGTGAAAACTGTTCGTCCAGTTGTGTCCTTGCAGCTCGGCCGGAGACGCTAACTTCTGGTTGTATTTGCCCATCTTCAGTGAACGTCCAGGAAATACTGAGTGTTAAAGATTCCCTAAGTACGGTGGCCGACAGTTCCCAAGCTTCACTATGTAAGCTTTCTCGTTGCGCATACTTGGCGAGCGTTCGATTGTTTTCCACGCGAGAACACACAGATTCTGGTTGCTCCCCGACGTTGGTGACATCACCCATGCAGGTGGCTTGCGATAGTCTTTGTATCGTCGTTTGCCGGCTCTGTTCGGTGAGATTTGTTGAGGGTGAAAATTGTGGTTCTGCAGTGGACTTGTCATGGTAGTGCAACAGAATCTGAGCCACCTGCGCCTCAGACAGTACTGAACGACTCGTATCACCCGGTGCTCGATAATACACGTTGGAGATTGCCAAGCCGTGGGTGTGACTAACGGTTGCGCAAACAGACCAGGAAGCGCCTGAGCTAAACGATTGTTGTAACAACGAACCTTGCGGGCAGGTAGTATCTTGTGCACCGGCCACTTGAAAAATCTGCAAACAGCACGTTAGCATGGTCATCAGGACGAATTTGTAGCCACTTTTTATTGCAGTAAAAAGTGTGTTCATCGTCGATTCAGAACCGATACTGTCAGGGTGCTTAAATTAATCACAGGCTCTATCGTAAAAACCGTGTTTGTGTTGTCGAACAGTGACAACAATGCACAGCGATCGTATTGGCAGGCGTGATTTGTATCCCGTGGTTCGTAAATGCTAGCTTTTACGTCCAGTTCGTCAATTGAGCTAAACGGCTGAGCACTTCTTTTTAAATGTTCGCGTTTAAGTGACTCCAGTAAACTAGTGGAGTTGACCAAAAGAGACATTGCGTACTCAATTTCGATATCATTAAGCGGAAGATGAACTGACGCTATAGACGATGTTTTAAGTAGAGTTTCATCCTGCAGGTCGATCACTACAAGTCGCGCGGCACGTTGGGAATAGTTGTATTGGTACACATTGATAAACCGCACGTCACGCTGGTTTTTGCGTTCCTGTTTTTCAATACTTAAGGTCTGCGAAGCCAGCGGATGATTATCGGTTAACGCTCGACCAGTCGGCCATGGCACCGCTGCGGCTAATAAGCCAGCCATGTTCTGTTGTTCCACCGACAAGCCAGCTGCATAGCTCAACCCTGTGGCAAACACAGAAAACAGGCTCGCACAGAGACAGGCGGTCAACCAGCGAGTTAACTGTAGACCCCAATGGGGGTAAGTCGCACGCACGGGCCCATAGGTGTTATTTGAGGCTGGATTAGTCATAATAGTGTCCATAATACGGTGCATCATACGTACCCGCCTGTTACCTCTTTCTCATGTGAATGTGTATTGTTGATGACATCTGACTGGATCTACTATTTTGGGTATGGTTCCTTGGTGAACCGTGACACACGTCCCGAAGGCGAATTTACGGAAAGTGCGCGATTGAAGGGCTGGCAGCGAGTTTGGGAGCACCGTACAGCAGACCCTGAACGCCAACAGCAATGTACCTCTTTGAGTATAGAGCCCATAGATACTTCCGATTGCGCAGGTATTGAAGGGGTCGTTGCGCGTATTCCAGTCTCAGCGTTGGCCGAGCTGGATAAGCGGGAATCCGGTTATGAGCGTCTACGGCTGTCGGCTGCTGATTTCGACTTGCCGGCATCGATACAGGCTGAGAGCGTTTTTGTTTACCGCAGCCTGCCGCACAACCGGCATTTGGCCAATGACCAACATCCTATTTTGCAATCGTACATCGATTGTGTTTTGGCAGGTTATAGGACAAGGTTTGGTGATGCCGGCATGCGTGCAATGTTTGACACCACGCGTGGCTGGAATAGGCCGATACTAAATGATCGCGCGGCACCATATTATCCCCGATGGGTCAGTGTTGCCCCGGAAGTTACACAGCAACTTGACCTTCTCATTCAATCCTGCTCAGAAAGCGTAAGACAAACCCCATTCGCTGATTAACGGTTGTCGCTTGCTAGATTAATCCTTGTTTGCCATCATGGCCGGCTATCGCGTGAGACCACACATTATGGAAATATCTGAGTTTTTTAACCAAGACAGTGATGCTGTTTATTTCGAGGAGACTCAGGCCAGTCGATTCGCGAAAGAGGTTGCAGGCGATTTTAATCCCATCCACGACCCTGGTAGTAAACGCTTCTGTGTGCCTGGCGATCTGTTGTTTTCCGTTGTTTTGAATCGCTACGGCGTAGCCGAAAACACCAAAGTTGAATTTGCGGGCATGCTTGGAGGAGCTACGCGGATGATTCTGCCGCAGGAGGCCGGCGACGCTTTAATTGTCGTGGATGATGCCGGAAAGCCACTGTTGCAAGTGGCTCAGTCTGGCCGGCGTTATCAAGACTCAGCATTTATCGCGGCTTTATGCAGTGAATACGTTAAATTCTCCGGTCAAACTTTCCCGGGAATACTTGTGCCTTTAATGCGCGATGCTGAGGTTATGATCAACCCTGCCAGACCCCTCGTTATTTACAAAGACATGACCATTACTTTTAACCCGGATGTCAATGCGTTATTTCAAGCAGGCAACGCAGCGGTAGCGGGTAACCTTGCAGCCTCTGTGGATAACAAATTGTGCTTACGCTCCGCAGATCACCAGTTAGTGGCTGATGGCAGAAAAGGCAGCGTGCGGCTTTCATTCACTATCGAATTTGAGGGCCAACAAATAGGGACCGGCGAAAAAAACATGCTTTTAAGTGGCTTGCGTGAGTACGACGAGGATGCCATGATGGCAATCGTAGATCAGTACAACGCATGGCGGCGTGACTATTCTGCCGCTTAATTCTTCGCACGGAGGCGAAAAATGACGGTTTTGGAAGCTGAAACAGCTCACGCGCTGGATATTCTCCAGACAATCTATGGCTACGATCAATTTCGGGGGCAGCAGCGCGAGATTGTAGAAACGGTTATTCAGGGCAATGATGCTCTGGTCCTCATGCCCACCGGTGGTGGTAAATCGCTGTGTTACCAAATACCGGCGTTGGTACGGCGTGGTACAGGCATCATTGTTTCACCGTTAATCGCCTTAATGCAGGATCAAGTAGACGCATTACAGTCCTTGAACTTGAATGCAGCGTTTATCAACTCGTCCATGGATGCGCGAGAAATTAACCAAACTGAAAACGCTTTGCTATCCGGCGATATAGACATGTTGTACGTCGCACCGGAGCGATTGCTGATGCCCGGCATGCTGGCGCTTCTCGATCGTGCACAAATAGCGCTCTTTGCCATAGATGAAGCCCATTGCGTTTCCCAGTGGGGGCATGATTTTCGAAAAGAGTACATGGGCTTGTCTCTACTTGCAGAGCGATTCCCAGATGTTCCGCGAGTTGCTCTAACAGCGACAGCTGATGAAAGAACCCGAGAAGAGATCGCGAATAATTTACGCCTTCAAAAGGCAGCAAAGTTCGTTAGTAGCTTTGATCGTCCGAATATTAGATACACCATCGGAGAGCCTCAGAACCCACGCGATGCCTTGTTGAGCTTTCTCGATAATCATCATGTTGACGATGCCGGTATTGTTTATTGCTTATCTAGGAAAAAAGTAGAGCAAACGGCTGAATGGTTAAACAAACACGGGCGGGTGGCTGTTCCCTACCATGCAGGACTCCCGGCTATTGAAAGAGAGCACAATCAAAAAAGATTTTTGCGCGAAGACGGGCTTATCGTCGTTGCAACAATAGCCTTCGGCATGGGAATCGATAAGCCCGATGTACGGTTTGTTGCACATTTAAATTTACCCAAGAGTATTGAGGCGTATTATCAGGAAACCGGCCGAGCGGGGCGTGATGGGCTTGAGTCCAATGCTTGGATGGCGTACGGACTGCAAGATGTCATTAACCTACGCTCCATGATGGCGCAATCCGATGCCGATGAAAAACACAAGCGCGTTGAGAATCATAAACTGGACTCCATGCTTGGCCTGGCTGAACTAACCGGCTGTCGGCGTCAGGCTTTGCTTAGTTATTTCGGCGATACCTTAGCGTCTCCTTGTGGAAACTGTGACAATTGCATAAACCCGCCTCAAACGTGGGATGCAACCGATGCTGCTAGAAAAGCGCTGTCGTGTGTTTATCGAACTGGTCAACGATTCGGTGTTAGTTATCTGGTCGATGTCCTGTTAGGAAAGCACTCTGAGCGTATTCAGCGATTTGGTCATGATCAGCAGTCAACATTCGGAATCGGTATGGAGCTAACCTCTAATGAATGGAGAAATCTCTATAGACAACTCATTGCAAAAGGGTTGTTGTCGGTCGATGTAGATGGGCATGGGTCGGTACAGTTAACTGAAGATGCTCGTCCGCTTTTGCGTGGTGAGCAGCCTTTGTACTTGCGACAACTTCCAAAGGGTGAAGCTAAACGCAGTAAAAGCGGTGGTCGCTCAAAAGCATCTGCTTCCATTTCCGAACAGGATCAACCGTTGTGGGAAGCGTTGCGTAGTTTGCGAAAGCAGCTTAGTGATTTGGCAGGCGTACCGGCCTATGTTGTATTTAACGACAGTACGTTGGCCGACATGATTGCCATTAAGCCCCGAAACGAGAACGAGATGGCGATGGTCTCAGGTGTTGGCCAGCATAAGCTTGAGCAATACGGCGAAGAGTTTTTAGACGTAATAAGAGACTACGCCTAAGTATTCAGTGCAGCCACTCGTTGCTGTCTCGCTTGGAATAGCGAATCTCTCGATCCAGTAAAGCACCTTTAGCAGAGAATCTCTCCCAGCCCATTTGTTTATAATACGGTGGTTTGGTGGATTGATTCGTCCATTGGCGAAATCTGGCAACGACGATATCTTCTTCGTTCTTTTCATCGAGCCACTGCGTTTCGTATACCGTATTGCCACGGGTTTCCTTGTGTGAGTCGCACACAGTAAGGCTATGGCGCTCACTGAGCTTTACAATTCTACGAAATTCGCGGACAGATTTAACGCTAGTCATTTAGGCATGGTATCGCTTGCGCAACGTGCGATGCCGAGATGGTTTTCACGCTTTTAGCGTCATGTTTTAATTCTAAAGCGTTTTGGGAGCCGTTCTTCAAGCAGCAACCAGTTGTCGATAAATCGATGCACAAACAAGCTTGCGATGGTGCAGATAACGATAGAGATGACGACGAATAGAATGGCTGCGCTCTGGCCTTCGCCTAGAAAAGGCGGGAGTACCTTACGCAGTAGTCCCAGAACAAAAATATGACAAAGGTATAGCGCGTAGGAAGCGTCTCCAAGTAAAACGCCAAAGCGTGATTCACCCACATTAATGTATAAGCACGCGGTCACAATGAGCAAGGAGGGAATACCGTACTCAATGATTCGGGGGACAGGCAGATGCAGAAACAGCATGACAGTACCCACGGCTAACAGTACCCAGGCAACACCGGAAGACAGTCGAAAGCCTTTTTTCCAAGCATAGGCCAGTACCATTCCAAACACGAATTCAAAGACCATCGATTTGGCAAAGAAGTGTGTAATGGGAGACTCGCCCGTATCCATAATCGTTGCGAGTAGAAAGACGCCGCTAATAACAAACGTAATAAATGCTATGCGGTATTTTTCAATAAAGAATAATGACAACGCGAATATGAAATAAAAGTACATTTCAAAATTCAACGACCAGCCGGGAGCAACGATTGGCCAGGCTTCTGTAGTCGTGACCATGCTCCAATGCGGAACGAACGCTAAACTTAGCAGTAACGCTTCTAAATCGAATCGGGTGGCTTTAAAGACGTTTGGAAACAGTAAGAGAATTACTGCCATTAATAACGTGAAAAACCAATATAAGGGGATAACTCGTCGGGCACGGTTTACCATGAACTTGCCAAAGGTGTTTCCCGGTTTGGCGATATAAATCATGATAAAGCCGGATATAACGAAGAATATATCTACACCGAAACTACCGGCATGCTTGAGCAACGGCGCATAGGCATCAACTTGCGTGACTGCATGGCTGTATACGACAGCCAGCGCCGCTATGGCGCGAAGGTATTGCAGTGTGTGCAGTCTCATGAAGTACGATTATCTACGATGTCTTTATACTGTTATTTATAACACTGCGAGGCGCATAGCTGAGTAGCTTTAAGCAAAAATGCGCCAGTTACCATCGTCTACTGAGCTAGCGCTCTTTGCAGGGCTGAGTAATATCGTCTGCCCATCTCTCTCAGGGCGTCATCACCAAAATGAACACATGTAGTGTTGCCACATGCAAATCCGTTCGCGGGTGTTAAATCATCATGGTTCGACAAAGCAACTGCATTTAAAATATTAGGAAGATTTCTATGGGCTAAATCAACCAGCTGTTTGGCCTGAGAAAATACAGAGAGATCGCCTCTGTCGTCGATACCGCGTGACATAGTGCCAATCACGAACGGTATGTTGCTATCGTTTCGTCTGAGTTCTCCGCCGCGCGCGTCGGCTACGATGTTTTGTCGAAGCTCTTGCGCCAGTTTCTCCAAGTTGGCTGCGTACGAAGGAGCGCATGCATCGTTAGCATCGGATTCGCCTTGATGCCATAAAATACCTCGCAATATTCCCCCTGTGCTTTGCAGAGCAAAGTTAGCGCGGGTGATCGCACGATCAAACAGCCAAGTATTGCCCAAGGCCGGGTTGTCGGTATTTTGTGCATTCCATTGTCCGGGTGGGCCTTGATCGTTTGCGCAAAAAGCTGAGCCTGACCAAGCCGCAGGGACCAAAATGATATCCCGAGTCGTGTTGGCCAGCGCCTGTTTAGCGAAGGTTAAGCCAAGACCGATATAGTCTTCAGACTTTCCGCTGGTGCTGGTTGGATCAAGCGGTACATGTAGCGGGTCTTCCGCGAGGACAATAGAGGGTGTAGATATATTTCTGGCGATGGATGTAAAATCGCCTTCGCCGACAAAGATTGAGTTTTGATCATTAGGTGTGGCATTTAGCTGCCGTATTCTCGGATTGGTTGCATCCGGGCCACCCAAGGTTGCGTCTCGCGTACCGTCGCCACTGAAGCCAACCATATTACTCTGCCCGACTAGCAGGTAGACGTCTGGAGCATCAACAGGCGTTACATCGACTTGAAATGTGACCACGTGTTCTGCCGTTCCGTCACTGGCTGTCAACGTGAGGTTACGCTGCTGCGGCATGATAGGCAGATCCGCGATCGCCAGACGAACCACGGCTTGTGCCGTGTTGATTCCAGCCTCTAAACGTTGGCGGTTAAATGAGGTCGTAATAAAAGCATCGTCGGCGGGTGTAGTTCCTTCAATGCTCAGAGAAATAGACGTGCTGTGGTTGTTGCGTCGGATAATCTCTATCGGGAGGTTTATCCCAGCGCTGCTGCCTTCGGTGAGCGTAAGGTTCTCGGGAAGCGCCTGAATTTCAAAATCTCCAGTTGGGCCGCTTGAAGCGTCCGAGGAGCATGCAGTGAGAGACGTCAGGAACGTGATCAGTGCGCAGCAAAACGCCGCTCGCCAGCTCACTCTGGAGATATTTGGAATATTCATGAGACAAAGTAAAGCAAACAGCAAGCCTATATGCCAGAACGATCGCTTGGGATGCTCCAATCCTTGAGAAGCGGGTTAGATGGCAACCATGTGATTGATTTTAGTGAATAACCCGCAGCAAACAAGCCGCATTAAACATCTTGCTAGCGTTACGGCAGTAAAGCGCTCAATTCACGATAGTAGCGAACTCCCATCTCCCGCAATGCGGCTGCGCCGAAGTGTAC
>JBGCGD010000006.1:0-73749 GCA_045110515.1 Granulosicoccus sp. | reverse complement strand
GAGAGGTTGGATATTAAGGAGGGTTTGACAATTAGGTTAGAAAAACAGCATCAACCATATATTGAATATCACCGCGCCGAGTGTTTCATTGGATAGAAACAATTGTCTGGTATTTGGGAACCTGTCCTGTATGCCTAACATTAAGTAGACATCACTTTATAACATTCCCCCACACGCAGCAAAACCTCACTTTAAAACATATCCCCCATACTGCTTAGGGCCAACTGTTTGAATATCCAGTAGATTCCCAAATCCCAATCACACATCCATACGGATAAATTACCTTACTTTAAAACCTATCAGCGCCCATGATAGATGCTCTAGCTAGATCAAAGTATCTGCGGTGTAACACACCAATTGCAAAATCCTTATGGTCTCCACAACCAGTCCAATGTCGGGGCGTTTGACATCGTTGTTTACTTTGAACAATCCGCGGCTGAATCATTGTCAACTCTTAGTAACCGAGGGTGCCAAAGTTTGATAGAGGGTTGATTTGCTATTTCGCGACAGTTATCGGACCATCCTAGCTATGTTGGAAAACTGAGAAAAAACACAACAATGGTACGAAAAAGACTGGCCATGGAAGTGGGTATGGGAACCGACCTTCAAGGACAAAACTATACGAAAGCAGCTGTTCGGGCTCTAAAAGATGCTCTATGGCATAACTCGCTGACCATTGCGCCGGCCCTAGGCTATCCAAGAGAGTCTATGCAAGTGGATGTCGAAATCGGCGTCGCCCAACCGGATCAAGTCGATAAGGCCGAGGTTGCGGCGGGTTTGCCCTATGGTATTGCCAAGGTGTCTGTCGTGTTGGGTGGTCTGGATATTCCTAGTGAGGACGGTACCAAGGTGACTGTCATGGCCAACGCCGCCGCCGTGGTGTACCTGGATGTTGAGGAGGCTCAATAGCTATGCCGTTAAAACGCATTATCTTAGAAATGGGCACCGGCAACGATCTGTACGGCGAGGATTACACCAAAGCCTGCAAAAGGGCGATTCAGGATGCTTTGCACCATAGCTCTCTAACGCTTTTTAGAAGCCTGGGGCTGGATCGTGACGCGATGGTTGTCGATGTGACTGTGGGCGTGCAAAAGCCCGAAGAGGTAGACGTTGAGGCGCTCGCTTCAGAAGTGCCATTTGGCACAATAAACGTCAAAGCTGTAATGGGTGGTTTGAATGTGATTGATGAGGAGGCGGGTACAACCTCTGTCATTGCCTCAGCTGCCGTGGCTGCAAAGGTAGATTTGCCTGATGGGAAGTTCGTCCTATAGGGCAATGGGTAGGAATGCCGGCCCGCCGTCAGTTGGCGGGCCGGTAAAAGCGCTTAGCTTTGTTCGCTTTCTGCGATAACGTTGCAAATGGCGTCCGCTAATTCATCAATAGAACCTTCGGGCAAACCGGCAACATTAATTCGTCCGTCACCAACAATATAAATAGCGTGCTCGCTCCGAAGCGTGTCGATTTGTTCAGGCGTCAAAGGAAGTCGGCTGAACATACCGTTTTGTTCTGCAATGTAGTCAAAGCGATCTGAGTTAGACCGTTTGCGCATCGCATCGCTGAAGGTTTTACGCAGACCAACCATACGGACGCGCATAGACTCCAGCTCTTCTCGCCACTGTGTATTCAATGCACCGTCTGTCAGAACGATTTCCGTGGCATTGGCACCGTGATCGGGCGGCATAGAGTAATTTGAACGGATAACGGTGGTCAAAGAACCAAATGCCCGTGTGGCTTCCGCTTCGTTTCGCCCCATAACGATGGCCGCACCAACGCGCTCGCGATACAGACCCACATTTTTTGAGCAGCTGGCGGCAACCACCAGTTCAGGCATGCGCTCGGCAAGTAGTCGAACGCCCATTGCGTCCTCTTCTAAACCTTTGCCAAAGCCTTGGTAGGCGATATCGACAAACGGGAACAGCTCTTTCTCAAGCATGACATCGATGATCTTGTTCCAATCATCCTGACTGAGGTCAGCGCCGGTTGGGTTGTGGCAGCAACCGTGTAGAACCACGATGTCGCCACTGGCAGCAGTGCTTAGTGAACCAATAATGGCATCAATATCGGCTCTGCCGGTATCGACGTCGTAGTAAGGATAACGAGCAAGTTCGAACCCTGCAGCACCCAGTAACGGGATATGGTTTGGCCACGATGGATCGGATACCCAGATTTTGGCATCTGGGCGGCTTCGTCTCATTAGATCTGCCAGTACACGCAGTGCACCGCTACCACCGACCGATTGGGCAGCCCGAATTCTGGCTTTGTCTGCATCCGCACCAAAAACCAGATCGATCATGGCTGAGCAGAAAGGGGCACTACCGGTAGGTGCTACATAAGCTTTGGTTTCCTGGGTATCAATAAGTTTTGATTCCGCGGATTTAATCGCCTTCATGACGGGGGTTTTGCCTTCCCCGTCTTTGTAAACACCTACACCCAAATCGAGTTTGTTGGTTCGGGTATCAGCCCTGAATTCCTGCATGAGTGCAAGGATGGCGTCAGGTTTTGCGTCCGGTAGTGCTTCAAACATAGTTAGTTACTCAATTGCCACTTAACGGCTAGTTGGTTGAAAAATCCGCGTTCAGTTTTCAGTTTGATCCAGGTGTTCAGGTAGTTGATCCAAACCTGATCTTCTTGGGGTACGAGCATCGCGATTGGGGTGCGTGCACGGCCTTCTTTGACAGGTACCACCATCATTTGAGGGTACTTGGCAACCAGTTTGAATGCTTCAACGTTAGACGTGATGTGAGCATCCGCGCGACCTGCTAGCACTTCTTGGAAATCACGTGCAGGTGCTTCGATGATTTTGTGTTTTGCATTTGGGAAGAAGTTTTTGACCTGCTGTTCTTGAGTTGTACCCAGTGTGGCAGCAACCGTCACGTCTTCTTTGTTCATGTCTTCCCAATCTGTAAAACGATCTGCATTTGTAGCCAGGGTTAAAGGAACTGTGTTGAGTGCGAAGTAGCTGTCGGTGTAGCCGGCCGCCTTTGCGCGTCCCGCACTGATGGAGGCGCTACCTGTCATATGATATTTACCGGCCGTGACGCCGCTGACTAGAGTTTTCCAGTCTGTTGGAACAAGCTCCAGCTCAACTTCAAGGTCTTTAGCAAGCTCAGTCACTACGTCAATGTCATAGCCTTTGTACTTGTTTGTGGCCGGGTTTTTCATCGTCATTGGGTCCCAGTCGCCGGTTGTGCCGACTTTGAGAGTGCCAGTTTCGAGGATTTCTGCCAACACACCGTCAGCAGCTGCGGCTGGCGCTGTGAAAGAAAGTGCTACCACAATGGGAGCGATTGACTTTCGAATCGTATTACCGATGGTGCTTGTCGTGAATTTAAGCATGGTGATGTTCCGCTTTCGAGTTGATGAGTTAAGTATAACCACTGTGGGATCGAACGGGCTATTAACGTGTGGGGTACACTGTATCTGTGCCCGCATTTCAGCTAATCATGTCTACAACAGATGTCTCAGCGCCAGTGATAGAACTAAAAAACCTGTCAAAGTTCTACGGTTCATTCCAGGCCCTAGATGATATCTCGTTAAATGTGACTGCCGGCGAGCGCATGGTCATATGCGGTCCGTCAGGCTCTGGAAAGTCGACCCTGATTCGTTGCGTCAATCAACTAGAGACGCACGATTCTGGGCAGGTGACTGTCAATGGCATTGATGTTGGGAAAAACCGCAAAGCACTCAGAGACGTGCGCACTAACGTCGGCATGGTTTTCCAGCAATTCAATCTATTCCCACACCTTACGGTTCTAGAAAACCTGACGCTTGGCCCGATGCGCTCACGAAAATTGCCCAAAGACAACGCCGTTGAATTGGCGCAACACTATTTGGCGAGGGTGCGTATACCCGAACAGGCAGATAAATACCCCAGTCAGTTATCCGGCGGTCAACAGCAGCGCGTAGCCATAGCGCGCAGTTTGTGTATGGAGCCTAAGGCGATGCTGTTTGACGAGCCAACGTCAGCTCTAGATCCAGAAATGATCTCCGAGGTTCTTGATGTCATGGTAGAGCTGGCTGAAACAGGCATGACGATGATGGTGGTTACCCATGAAATGGGTTTTGCTAAGAGAGTCGCTGACACCATGGTATTTATGGACGCTGGAAAAATTGTTGAGCAATCTACGCCTGTTGAGTTTTTCTCCAACCCCAAGACAGAGCGCGGGCGTTTATTCTTGCAACAAATCCTTCAGCATTAAATCATGCGAAAAATACCTCTACAGTGGGCAACATTAGCCCTAATCGCGTTAAGCGTGCTGCTAACCGGTTGTTCAGATAAATTGCAATGGTATGTCGTATCGCCCGCGACTGAGACCGGTCGCGCCAACTTGCTATTTATGCTCGGTGGTTTGAAGTACACCTTATTGCTTTCCATCACCGCCATTGTCATTTCTATCATCATCGGCTTGTTAATGGCGCTACCCGGCATCTCTAAGAATCCGTTTGCAAGAGGATTCAACCGGGTCTATGTTGAAGTAGTCCGCGCCGTTCCGCTATTGGTGCTCATCTTGTGGGTCTACTACGGGTTACCCATCATGTTGGGCATTGCTATCAATGTGTTTTGGGCGGGCGTTGTAGCCTTGGCTTTATCCGACAGTGCTTTTGAAGCTGAAATATTCAGAGCAGGTATTCAATCAGTCGATCGCGGTCAGATAGAAGCATCGGATTCCTTAGGTTTGGGTTATATCGATAGAATGCGCTATATCGTTTTGCCTCAGGCATTGCGCCGAGTGCTACCGCCATTAGGTAACCAGTTGGTGTACATGCTCAAAATGTCTTCGCTGGTGTCTGTCATTGGAATGGAAGAATTAACGCGAAGGGCCAATGAGTTGGTAACGGCTGAGTATCGGCCGTTAGAAACCTACACCATTCTTATTTTGGAATACCTGGTGTTAATACTTATCGTGTCAGCCGGTGTACGTTGGTTGGAAAGGCGTCTGGAAGTCAAAGACGGACGATAAGCAAACCCGTTGAATACACGACAAACTTTGGATGCGACAGCCGTTTCGGCGATGCTTGTCGTGTGCATCATTCTTGGTCTACAACAAGTAGCGCTAAAGAGCGTTGAAGACGACATGGCACCGGTACTGCAGCTGGCCATTCGGTCGGGCATTGCAGCTGTTCTTGTGGCGCTGTTACAGCGCATACAAGGTCACGCGTTTACACTAAACGATGGAACATTGTTGCCCGGCATTGGCTTGGGTATTTTATTCACCTTAGAGTTTTGGTTTTTAGGTGAAGGCCTGCGTTACAGTAGCGCATCTCGAATAGTTGTCTTCCTGTACACAGCACCAATCTTCACTGCATTGCTTCTGCATTTTCTACGGGAAGACGAGCGCTTGCGTGCTGCACAGTGGGGCGGAATTGCGTTGGCTTTTCTAGGAATTGCCATCGCTTTTTTATACCGGGCTGACAGCTCTGGTGCAGCAATAACTCAAGCGCTTCTTTGGGGAGACTTCTTAGGTTTGCTAGCAGGGCTTTCTTGGGGGTTGGCAACGGTGTTGGTTAGAAATTCTTCGTTGGCCGAATCTCCTGCGGTAAAGCCGTTGTTGTACCAGTTGGTGATTGCCACCGTGTTGCTATGTCTACTTGCGGTTGTCTTCGGACAAACGCAATACACAGTGACACCATCGCTCGTTGCCAACTTGTTGTTTCAAGGTGTGGTTGTCTCCTTTCTGTGTTTCTTGGCGTGGTTTGCGTTACTTAAAAAGTACAAGGCCTCTCAGTTGGGCGTGCTCTCATTTATGAGTCCTGTATTTGGTGTGGTGTTCGGTGTCCTTTTGCTTAGTGAGCCGTTGGAGTGGGTGTTTGTTGCAGGCGCTTTACTCGTTATAACCGGCATTCTTCTGGTCACTGCAGACCCACAACTGTTTAAAAGAAAGACAGTATGAACAATGCCGTAAACGCGGAGCGATCTCCCTACCTATTGCCTGTGTTGTTGATATGCGCAAGTTTAACGGTGATGGCAGGTGCAACGATCGCCCCCGGGCTGCCAGGCCTGCTTGAGCATTTCTCAGATCATCCCGAAGCAGAGTATTACACCCGTTTTATTTTAAGTATTCCCGGCCTGGCGATTGCGTTAAGCGCACCCGTTGCAGGTATTCTGGCAGACAAGATAGGACGCAGGGTTTTGTTGTACGTCGGAGTTGCACTTTACATCTCATCAGGCAGTGCCGGTCTGTGGTTGGACGACTTAACCATGCTGTTAATTAGCCGATTTATTTTAGGCTTGTCAGTCGGAATGGTTATGGTGTGTTCAATGACTTTAATAACCGATCACTTTCAAGGCCCTGAACGCGATCGCGCTATGGGAATTCAGTCATCTGCCATGGCTGCAGGTGGCATTGTGTTTATTTTCGTAGGCTCTTTGTTGGCGGACGTATCTTGGCGGGCACCGTTTGCCGTGTATCTATTTCCCGTTTTTCTGTTCCCGCTCATTTACTATTTCGTGAGCAAGCCGCCTCCCAGTAAACCAGAGCCCGGTGCAATAGATGGCCGATTTCCAGTGGCACATGCATCACTGATTTTCGGTATCGGGTTTACCACCATGTGGGTATTTTATTTAATCCCCACACAGCTGCCGTTCTTAGCAAAAGAATTAGGAGCGCAAAGTTTAAAAGTGGCAGGTTTTGCGGTTGTACTTAGTCAGATATTTTCAGCCATGGCGGCTGCGAGTTATCAACGCGTTCGAAAAATGCTGGATAACGTACAGATACTCCTGCTCAGCTTTACACTGATGGCTACCGGATTTGCAGCACTGTCGCAAATCTCCTCAGTCACTGGCATGTTTTTATGCATGCCGTTAGTTGGGATAGGGCTGGGCCTAAATTTTCCGAATATGAGTATTTGGATGATGTCGCGTATGCCGGCCACGATGCGAGGCAGAGCGTCCGGTGGTTTAACCACTGCCATATTTTTAGGGCAATTTATGTCGCCGTTTCTAAGCGTCCCACTCGTGCAGCGCGTGGGCTACAGCGACTCCTTTCTCGGAGCCGTTGTAATAATGGCAGGCTTCATAATTTTGCCTGCGGCCGTAGTATTGCTTAAACGAAGGCTGGCAAGTTAGTTTCGGAGCTAATCTGATACGGCTGATTAGTCGTTATCAATGATGCTGTAATGGGCTTCAACCGTATTGCGATTGTTTATATCCAGAATGTCTTGCGGGCAACAGGACATCACTGCAATGCAATCAAGCTCTGCACGCCATACAACGTAGTCACCAGGTTTGGATAATGGCGGATCGAATGAGATAGCTCCCGATGTCTGCCACGGAATATTCATGAATAGATTCAGAGAGCCAGGTGTGAAGGGCAGGGTGTAACCTAGTTCAAATAGGGCTGCGTGCATATTGTCTTTGCAATTATCGTGGTAACCGTTACAGCCCAGCAAACCGTAACGCTCGTTGTCGCATGGGGCCATCAGTGAGTCATGGCGTCCTGGTGAGGCATCTTCTTCCAACACCATGATGGGGCGGCGGCGGTTGGAGTACAGTGCGTCCCCGACTTCCGGGCACAGCTTTAACCACGTAGCACGACACTGTTCCATGCCGCTGAATTCGTTCATAGATCCCGCTACGAATGCCCAGAAATCAACCACCTGATGGCCATGGGTATTGATAATTTTGATTGCTTGGCCTGCTTTTAAAGGCACAGCTTTTCCGCGACGGGCCGGTATGGTGTGTAATTCAGTCATGTGCGAATAACATAAGTTGAGTAATGAGACGACAAGCCAGCCTGATGGGGCGGAACGAGTATATCGCCATATTACACCTGACTTCCGGCTTCATGAATGTTGTTACGACATTGGTCTTGATAGGCGCTGTAATTGCAACATTTAATGGTATCCGTGCTAAACCCTTGTAACCCTTTGGTTAATCGGCGAGGGGGCTGCGCCCACAGCGAGTGAATCGAGATACAGCACCGTGAGTCGAATAAGTTATCTTTCAGGGCTATTAAGCTCAGTTTTTGCTAGAGATGAGCAACAATCCAAACTAGTTGAAAACCGATCGTTTGCCGAGCTTTGTGATGCTTTGTTGTCGCAGAGCGGTGAGATGTCGGGAAACCGGCTGGCTCGTGGTTTGCTAAGTCGTTTCAGCACTGCCGAGGACTCTGAAAAGCTCGAGTTCTTCCAAATGCTGGCGGAACGATTTGATATCAATGCCGAACACGCGGTTAGAGCAGCCCAGCGGTATTCCAGCGACAAGAACGATAAGAATCTGGCCATTCTTATGGACAGTGTTGAACCGAAACGACAGGAACTTTTTCGCCGATTAAACCGTGTACCCGGGGCGACTAATCAATTGGTTCAAATGCGTGCCTGCTTGCTCGGTATGCTAAAAAAGCACCCGGAGCTTAAATCGATCGACGTCGATTTTCAGCGCCTGTTCCGCGCATGGTTTAATCAAGGCTTTCTGGTTTTGCGCGAAATCGATTGGCACACGCCTGCCAATGTCCTTGAAAAAATTATTGCGTACGAAGCTGTCCATGAGATAAGCAATTGGCGTGAGCTGCGCAGCCGGTTAGAACCTGTTGACCGTCGTTGCTTTGCATTTTTTCATCCGGCCATGCTCGATGAGCCTTTAATTTTTGTTGAAGTGGCCTTGACCAAAGAAAACCCTAACGGAATCCAACAACTCCTGGAGCATGAACGAGCACCCATCTCCGAGGACGAAGCGACGATGGCCGTTTTTTATTCCATCTCGAACTGTCAGCGTGGTCTAGCGGGAGTCTCTTTCGGTAACTTCCTTATCAAGCAAGTAGCGAAAGAACTATCCAGCCAGGTACCCAGTCTGGTGACGTTTCGTACCCTGTCTCCGGTTCCAGGATTTATGCGTTGGGTTAGTCAGACTATGGAATCTGCCAATGCCGACGGCGATCTTGACGAACAGTTTGAACAGGTACAGGCCGGTTTGCATATCGCCAATCGCCTGTCCCAGTTGGATCAGCTGGAAATATCAGATCATGAAAGTGAGCACTTACAGTTGACGGTAGCTCACTACTTGGTCAATGAAAAGCGCGGAGATAATCAGCCCATGGACCCAGTAGCGCGTTTTCATTTAGGCAATGGAGCTAGTCTTGATATGGTCATGCCCGGCGCCGATGCGTCCAAAAAGGGTCTAGCACAGTCCTCAAGCGCAATGGTGAGCTATCTCTACAACCTGGACAAGGTGGAAGACAATCACGAAGCTTATGCGAATGATCAGACAGTTGTTCACTCCTCGGTCGTGGGTGGAATGCTGGAGCGCAACCGGCGTCAAAGAAAGCGTGCTTAGGCTGCGAGTTGCAGATGAGAAGTAGTTCTCGCAGCGGGGTTTAATTTGTTGCCGGGAAAATCCATTTCCCGGCAACCCCCAGTTGCCACTGACCTGTCAGTGACATGCTGTAGTGACGTTAAACACTAACAGCGCCGTCATTCTTGCGCGATGACTTGAAATGATTAACGACGCTTTGCTGGTGTATCTGTAAGCCAACCGTAGATTAATGCGCAGTCCATTCGTTTCGCGCTAACAAAATGCGGCATATCACCATACTAGTCGAGAGCTGACGCACGTCTTGCTCGCGCGATGGCTCTTCCCGAACTTACAGCATTCACATGAGCAACCAGTTCATAGCCTCGACTTTCAAGCTTTTCTGATCGCCAAGCATTGCCGTGACGAAACGGAAGGTACAGTAAACCTATAAACGCTAACAAGGCAAAACCTGCCGCAAATGCTTTGGTTTGATTGGTTGCAGCATCTCCGGCATCGAGCCAGTTGAGGCCAAAAAAGATCAGCCCAGCTAGCACCAGCGCCGTAGTGATTGCATAAACGATAGCAGTGCCGAATAAGTGCCTGTACACCAAGTACGGGAATGTAAAGAATAATGCTGACCACGACACACCTTGCTTGACAGCCTGAACACTGCCGCCGCGTTTGTAGACAGAAAATTCTGTGCCGGATTTCCCATCGGTTAAATCAACCGGAAAGCCGGAGTGCTTATCGTTTTCAGAGAAGCGAGCAGGGCTTACGTCGGCTTGCTTGCCATAGCGAGCGGCACCGATAGCCGCCGCCGTGCCTACGGCGACCTCATTGGCTCGGGGCGAGGGTTCCCAGGTGACATCTTCGTCTACGTCGTCGGTGGCCACTACGTCGCTGTGCTGGCCCGGCATTTCATCGGCCTGACGAAGAAGCTCTTGTGTGAACCGGTCAGTTTCTTCGTGATCCGGGTGCACAGGCGCAATTATTTGAAGGCTCGTCTTGTCGGATTCTGAATCGTTCAACCATTCCAGCTCATCATCGACGAGAATGGATTCGGTGATGGTTGAATCCGTGAAATCGGCGGTGAGGGCTCCCTCGTCGGAGTCTTCTGAGGCGGAATCCACTCCGTCGAGCAGCATGTTCAGTTCTTCGTTGTTGTTCTCCAGTGCACTGAAGGAGCCTGTCGCGTCCCGGTCGAGCAGTTGATTTGGGTTCTGATCGTAGTATTCTTTGCCTTTTCCGGTTGCGTGCGCATCAAACTGCTGTTCAAATTCAACGCGTTGTTGGCTAGCCTGTGATGCCTCGTTGGAAAGAGAGATCTCCGATAATTCACGCATGAGGTCATCGGATTCGGCTTGGCCGCTATGTCCACCGTGCACAGATTCGGTTTGCGGGAAACTTAAGGTGTCATCGGCACTGAAGCTGCCTGATAGATCACTGGTCTGAACGCTGGCTGACAAGTCGAAATCGGAGCTATCTAGGCTGAGCGTGGAATCGTGATCTGTGCTGTGGGATTCGATTCCTGTGCGCATACCTGCCTCACGCTCGGCCATCAACTCCTCTACGCGAAGATTGGTATACAAATACCGCGCTTCATCGTGATCATCCTTGGACAAAGCGCAGGCACGCGCCCAAATATGTGCTTTGCGACGATCAGAGTTGAGCTCGTCGGCAGCCTGCTGGTAGAGCTCTTCATCAAACATTTCAGTTTACGAACCACAGTGGTAATGGGTGTAAGTTTAAGTGTCTGCAATACACTGATCAAGGGGTACACTGTAATTAAGATTGAACAGCGGAGGCGAATTGCCCTAGTCTGTTCGCTTTGCCAAGCAATTAAAGGGTTTATAAAGCATGTCTGACGTGGAACCAAGCATTGATCTAGTTTGCCTGGGTAGAGCCGGAGTGGATTTATACGCCGATCAAATTGGTGCACGCCTGGAGGATGTCAGTAGCCTGTCCAAGTACATTGGTGGTTCATCCACGAACATCGCTTGTTGTTCCTCGCGTATGGGTCTCTCAACGGCACTCATTACCCGGGTGGGTAACGAGCATATGGGGCAGTTTATTCGAGAGCAGCTGCAACGCGAGGGCGTCGATACGCGAAATGTATTGACCGACCCCGACCGCCTAACGGCACTTGTTGTGCTGGGCATCAAAGATCAGGACACCTTCCCCTTGATTTTTTATCGGGAGAACTGCGCGGATATGGCCATTTCCGTTGATGATCTTGATGCGGAGTTAATAAGCAACGCCAAAGCTTTGCTGATAACCGGCACGCATTTCTCGACAGAATCCATTTATAAGACCTCCAAAGCCGCACTTGCGATAGCTCGCAATGCCGGTGTTAAAACTGCGATTGATATCGACTATCGTCCAGTTCTTTGGGGCTTGACCTCGAAAGGGGATGGTGAAACACGGTTTATTGCTAACGATGCAGTCAGTAAGCATCTACAGGGGATATTGTCCGAATTCGATCTCATTGTTGGGACCGAAGAGGAGATCCATATTGCGGGCGGTTCAACCGACACCTCAACGGCTCTGAAAACCATACGGGAGATCAGCAGCGGTGTAATCGTGCTTAAACGGGGCCCGTTTGGCGCGACCGTTTTTGACGGGCCTATTCCTGACAGTATCGATGACGGCATTACGGTAAAAGGTGTTCAAGTTGAAGTGCTTAATGTGTTGGGCGCTGGCGATGCCTTTGTATCAGGTTTTCTACGAGGCTGGTTGAGCAATGAGGGCTATGAGCAGGCGTTGCGCTATGCCAACGCCTGTGGCGCCCTGGTGGTATCACGACACGGCTGTACACCGGCCATGCCTACCCGTGAAGAGTTAGATTATTTTCTGGACAACGCGCCGAGCATTCCTCGCCCCGATGTCGATACAGAATTAAACTACCTGCACCGCGTCACCACTCGACCTTCCCGTTGGGATTCCGTACTAATACATGCCTTTGACCATCGACAGCAGTTAGAGGTCATGGCCGATGAGGCCGGGGTCACGAGGGAGCACATCAGTGCGTTAAAAGACTTACTGTTCAAAGCCACCGAACAAGTTACCGAGACGAAGCAGATTCAAGGTCAGGCGGGCTTACTATGTGATGGAATTTATGGTCAGCGTGTATTGAACGCGGCAACCGGCACCGGAACTTGGATAGCACGACCGGTGGAACAACCTAAAACCCGCCCCTTGTTGTTCGAGCACGGAGCCAGTGTTGGCTCGTTGATACATTCGTGGCCTCGCGAGCACATTATCAAGTGCTTGTTTTTTTACTCGCTCAGTGACAGCGATACTATTCGATTGCAACAAGAGCAACGCATGCTCGAGCTATATCATGCGTGCTGCCAATCGGGTCACGAGATGTTGTTGGAAATAATTCCTTCACCAGAAGATACGCTTGAGGTAGGTGACTCAGTTTGTCGCAGCGCAGAGCGTGTTTATGATTTGGGTATTCGGCCCGATTGGTGGAAGGTGCCTTGCATGTCCAGAGCGCATGCACAGCAACTCGAGCAGCTCATCGACTATCGTGCTCCGCATTGCCAGGGAATCGTTGTGTTGGGCCTTGATGCACCTCTTGATGAGCTCGGCGCAGGTTTTAAGGCCTTTGCGGGGTTACAAAGAGTGAAAGGGTTTGCCGTAGGGCGCTCTATCTTTGGGGAAGCGTCCAAGGCCTGGCTGAGTGGCTCAATTAACGACGAAGAGCTCGTTGCTCAAGTGGCTGCTAACTACAGCAAGGTGATTGATCTTTGGCAGGCGCGTTAAGCGAGGTCTATCCTGCGGATAGTAAAAGTGGGAAAGTGGCAGTTACACTCTGGGCTTGAGTGTACGGCGATCCACTAGGGAGCTTGGAAACAAACGCGCTTCTGGATAGCGATCTGGCTCAGCAAGCATCGCGACAATCAATTCGATGGATGCGCTGACAATTTGTTGAATAGGCTGGCGAATAGTGGTCAGATTAATATTCTCCCAACCGGCCATTTGCATATCGTTTAAACCCAGTAATCCGATATCTTCAGGTACTTTTAAGCCTGCGTCGTGTACAGCGCTTAATGCCCCAATGGACAAAACATCATCACCACAAAAGTAGGCTTCCTGTGGTTCTGCTTTCAATAACCGGTTCATTTCTTGTCGTCCGGCGTCAAAAGAATACGCCTTCGCAAACGAGTGAGTGACGCTCATATGCGGATGGAGTGAAAGCTCTGCTAAAAAGCCTTCAATACGATCCTGTGTAGACGTTGCAGCCTCAGGCCCCCCTAAAAACCCCACGTGCTTATAACCGCGTGCAACAAATTCGCGGGCTGCCATTCGTCCGCATTCAACGTTATCGATGCCCACTACATGCACCTGAGGTGTGCTTGAATGACGACCAAATGAATGAACGATGGGCAGGCGAGCATCTCTAAAGGCCAGGGAAAAAGACGGCGTTAATGTTGAAGATGCAACGACAACACCGTCCACTGAATACTGCTGCAGCATTCGTACAGATTGTGCCGGATCAGTCTCATCCGATAGATTGACCAATAGGGGACGTAAGCCACGGTCTTGCAAGCCGCGCGTAAATAAATCGAAGACCTCTAAGAATATCGGGTTGTGAAAGTTGTTTGAAACTAAGCCAATTAAGCGAGTGCGACCTGTGGTTAAACTGGATGCCAACGCGTTGGGTGTATAGCCCATTTCAGCAGCGGCTTTCTCAACCCGCAGGCGCATTTTTTCTGAAACAGATGCGCCATCGGTGAAGGTTCTGGACACAGCTGAGCGAGATACCCCGGCACGTTTGGCAACGTCTCTAAGTGTAACGGGCACGACCGATTCTCTTCACTCGTTTTGAGCATTGTCGGGCCAGCCGCTCAGGAGTAGCTCCCACGCTGCGAAGGCACCCATAGCAGCAAACACAAAGCCCCAAAAAGGCGCACCGCTGGCAAATTCAAAGAGTGCCCAGGCCAAGGCCACTGTGACAACCGCGATTCGTCGCCACAAAGGGTAGAAGAACGGAACCTGCAGATTAAAAAACTCTTTGGTATTAATTGACATTGCTAGGCTGCACCAGCATATTCCTCACCGGTTTTAGCACCGGTTATATAGGCAACCACGTCTTGTCCGTCTGTTTCTTCGGCCCTTAAATTGGCAACAATTCTGCCTCGTCTGAATACGATGATTCGATCGACCAGATCGAACACTTGTCGCATGTTGTGACTAACCAGTATTAGTGGTTCTCCGTTTTCTTTCAGTGTGCGGATAATATTCTCAACCTGTGCAGTCTCTTGCACACCGAGTGCAGCTGTCGGCTCATCCATGATGGTTAGTTTGGAGGCAAACGTAGCCGTGCGAGCGATGGCCACACATTGGCGTTGCCCACCCGACATATTTTGAATGGTGTTGTTGATGTTAGGAATTTTTACGGCGGTGCGTTCTAACCCGTCTACTGTGGCTTGTCTCATGGCCTTGTAGTCAAGCATCCGAAAAGGGCCTAGCCAGTCAAATTTAGTAATCTCGCGCCCCAGAAATAGATTATCTGGAACGTCTAAATCATCGGCCAATGCTAGCGTCTGGAAGACCGTCTCGATACCGGCTTCGCGTGCGTCTATCGGCCCGCTAAAACGCACCTCTTTGCCATCAAATTTAATGGTGCCGCTGGTGCGTTGCTCAACACCGGTGATTTGCCGGACAAAAGTAGATTTGCCAGCACCGTTGTCACCCATGATTGCCACATGTTCGCCCTTATGAAGTACAAAATTGGCGTCGTTAAGTGCGTGCACACCACCGTAGTGTTTGGTGAGGCCTTGAGTTTCTAGAATAACTTCGCGATTATCTTCACTCATTTGTCCTCTCCTATCGTCGTGATGCTGCGCGTTCCTGACGTACCTTATCGAGTACGACAGCGCTGATAATAATGGCACCCATCGCCATGAGCTGGAAGTAGGCGTCTAACTTTATATAGGTAAATCCTGATTGGATAACACCGAATACCATGGCGCCCAAAACGGTTCCGACTACAGAGCCTCTACCACCGGTCAAACTCACGCCACCAATAACGGCCATGGCAATGGCGTACAGCTCGTAGAAAATTCCCATACCGGATTGAGCCGTTAAGTTCTTTGAACTTAATACGACAGCGGCAAATGCTGCCAGCATAGATGCAATGACGTACACCATGACTTTGTGTTTTTGAACGTTTATGCCGGACATTCTAGCGGCATCTTCGTTAGACCCTATTGCGTAGGTGTGTTTTCCGTAAACCGTGTACTTAAGAATAATGTGAAACACCACAGCAAGCCCCACAAACCAATACACCGGCATCATACCGCTACCGATAGCTGCATAGCCTTCAGTAGGGAAAGAGACGGGCTTACCACGAGTCCACGCTTGTGCGATACCACGGCAGATCAGGAACATGCCTAAGGTAGCAATGAACGGTGGTATTCGGGTAAACGAAATAAGACTGCCGTTGATACCGCCAATGAGTGCGCCAAACAATAGAGCGACGATAATGGGGATGAGCACCGGTAGGTCGAACGCCCACGGGCCGAATACCGCTTTAGGGTTGAGGCTGCCGTTGACAAGCTCCGTTTGAGCGAAGGACATAGCAATCATTGCAGTAGCACCGACTAACGGACCTGATGAGAGATCAATACCGCCGGAAATAATAACTTGCGTCACCCCTAGTGCGATGATGCCGATGATGGACACTTGCAAAATAATGATGCGCAATCGCGCCTCATTGAAAATTGAGTCGAAGCGATCCCGAGTGTCAAAAAGAAAACTCTGATCGTTCATATAGGGCAGGGTTTGCCCAAGTATTTCAAAGATCGCGATGATGATGATCAGCGCAAAAAATATATTGAGTTCGTTTGGCCAAGTTCTATTTTTTTCAAAACTAGCGGCGCCAGTGCCTTGAGTCGTATCAGCCATGGAGGGCCATTCTCCTGTCTTGTATTAGAAACGTTAGGACACGTAAAGATAGTTACTCAAAACTATCTTCGATGTCGGTACCACTATGCGCGATAGTGATACCGACTTTCAACCTATTTACGTTGTCAACTTATAGGAAGTCTTCTACGTTTTCTGGAGTCACAAGCTTGAATGGAATGAAAACCGTCTTATCAACGCTTTCGCCATTCGCTAACTTAATAGCTGTATCAATAGAACCTGCACCTTGACCGGCGAGATCTTGGAATACGGTCACGTCCATATCGCCAGCTTGCATCGCAACAAGAGCATCAGGTGTGGCATCTACACCACCGACAACAACATCTTCCATTGAGATTCCAGAAGCTTTCATAGCCTGAATAGCGCCGATAGCCATTTCGTCGTTGTTACCGAATACAGCGTCGAAGGGCTCGCCTGAAGAGATCCAGTTAGACATCATGTCTTGAGCTTCGTCACGAGACCAGTTAGCTGTTTGCTCATCGATAAGCGTGATGAAGTTACACATGTCCATACCGATGACATCGTGGAAGTCTTTTGAACGCTGAACGGCAGCCTGGTTAGACAGACGACCCATTAGCATGTATGCCTGGGCACCACCAGATTTACCCGCAGCGCGCAGATCCTGACACATGCGGAAAGCAGCCAAAGTACCTGACTCGATTTCGTTAGATGCAACGAACGCCTGTCCGTCAGGCAGTGTAGCCATGTTGCCCGGCTGGCGATTTACGTATACCAGTGGGATACCAGCAGCAGAAGCAGCATTTGACATAGCTTCAGTAGCATCAGTATCAACAGCGTTTACGATGATTGCATCAACACCCGATGCGATGAAGTTGTTGATTTGATCCAATTGTTTGGCGACGTCTTCTTGAGCATCTTCCATCTGCAGCTCAACACCGTCTAACGTTTCTAAATGAGCTGTCATGCCGTTACGCATGATAGTCAGACCGTTGTCATCAAAGTTTGCGATTGAAACACCCAGTGTTTCTGCAAATGTTGGCGTGGCTAGCATCGCAGCTGCTACACCGGCAACTAGTAACGTCTTTTTCATTTCTATTCTCCGTATGGTTGTGTCCGGCACACGAGTATGTAGATCCGGAATTGCCCAGTTGGGCCGTTTAAATCATCCCATTAGCTAGGCTAGATGTGATGTGGTTGATTGACCCAAAAAGCTCGGCCTTCGGGTCAGTAAAAGCATGAACTCGAGGCGAAAATGCCTCGAAGGAAAAAGGGCCTGAGTAGCCCCCGTCTAATAAACTGTTAATTTGCCCGATGTTATCAAGGCAATCGGTTTCATCGACAAGCATGCGATGCGAATCTTGCATCTCCTGCACACTAAGTGATGAATCACAGACTCCGGACACGTGAACTATTCCCGTGTGCGCAGGATAAAATTCCCACTCTCCGGATAGGTGATGATGAAACGTATCGTGAACGAGCTTAAAAGATTCTTTCGCACCCAGCGAATCGATGATATCGACTATGTCGCATTTGTATCTTAGGGAAGAAGTGTCGAACCCCAAGGGCTCGATTAAACCGATTAAATTGTATGAGCGCAGCAGGGGCTCTAATGCTATTAGCGCTTCACGCAAGTGTTGTTTACGAACTGTGTAATCAGTGTATTGAGCGTCATTTCGCGGGATCAAACTGATCGCTTCAGCGCCGCAGGCGTGCGCTGTCTTCATTAGCGACTCAGCTTCAGTCAGTTTTTGTTCCGTCACATGGTTGAACGCTGAGACTTCGGAAAGCGCCAGAATACGCAGCCCCTGGCTTTGCGCCGATTCTGCGGCAGCGTTTGCCGTGGAGCCGTCAAACAAATCGCCTTCCAGATCGGTTCTCAGTTCCACGCCCACACAATCGAGACCGCTGGCGACGTCGAGCAGCTCCTGATAGGAGGCTTTAGCCATTGTCATATGATTGACAGAAAAACTGGGCAACGGATTTCCTTTATTCATTAATAGGCTGACTCTGAACGGGAGTAGAATCCATCTTGCAACCGGTTGCAGAGAGACCAGTTTACTGCACAAGTCAGCATTCTGCAAACAGTGATGTGCCTGTTTGGACGTAATTCTCATAGTTTTTTTCCCCACATCACCCGGTTGCCCCGACAGACCTATATTCCAGGTTAGCTGCGACACCGTGATACGCAGTGATACCAACGGGGACAAGGTGGTGCGTAATTCCACATTCTTTGCAATTTTTGGATAGACCCGACTGCTAGAGTTTTGGAGAGAAAGAGGCAGGTCGGGGAGCTGTGGCGCCCGATGAAAAATTAACTATTCCACGACAACCTTAATTATGAAAATACGCAGTAACACGCGCGCGGGCATTGTGGCCGGTATCGCTAGGTGGCCGTAGCCGCGTGCAGTGATAGTGATACAACGACAGACACGACAGACACGGCCGATATGACTGGGTCTACCGCGGGCGTTGTTTGTGATTACATGGATACGACGTTTAATGATTCTGCATCGGTCAATGCAGAGAGTACATCGTATTGGACGTGTTCAGATACCGTGCGTATTCTCATGACAAATGGTTTACCTGATCACGCAGTTGGTACATTTCCTAATGACGGAAACCCGAATACGATTGCGGCGCAAGAAGTGTCTACGGAATACACGCCTGACCCTGTTGTATCGAATACATCGACGATTCTGGGCGGTCCAAGCGGACCTCAAGGCTATGTGCTTAACGGTGTAAAGATTGATTCAAGCACTGCCGGTTCTTGCGATAGTTCTGGTGATAATTGCAGCCTGATTCATAACTCAGGTGCATGGTCGATTGAAGCCTTGGGACAAACAACGTTTGATTTCGGCACAGACGACAACAACGCACACGTGCAACCCGGTGGTGCTTATCACTATCACGGTATGCCGGAAGGCTTTATTACAAAGCAGGGTGGAAACAGCTCTACGATGACGCTGATAGCATGGGCTGCTGATGGATTTCCCATATATGCGCGCTACGGCTATAGCATTGCAGACGATGCTACGTCAGCCCTTAAAGCTATCACAGGTAGTTATGAGTTGATCACTACCGTCAACGATTCCAGACCGTCGACCGATGACTATCCATTGGGTACGTTCGCCCAGGATTGGCAGTATGTTGAAGGCTCGGGTGACCTGGATGCGTGTAATGGTCGGGTGGGTGTGACCCCTGAATTTCCGGGTGGTATTTATCATTACTACGCTACGGATACCTACCCATACTTTCAACGTTGCGTAAACGGCGTTGTTGAAACCACGGGTGCAGGCCCCGGCGGATCACCACGATAATAACTAAAAGTATTTCCCCGTGTGTGTAGTACTGGGCCTCACGATAAATGTGAGGCCCTATTTTTTTGACTACCGTTTAGTCGCGAAACATCGGTGGTCTTGCATCAAGCCAGCTACCGTTGGCAGCGCCTGATTCAGCAACGGCGACAACCGCAGCCATAGAGCGTAAGCCATCGCTTGCACGTGGGTACAGGTTAGCCGCCGGGTCAATCTCACGCTTTTCATTGGCTGCGTTGATGGCTTCTGCCAGATCTTTATAGATGTTGGCGAATGCTAATGGCATACCTTCGGCGTGGCCGACGGTAACGCGACTGGTTCTATCCGCTTCCGGTGACAAATTGCCTTCACCGCGCTCAATGATCTGAAGTCTTTCATTGAGTGGCATCCAGTACAGCTGGTTAGGTTGTTCTTGAGACCAACGCAAGCCACCGTTTTCACCAAACACTTGAATGGTTAAACCGTGCTGCCGTCCGATAGCGATGGAGGAGGTCCACAAACGACCTACCGCGCCACCGTCCATGCGAAAGTTAACCATGGCATCGTCTTCTAATTCTCGCGATGAAAGACAGGAGACCGTATCTGCTGCAAGACTGGTCACTTCCTGTCCTGTGACAAAGCTTGCCATGTGCATGGCGTGAATACCGCAATCTGCAAACTGAGCAGAGACGCCAGCTTGGGCCGGGTCATATCGCCAGCGTACGCGGGGGTTGTCAGCATCTGCCGCATCGGCGTGATGACCGTGTGAGAACTCAGCTTTAACCAGCCGGATTTTGCCAAGATCGCCACGCGCCACCATCGCTTTCATGTGCCGTACCAGTGAGTAACCTGTATAGCCGTAATTGACTGCGCAGATTTTGCCGGTAGCCTGCGCCACTTTGACGATCTCTTCGCCTTCTTCAACCGTCATGGTCATCGGCTTTTCACACAGCACATGAAAGCCTGCTTCTAAAAAAGCTTTGGTAATTTCAAAGTGCGTTGAGTTGGGCGTGGCTACGGTGACAAGTTCCACGCGATCATCTCGATTGCGTTCGCCTTCAAGCATTTCACGCCAATCGCCATAGGAGCGATCTGTCGCCAGCCCTAAACGTTGTCCGTACTCACGACCTTGTTCAGGTCGATGGTCGAGTGCTCCAGCGGTAAAGTTAAATAGACCGTCAAGGCCTGAGCCCAAACGATGTGCCGGTCCGATCTGGCTGCCTTCGCCGCCGCCAATCATGCCCCAGTTCAGTTTGCTCATTGATTGTTAATCCTTAGATAAAGTATGCAGACGATGTCTGTGGCTGTTGGCTCAGGTGAAGCCGATTGACTGCAGGTATTCACGATTGATGCGTGCATCACCCTCAGGATCCGGGTCGAGCGTCGGGTCGCAATCCTGTTCGATAGTGCACCAGCCTTCGTAATTTGCGTCTAGCAGCACTTGTCTGACGGCTGGAAAATCCACTTCGCCTTTGTCGAGGTGGCAAAAAATGCCTTGACCACAGGCGTCATAAAAGCCTGTACGGTTTTCGATAACCTTGGTTTTTACAGCGGCATCTGTGTTTTTGAAATGCACATAAGTAATGCGATCCATGTGGCGTTTCATAAACGCAACAGGGTCAAAACCTGCGTAGGTGCAATGACCAGTATCTATACAGATTTTTAAGATAGACGGGTCTACTTCCTCAAGTAGTCGTTCAACTTCAGGCTCAAAATCCATAAAACCACCGGCATGTGGGTGAATTTCCGGGATAAGGCCGTACTCTTCAAAACCCATCTTCGCAACCGTTGCGATGCGATCGCGATAAGCTTTCCACTCAGCGCTATCCATTTGTTCAGCTTCAGCTGCTCGGCCTGCAGTCGGCGCACGTCGTGGCGAGATGGAATCGATGAGTACAAAGTGCTTGGCGCCATGAGCCTGCAAAGCTTTACAGGTGCGTTTAGCCCCATCCATGACATCGTCCCATTGGGCCGGATCGTGGAAAGCGCGGAAGACAACGCCACCGATAAGTTCCATATTGTGGGCCGCCAGGGCATCGCCTAATTCAGCAGGATCTTCTGGCATAAAACCGACCGGGCCGAGTTCGATACCCGGGTAGCCCGCATCGCTGCATTGCTGCAGTACGGTTTGCCAGGTGGGATTACGGTCGTCCTGTGCGAATTCAACACCCCAGGAGCAGGGTGCATTTCCAATTCTGATGCTCATGTTTAAACGCCTAGTGCTAGCGGGTTTGTATAAGTTTTAGACCCGTGGAAGAACGGTTACCAAAATCTTCCAAAGCTAAATCAGACGCAAGTGCCTTGGACGCGACGAATTTTCGTTTGCAACCGGTTGCATTTATTGTATTCTTTGGGTTGTTGAACCGTCAACACTCGATTGCTGGTTGGTGCACAATTAATTGGGTCCTATTTGTATGGGCCCCTGTCAGTGCGCGAGCAGTCTGTGCTCGGTACGTTGTTAAACAGGTCCGGATAAAGCCCATGACTCAGGAAACTGTCACACTGACACTAGCTCAAGCCATTGTTCGTTGGATGGCGAATCAATACATTGTTATCGACGGACAAGAACAGCGTCTGTTTGGTGGCGGCTTTGGTATTTTTGGTCATGGCAATGTCACTTGCCTGGGCGAGGCACTGTACAACCACAGGGAAGAATTGCCCCTCTATCGAGGGCAGAACGAACAAAGCATGGGTTTTGCTGCAGCGGCCTATGCAAAATACCATTTGCGTCAGCGCATTATGTTTTGCACCGCTTCAGCCGGGCCGGGCACGTCCAACCTTTTAACATCCAGCGCACTGGCACACGCTAACCGAGTCCCCATGCTTATGTTGTGTGGTGATGCGTATCTGACGCGCCTGCCCGATCCGGTCTTGCAGCAAATGGAGCACTTCCAGGATCCGACACTTGGCGTTAACGATGCGTTTAAAGCCGTCACGCGATACTGGGATCGCATCAGTCACCCGGCGCAGATTATTCAGTCTCTACCCAACGCCATTGCCACCATGTTAGACCCTGCCGATTGTGGTCCTGCATTCATTGGCCTGCCGCAAGACATTCAAGGTTGGAGCTACGACTACCCAAGTGTTTTCTTCGAAAAGAAAGTGCATCGTATTCGACGAAGCACACCGGATGCCTTAGAAGTTGCCGATGCTGCATCGCTACTAAAAAGTGCAGAACGTCCCATGATCATCGCAGGCGGTGGTGTTCAGTACTCAGGCGCTGTTAGCGAGTTGTTAACGTTTGCAGAATCCCACGCTATACCGGTGGTAGAAACCATTGCCGGTCGCGCCAACATGGAAGCGGATCATCCGCTAAACATCGGACCCATCGGTGTCACAGGTTCCAACAGTGCTAATGCGATTGCGGAAAAAGCCGATGTCATTTTGGCTGTCGGTACCCGCTTACAAGATTTCACCACAGGCTCGTGGACCGCATTCTCTAAAGAAGCGCGTTTTATCTCATTAAACGCTGGTCGTCACGATGCGGGTAAACACCGCTCTCTACCCATTGTGGGTGATGCAAAGTTAAGTTTGCCACTGCTGGCTGACGCTATTAAGGGTTATCAGTGTCCGGACGCTTGGACATCCTTAGCGAAAAGCGAACGGGAACAATGGGACAACTACGTAGCGGTCAATGTCTCTTATGGAAACCGCCCCAATTCATATGCACAGGCCATTGGCGTGGTTAATGCCAATTGCGACCCTTCAGATAGGGTGGTTGCAGCAGCCGGAGGTTTACCAGCAGAAGTTACGGCTAACTGGCGTACCTTAAAAGCAGGCACTGTCGATGTCGAATTCGGCTTTTCTTGCATGGGCTATGAAATAGCCGGTGGTTGGGGTGCGCGTATTGCGCAATCTGAAAAGGAACCTGCACAGGACACCATCGTGTTCACCGGTGACGGGTCCTACATGATGCTCAACTCCGATTTGTATTCCAGTGTTTTAAGCGATAAGAAACTCGTTGTGTTGGTGTTAGACAATGGTGGGTTTGCGGTCATCAACAAGCTGCAAAACAACACCGGCAACGAAAGTTTTAACAATCTGATTAGCGACAGCCCAACGGTTAAAGACGCTTTCGCTGTCGACTTTGAATCTCATGCCAAGTCGATGGGTGCTAATGCAGAAACGGTTGCCAATGCGGGTGAATTAGTTGATGCGTTTAAACGAGCAAAAGCATCCGATAAAACTTATGTAATCGTGATGAAGGTTGACCCCTACGAAGGCTGGACCAATGAAGGGCATACCTGGTGGGAAGTGGGTACGCCTGAAGTGTCAGAGAGTGAGAAGGTTCGACAAGCGCATAAAGACTGGGAGTCCAGTCGCTCCAAACAGCGTACTGGCGTATAGCTGGTTCTGTCATCATGAGCCTAGAGCAAGACATAGAGCCGCGTCTGGTTGAATGCCTGAGTCGCAACGCCTTCATAGTCATTGGACGTGCCGGCATGGACTTCTACCCGGACCCACCTGGCACCCGTAATGAGGATGCTCAACAGTTTGTTGCGCACTTAGGCGGTTCGTCTGCCAATATTTCGGTGGCTATTGCCAAACACGGTGGTAAGGCGTCTTTACTGACCTGTGTGTCTGATGATTCGGTGGGACGATTCTGTTTAAATCAGTTAGCGCACTACGGGGTGGATTCAACATATGTTCGCTCTATTGCAGGTGAATTTAGAAATTCACTGGCAGTGTCCGAAAGCCGTGTCGAAGAACACCAAACAGTCATCTATCGCAACGGTGCAGCTGATTTTCAAATGAACGACGACGATGTCAAAGCAGTGGATTATTCACGCTTTGGCGCATTGATCACCACGGGAACCGTACTGGCAGCAGAGCCTTCAAGGTCAGCGGCGTTCGAGGCCTTTGAATTAGCGAGAAGTTCCGGACTTGCATTGATATTTGATGTCGATTACAGGCCTTACAGCTGGGCATCCGCCGAGGAGGCCGCAGATGTTTATTCCAGAGCCGGTGCATTGTGCGACATCATTGTTGGTAATGATGTTGAATTTGGATTTATGGCGGGTGACTACGACAAAGGCTTGGACAAAGCCCGTGAACTTGCTGCAAACGGTGCTGGCATCGTCATTTACAAGATGGGTGAAAAAGGTGCAATTACCTTAACCCGCAACGAAGAAATACACACGGGTATCTATCCGGCCCAGGCGTTAAAACCTACCGGTGCCGGTGATAGTTTTATGGGCGGCTTAGTCGCCTCATTAGCCGCTAATTACGGTGTTAAAGAATCAGTATTAAGAGGATCAGCCTGCGCGTCGATGGTTGTTTCTCGCGTTGGCTGCGCTCCGGCCATGCCGACCAAGGAGGAGCTGGAATCATTTCTAGCCGAGCATCCTGGTCCCACTACACAATAAAAGGTTTCAAACTCATGCATATACCACCGTACGACAATAAAAACGCTCCCATCGTCGACGTCGAAGACAGTCTGGTGCCATTGAATTATTTCAATATCGTCAAGCTGGCCAAAGGCGAAGCGTTTGAATATCAGGTGCCGGGCTACGAAACCTGCATCGTACCTGCGACCGGGACTATCGATGTTGAAGTAGAAGGCGTTAGTTATGCCTCTTTGGGTAATCGCGGTGTCGACGTATGGGACGGTGAGCCGGAAGGCGTGTATGTGCCTGTGGGTGCCAAAGTTGTCTTATCGTGTGTGTCTGATAATACCGAGGTGTTTATTGCAGGGGCTAAGTACGACAAAGTGCTGGAGCCTTTTGATGTTCGTGCGGACGGGCTTGACCTTGTTCAATACGGCAGTGACGATACCAAAACGCATCGTAAAATTAAGCATATTTTAGGGCAGAAGCATCATGACAAAGTCGGTCGTCTGCTGGTAAGCGAATTGTTTACAGTGGGTCAGGGTGGATGGTCTGGGTTTCCATCACATAAGCACGACAGTAACCGCTTACCCGATGAAACCCGTCACGATGAAACCTATAACTTCCGATTCCGACCCAATCACGGCTCCGGTGTACAGATGCTGCAACGTGTCGACAACGAGCCCGGTGATGCTTATCACATCGTAGACGGATCAACCATTTGTCTAGACAAGGGTTACCACCCTTGCGCTGTGCTTCCCGGCTATGAGATGTACTACTTCACCATTTTAGGTGGTCTGACTCAGCGCTCTTTGGTGCAGTACTTCCAGCCTACGCATGCCTATCAGATAGAAACTATCCCGGGCATAAAAGACATGATTGCGAAGTTTAAATAATGCCATTAGTGACGCTTGCAGAGGTTCTGCAACCTGCTTTAAAAAACGGGCATGCTGTGGCTGGTGTTGTAACGCTTGGCTGGGAGGACATGTGTGCCTACGTTGCTGCTGCAGAAGCTGAGAATCTCCCCATTATTCTGCAAGCGGGCCCCGGTTGCCGTGCCCATACACCGCTTCCGGTGTTGGGCAAGATGTTTGTGTATCTGGCAGAGCGGGCTAGCGTGCCGGTAGTTGCACATTTAGATCACGGATATGAATTTGAAGAGTGTCGTGAGGCCTTGGAATGCGGCTTTACCTCCATCATGTTTGACGGGTCGCGCAAATCATTAAATGAAAATATTGATAAGACCGCGGCCATAGCGCAGATGGCTCATCAGCATGGCATGTCTTGCGAGGGTGAAATCGGTTTCGTGGGATATGCAGAAGGTGAGAACTCACTGGGTACTGACCCCGCAGAGGCTGCGCGATTTGCGACAGAAACTGAAGTAGATGCTATGGCCATTTCAGTGGGCAACGTACATCTGCAAACCGATGCCGGTGGTCGCTTGGATGAGGAGCGTATCCAAGCCATCGAATCGGTAACAGAGGTGCCACTGGTGATCCATGGCGGATCGGGTGTGCCGAGTGATCAACGTTTGTCTTTAGCCGCTAATACGGCTATTTGTAAATTCAACATTGGCACCGAATTGAGGCAAGTGTTCGGACAGGCATTGCGAACGGCTGTGAACGATGACCCGGATCAGTTTGATAGGGTAGCTATCCTGAAACAAACTCACGATCCAATAATGCAGGCTACTCGAAAAGTACTTCGTAGCGTCACTCCGACTTAGCCGTTAAAAATAAGAATGACGTTGGGTAGGGTTGACGTTAATCTCCGCGATGCTGAACGCCTGGTACCACCGCCCGGTGAAAGGTAAGACTGTTTTTAAGTGCATTGAACGGTAGATTGATGGATAGCCCTCTTTCCACGCGTGAGGTTAGCCACAGCGCCACGCTGAACGCGATGATGCCAGCAATCATATTGCCAATGGCTTGTCCACCAAGTACCCCGGGCGCGCCGAACAATGAGCTGCCTAAATAGACAAGTGGGATACCCAGGCAAAGATCTCTGGCAATATTGCTTACCGTGGCAAAGCCTGGGTGCCGCAGGGCTGTGAACATGGGGTTGGCAGCCAGCTGCAACCCGAACAACCAGTAGCTGATGACAATAAACGTGCAGTAAAACCGCAATAGTTCTGCCGCTTCCCCTTGAAGGTCGAAGACATTAACGAGTATGTCTTTAAGAAAGAACATACCGATGGCCACGGGCACCACGTACAGGCTGACGAACAAGCCGCTTGCCAGCAGAGTTTGTCTGACTCGATGCCATTGCTTTGCCCCCATGTTTTGCGATGCTACTGGCCCCACAGCACCAGACAGTCCGTAAAGCCCTGCAAATGCGACCGGTGTGATGCGGCCAATAACAGCGGCTGCAGCTACCGCATCAGTGCCGAAGCGAGCCATTTGTGTTGTGGCGTAGGCGGCGCCGAAGGGCCCAGCTAGATTAGTAATAAGGGACGGGATAGCGATACCGCTCAGTTGCTTAAGATCTGATAAGTACCTGTTCCAATCGGGCCGTTGTAGTAGCTGATGTCTTTCGGCGATAAAATAGATGGCCATACCAGCGACAGTGCATCGGGATATGACTGAAGCAACTGCGGCGCCGGTTAAATCCAGCGACAGTCCAAAGATCAGCAATGGATCGAGTACAGCATTGACGAGTCCAGCAATGATTGTGGCCCACATAGATAGTTTGGCTTCACCCACTGCCCTTAGTAGTGATGTGCCCGCCATGGCTAAGCCCAACACAGGCATTGCGGCTCCCACAATGCGAAAATAATGTACGGCAAGATCGAGAATCGCACCTTCAGCACCCATCAGACTGATCAGCCACGGGGCAAAGATGAGGCTGAGAATGGCTAAGGGCACTGTTATAAAAACGATAGTCAATAGTCCGTGAGATGCGAGGCGAACCGATTTGGGCGCAGCGTGCCAGGCTTCTGTATCGTCGTTTTCGATAGATTCTTCGCCGACCGCCTGGGCCACGACCGTTGCGACTGCAATGGCAAGGCCGATGCAAATGGCTGCTCCGAAAAACAGCGCGGTTCCTGCAAACCCGACTGCCGCTGCTAGCTCGGGTTCTCCGAGTAAGGCGATGAAAAAGACATCAACCAGATCGACAGCAAAAATGGCGAACAAGCCAATTGCCGACGTGATTGACAGTGTACTGATGTGTTTGAATATCGGCCCTTCGGTGTATCGGGTACCGTGATGCCCCATGGTTAGTGGGTGGCTAAATTGACTGGCTTATAGGTGCCCGCAGGACTTCGTTGAAAAGCTATCGCGATGCTTGGGTGCCGTAAAGGAACAGCCGTATCGTCAATCAACAGATTTTGTTCGGACACGTAAGCTTCGTACACTGAATCTTCGTTTTCGGCATACAGGTGGTAGAACGGCTGATCTTTTCTGGGTCGTACCGATTTAGGAATGGCTTGGTACCACTCTTCAGAATTGCCGAACTCAGGGTCAACGTCGAAGATGACGCCTCTGAACGAAAATATCCGGTGGCGAACCACTTGTCCGATACTGAATTTGGCAGCTTTCATCATAGCCACTCATTGTACCTGTCATAAAGCCTCTGAGATAGCTCCCTGTTAGTTACGGTTAGGTACAAATACGCGGTAAACTTGGTTCATGAAAACATTACGATACGCGATCGTGGGCACCGGCATGATGGGGCAGGAGCACCTGCGCAATCTTGCTCTTGTCAATGAAACCCAGACTTGGAAAACCGATGTCCTGGCCCTGATTGATCCTGACGTACCCATGCGCGCGGAAGCCACTGAACTTGCGCATTCATTGGGGTTTACATCCGCGACAGCTCATGAATCTCTAGCCACGGTGAACATGGAGGACATCGATGCATTTGTTATTGTTTCGCCAAACTTTACTCATCATGCAATTATCACCGAGCTGCTTCCCAGCGGTAAGGCAATTTTGGCTGAAAAGCCAGTTTGTACGAAACTTGAACATTGTGACGATTTGCTGCAGCGGCTGGAAGGACACCCAGCACCATTCTGGGTAGCGATGGAATATCGCTACATGCCACCAACGGCGCGTTTTATCGAACGACTCAATAGCGGTGAGCTTGGCAATATGCGAATACTCACCATTAAAGAACACCGCTATCCGTTTCTAGAAAAAGTCGGTGACTGGAATCGATTCAGCGAGAACACAGGCGGAACACTGGTTGAAAAATGCTGCCATCACTTCGATTTAATGCGTCTGCTTACAGGTTCTGAACCTGCACGTATCTTTGCAAGTGGGGGAATGGACGTCAATCACCTGAATGAATCCTACGATGGCAAAACCCCGGATATCCTCGATAACGCATTAGTCATAGTGGATTTTGAAAATGGCATCCGAGCCTCATTAGAGCTTTGCATGTTTGCAGAAGCGGCAGAGCCGCAAGAACAGCTTACCGCACTTGGAGATAAGGGAAAACTCGATGCTTATATTCCTGGTCCGGATAGATTCTGGCCAGGCGCTGGGGAGCGCCATGCGAAGGTGGTGTTTAGCCCACGCGATCAAAGTTCACCGGATGTCGATGTTGTTGAAGTTGATCCGACACTGGCTGCAGCCGGAGATCATCATGGTTCCACATTTTATCAACATGTCCAATTCGGGCAGGCCGTGTTGACGGGTAGCGCTGTTGAAGTGACTGCAACCGACGGCGTTAAGGCTGTTCGCATGGGCGCCGCTGCACAGGAGTCCATTCGTACCGGTCAAGTTGTGGATATGCAGACCTTTTTATCGAACATGTCACTATAGATGCTGGAAAAACTTTTATGACTATACCTACGTTGGATGTTGGCGCTGACGGGCAGATGCCCGTTATCGGATTAGGGCTTTGGAAAATTGATAAGCCTGTCGTGGCTGAAGCTGTGGTGGAAGCGATTCGCGCCGGCTATAGGCATCTTGATAGTGCTTGCGATTACGGCAATGAGAAAGAAGTCGGCGAGGGCATTAAACGCGCTATCGACGAGGGCCTTTGCACTCGTGAAGATCTCTGGATTACATCCAAACTCTGGAATACCTATCATCACCCCGATCACGTCGTCATGGCGATGGATCAGACACTGCACGATTTAGGTGTCGACTATCTGGATTTGTACCTGGTTCATTTTCCCATCGCGTTGGAATTTGTTCCATTCGAAACCCGGTACCCGCCCGAGTGGTTTTATGATCCGTCTGAAGACATGCCGGTCATGAAACCAGCTAGAGTGCCATTGTCTGATACTTGGAAAGCGATGGAAACTTTGGTCGACAGTGGTCTGACCCGACACATCGGCGTGTGCAACTATGGCGTGAGCCTGATGCGTGACTTGCTGAACTACGCCCGCATTCCGCCGGCTGTCCTTCAAGTTGAATCGCACCCGTATCTGACACAGGAAAAGCTTATGCGTTTTTGTGCTGAGGAAGATATTGCGGTAACGGCTTTCTCGCCACTGGGAGCTTTGTCCTACTTGGAGCTGGATATGGCGCAGGCGAATGAGTCGGTACTGGTACAGCCCGCTGTGGCAGGTATTGCTGCCAGATTAGGTAAGACTCCGGCTCAAGTGGTTCTGCGTTGGGGTGTGCAAAGAGGTAACGCGATAATCCCTAAAACAACGAAACCTGAACGATTGGTCGAAAATGCGTCCTTGTTCGATTTTGAGCTAAGTGCTGATGATATGGCTGCGATCAATGCGTTGAATAAAAATCAACGCTTTAACGATCCAGGGGTTTTCACCGAGCTGGCTTTTAATACTTTTTTCCCGATTTACGAGTAATTCTGCGTTCTGATGTGGGCCTGCATGCGTTCGTCACGCAGTGCTAGTCCGCATCTGTTACGCTCAACATTCAATTCCCATCCACGGAGTAGAGAACTGTGAAACTAAACGGATTCCCCTTAAAGTCAGCCTTGGCTGCCTCTTATGTGGTCGCTGCAATGACCTCGTTTGGTGCGGTATCAGCCCACGCTGACAGCACTGTGACTATATTGCACACCAACGATTTTCATTCACGCGTTGAGCCCATCAGCAAGTACGATAGTCCTTGTTCAGCGGAAGACAATGCAGAAGGCAAGTGCTTTGGTGGTTATGCGCGTTTGGTAACGGCAGTTGCAGAAGCGCGGTCGCGTAACCCAGATGCTTTGTTATTTGATGGCGGAGACCAATTCCAGGGTTCTTTGTTCTACACCTACTACAAAGGTAAGGTGGCTGCAGAAATCATGAATACCATGCAGTACGATGGCATGACGGTGGGCAACCATGAATTTGATGATGGCCCCGAAGTACTGCGAGAATTCATAGAGAACGTAAACTTTCCTGTTGTTATGTCCAATGCAGATGTCAGCAAAGAGCCTGCATTAGCTAACAAGATCATGAAGTCCACCGTTGTGAAAAAAGGTGGGCATACTTTCGGCATCATCGGATTAACACCAGAAGACACGGGTGAGCTTGCAAGCCCAGGCAAGAACGTATCATTCTCAGATCCAGTTGCTGCTGTTCAAGGTGAGGTCGACGAACTCACGGCGCAAGGTATCGATAAAATTATCGTACTCTCACACTCGGGTTATGCGGTTGATAAGCGAGTTGCGGGCATGACAACCGGTGTTGATGTCATTATTGGTGGTCACACCAATACGTTCTTATCGAACATCAGTGACCGTGCTGTAGGTCCATACCCAACCATGGTTGGAGATACCGCCATCGTTCAAGCTTATGCTTACGGTAAATACATCGGTGAGCTATCAGTAACATTTAACGATGCCGGTGAAGTTGTTTCTGCATCGGGCGAGCCCATCACTATCGATGGAGAAGTTAGTGAGCAAGAGGACATCGTTGCACGCGTCGCTGAGTTGGCTAAGCCTCTCGATGAAATCCGCAACAAAGTGGTTGCCTCATCAGCCGCCGTTATCGAAGGTAATCGTGCGGTTTGCCGTATCCAGGAATGTGAAATGGGTAATCTGGTTGCCGATGCCATGTTGGATCGTGTGAAAGATCAAGGTGTCACGATCGCTATCATGAACTCCGGAGGCCTGCGTTCTTCCATCGATGCTGGTGATGTCACCATGGGAGAAGTCCTCACGGTACTGCCTTTCCAAAACACGCTTTCAACCTTCGATATCAGTGGTGCAGATGTCATCGCGGCACTTGAGAACGGCGTAAGTCAGGTTGAAGAAGTAAAAGGTCGTTTTCCTCAAGTAGCTGGTTTGAAATTCAAATGGGATCCATCTGTTGCGCCTAATGAAGGCCGTGTCACTGAAGTTATGGTCGACATGGGTGGTGAATTTAAAGCCATAGATCCTGCGGCAACTTACAGTGTTGTTTCTAACAACTATGTGCGCGGCGGCGGTGATGGTTACAAGATGTTTGCAACCAACGCCCAGAATGCTTACGACTTCGGTCCTAACATGGAAGACGTGTTAGCAGAGTACTTGGCGGCTAACGCACCATATGCACCTAAAGTTGAAGGTCGTATTTCTCAGTAGTTGTTTTTGTCAGTGTCCAACGTTTATGTCCGGTAAGTTTCATCACTATTTTTTCGGCATAAGCGTTGGAATACTCACCCTAGTGAGTTCGGGAGCCGGCGCATCGCAGCCGGCTCCTTCAGTTTTGTCGATCAACTTGTGCGCAGACCAGATGGTCATGTTGCTTGCCGAACCTGCGCAGATTAAAGCGTTGTCGATGTTAAGCCACGATAAAGCCGGTTCTTTTTATCAACAACAAGCCAAAGAGTATCCAGTGGCTGACGCGCGGGCCGAGGATATCCTCCCTCGCAATCCGGATATAGTGCTTACCGGTCCTTTTACGCCCAGACACACGCTCGCATTACTCGCGGAACTGGAACTGGATGTCAAGTCTCTAGAGATAGCCAATTCAGTAGAAGCCATGCTAGAGAACATCCGATTGGTGGGTGAATTTTTGCAGCAGGAGGAACGAGCTGCGTCTGTGATTAGCTCGCTTCAGAACGATCTAGCGAAAATCGAAACCCGAAGGCTTGAGCTCGATGAAGCGATGCTCAAAGCCGGTAAAAAACACCCTAAAGCTGCGGTTTACGATGCTAACGGCTATACCGTTGGTGCATCTTCTATGCGTGGTTCCATCATGTCTCTCGCCGGTTGGCACAATGTGGCTACTGATAAGGGGATAGAAGCCTACGGAGTCATGAGTCTTGAAGACTTAATTCATCTGTCACCTGATGCGCTGATCGAATCGCCCTACAGTGAGGGCACGTATTCCCGTGGGCAAGTTTTAACAGAGCATCCTGCTTTGCGGCAATCAGGTCTTGATCCATTGATTCTGTCTTTACCGAGCAATCAGACTATTTGTGCAGGCCCATGGTCGGTCGGTTTGATCGAGCAGTTGCTCGATGCTAGACAGTCTCTTGAATAAATTTTGGTAGTGTCATCGTGGCTAAAAAAATCAATGTTGCACCCACAGCCAGAGTCATGAAAAGCGCGTTGAAGCCCCAGGTACTGTGTATCCACGCAATGAGCGGAACAGCAGTTGCACTGACAGAAAACCCGATAACGTAGCGAAGCGCATAAGCACGGCTGCGCCATTCGCTCCGCGCTATTCTTCCGACAAGTACATCGTTAATGGGTATTTGGCCAAATACTGCCAGCATGAACGCGATGGCAACCAGCAAAGCTGCAAGACCTGTTAGCTGAATCATGGCTGTAAAAAATAGTGCTTGTAGCAAAGCAACGCCTGCAAAGACGATCTTTACCGAATGGTTGTCGATCAGATAACCCACCACTAATTGGGCAAATGCTGCAATCGAAAAGACGACAAACGCGTACCAACCGATTAAGGTCGCGGTATTCGCAATGTCAGGAAGGCGTTCTTCAAACACTTTAGGCAGCGCAAAGGTGGTGCTTTGAAAAATAAGGCCGCCTAAAGCGGTTGTAAAAAATATAACCGCAAACACCCGAATTAATAGATTGCTGGAAGGTGCACTAGGGATGTTTTGCGCATTCGCATTCGCATTCGCATTCGCATTTGCGTTCGTGTTTTCCGTTTTAGCAGCCTCTGTCTTCGCTGTAGCCTGACTTTTTATAAAAAACCAGTAAAGAACGCCAATGCTAATCGAGAAAACACCAGGCAGGGCGAATGCTGTTCGCCAACCAGTGGAGTCTATAAAGTAGCCGGTGAGTAAGGCTGCAGAGGCTACTCCCATATTGCCGAAAACACCGTTAATGGCCAACGGCATACCGGTTTTCGTTCTACCTTCAACAACCATGGCTAATCCAACGGGATGATAGATGGCCGCGAAAACGCCGATGAGTGTCAGGGTTAGTGCTATTTCTACGGGGCTGGTAGCCTGGCTGGCAAGTAGGGAGCTTGCGCCAATGCCGACAAAGAAAATTAACATCATGCCTTCCCGGGACCACTTATCAGCCAGCCAACCTGCGGGGATTGCGCACAGGCCAAACGCGATAAAGCCTGGTGTGGCGTAGGGGATGAGCTCTGCATAACTTAACCCCCACTCGGTGCTAAGCCTCAGGGCTGCAACCGTTGCAAATATCAGCATGAAAAAGTGGTCCAGAAAATGGCCCACATTAAGAAATAAAAAACTAAGTTGACTGCGTTGCATATCGTTATGAGAGCACCGGTACTCGTTGAATTTTTGCGAGGTCGACAGTTTGTTGGACTATACCTGCCCAGTTGGGACTTTAGGGTGCCACGAAAGTGACGCCCGCACACAGAGTGCCTGAAACCGCAATTCGCTTGCTCTTCGGTGTTTTATATGGGATAACCCAAGTCGTACTTTTCGTTACTGGCAACCATTCAGGATTGACTTATGAAACGACTACTCGTACTCGCAGGTGCTTTGAGCCTGTTTTCAGCATCCGCTGTTGCTTCAGGTTGCAACTACGGCAATCACGCAGCTGCAAAGACTGACAAACTTCCTCTCATGGCTATGGTCGGAGAAACGGAAGCAGAATTTCTGGCAAGGCTTCAAAAAGAACAAGAACAAGCAGCTGAGGCGAAAGAGCTTCTACAGCTACCCCTCACTTATAACTAAACAAACTATTCAGTCTTTCGTTTGAAAGGCTCTCTACGCGTATCTGCCAGCTACGATTTTTTCGTAGCTGGAGCTACCTTGCGCATTCCAGCAAGCAGTAGCGCTAGCATCCAATAACTCAAACCACCACCGGATCTCCTGAGGGTACCCGTATCGCTTTCATCGGGCGTCTCAGTCGTAGCTTCATTGTTATTTGCCTCCCAGTCAGCACAGAATTGAGCACCGCCGCTTATCGATAAAACCGGTAGTGGCTGCTCGCCGCTTGAGCTGCGTAGGCTTAAGTTGTCGCTACCGCTGGTAATGGATGCGATAAGTGTCGTTTGGCTTTGCGTCAACAAAGATGCCGTTAGATTAGTTTCATAGCGTGCATTGGCACCCCAACCGCCTTGAGCCGCGGTTACCTGGACGGTTGCATCCGGTGCCGTTGAGGTGCTGTTGTTCACCCATTCGCTGTTTGAGCCCAGATAGACATCCAGCGTACCGTTGCTGATATCAGTGCCTGTTGAATATTGCAATTTAGCTGATGTAAAAGCCGGTAATTGCGTTAAGTCGAACGAAAGCAATACATTGCTAGTATCTGCTTCCAACAGCAATGTATCGCGACTATAGGTAGGCGATAGACCGTTGATGTTTACTGTTGCGGCATCTGATGCGGGAAGCGTCAATGTGTTTGCTGAACAATATGCGGTTGTGTTTCCAGAAGCGCTTGAATCAATCGCAGCGACATTGTTGCGTTCGTCTAATTCGTTTTCAGGTTCCGGTTCAGTCGTAGCCGGGTTAGGTGAAACAATGGGGTTAGGATCTTCTGTTGACCCATCAAGCCGTACATAAGACGACAAGGCTAATGTGCCGTTCAAGCCTGGGTCGAAGTTAACGTCATCGTATCGGTACAAAGCGATTCTATCGATTGCGTGACCGTAAGAGCGCCCGGAAATTTCCAGTGTGTGATCACCTTGTGAAAAATACTGTCTAACCGGGTTGGCAACATGATCTACCGTGCGGGCACTCCAAGACCAGATACCGAACTCGCCCATATACACTTTCGCCCAACCGCTCAAGGGCTCTTCGCCGGCGACATCATTACCTGTGCTGAATCGTACCCAGGTGTCATTAGACTCAGTATTACTTTCACCTTTGGCAATTCTGCTGCGCCAACGTAGTTCGTAGTTACCGGCTGTTTCTACTCGAAAGTGATAGGTAATGATGCCATTGCCTGCGTTGTTTTCAGAGAAGTAGTCCGGGCCTGTCCATTCAAGGTAGCCGCTGCCGGTGTAATCATTCAATGCTGTATTGACATCCCAGCTGCCGACGGTGCTTGCATCTTCAGCTTCAAAATGAACATAACCACCTTGCTCAAGATACACCTGATTGGTATCGGCGGCGGCTTGCGAGAGCGTTATTAGTGATACAGGGAGAATGGCGAATGCGCGACAGGCAGTCTTTACGCGGCTGCTTCTCTTAAACACATGACTATTTAGGATGCTCATTGGTTGAGAGTCTTTAAGGCTTTATTGATACCGTAGTTATCGACCATTTATTGTATGTACAAAAGCATTCACGCCTCGGTATGTGAACCTGCGGCCTTTAATTGAGACTAGGGCAGCCCTTTGTTGAATGTTTACGATTGGGTGACAATTGAGCGTGTGAAATCAGCGATTTCGTGTGTTCGAATTCACGCTTACTCAAGGGACGATGTGACGGAACTAACAATCGATGTAACATACTAGGGCATTCGCCACATAACGTAGTGTTAGCTATGGGCTGATTTGAAACCGTGCCGTTAGAGTTTTTACAGGTTGACATCAGAATCAACCGTATTGATAAAAACTATAATAAGAGGCGCGGTACATGATCAAGCGCACGGCAGTGATTTGGTCAGCAACAGGGATGTTGCTGACATTGATTTTTTCAGGCCCCGCTATTGGCGTGCAGAGCTATGATGCTCAAACGTTGATGCAGCTTAGTGGCTTTGATGATCAGTTAGAAGTTTTGCCAAAGGCTGTTAACGATAGCTTCAAGCAGCTAATGATTGAAGATGGTGTTGTTGAACCTTTCGAACAACAAGATATTCCTCAGCTGCAACATGCAGTCGCATCGGTATTTGAGACGCAAAGCTTGCGAAATACCGTGCTCAATGAAATGCGCGATACCCTGTCTGCCAACGAAATTCGTTTGCTGGTGGAGTTCTATTCTAGTGACCGAGGCAGATCGCTTCGTGAAGCTGAATTGAACAATGGCATTCTTGAGCATTCTGGCCGTTTTCAACAGTGGTATGCCGATACCGGTTTCTATGGTCTTGATGATGATCGGCAGTTGGCGCTTAAAGATCTAGAAAGCGCAATGCAGGCAACTGAAGGCGCGGTTGATGCGATGATTGGTATGCAAGTGGCCATGCAAGTGAGTTTAAGTCCCGCTTTACCCGCAGAGCAACGTTTGAGTCCGCAGGAGCTTTTATCAGCAGCGCAAGGTCAGCGCATGGAGTTAACTCATGCGTATCGTAAAAGTTCTTTGGCGACTATTGCCTTTGTATTTAAAGATCAACCGATAGAGGCTATCCAAGCCTATACCGATGTGTTGCAGACAGAGGCTGGGCAGAACTTTGTAAGCGCTCTTAACACCGGTTTAACGAAAGGTTTATTTAACGCTGCAGAGCAGTTGGGCGTCTCTATTCAGGAGATCCTAGTCGGCAGAGTAGGGCAAGGCGCTTAACTAAAACTCATTTACGCGTGTTTATGCGCACTTATCCGTACACTTTAGAATTAAGTGCACGAACCAACGGGCGAATATTACTTCGTGGTCCTTGGCGGTAGTCCAGTGTGCTGCGACAGTATTTGTCCCTTGCGTACTTTTCCGACTCTTGCAGCACCGCGTCCGCGTCTACGCTCGGCAGGCGTACTGTTTTTGCTGCGGGCACTTTGATAACCCTTATCGGTTTTGGGTTGATACGTTGGTATCAAATGCTGCTTGCCATTACCGATGAGATCAGCGCGACCCATTGATTTCAACGCTTCGCGAAGCATTGGCCAATTGTCCGGGTCGTGATAGCGCAAAAATGCTTTGTGCAGTCTGCGTTGGGCACTGCTTTTCGCAATGGGCACATCACCGCCGTTTCGGCGAACCCGGCTTAACGGATTTTTACCGGTGTAGTACATTGCCGTGGCCGTGGCCATTGGTGACGGGTAGAAGTTCTGTACTTGATCTGCCCGGAATCCGTAACGCTTCAACCATAGCGCCAGGTTCATCATGTCTTTGTCGGTAGTGCCCGGATGTGCCGCAATGAAATACGGTATTAAAAATTGTTGCTTGCCGGCTTTCTTGGTGAATTTTTCGAACATGGCTTTAAATTCATCATAAGCCCCTATGCCCGGTTTCATCATTTTATCCAGCGGACCACGTTCGGTGTGTTCCGGGGCTATTTTCAGATAGCCGCCAACATGATGAGTCACCAGTTCTTCAACATACTCGGGTGATTTAACGGCTAAGTCGTACCGCAAGCCAGAGGCGATAAGCACCTTCTTAATACCCGGTAGTTCCCGTGCACGCTTGTAAAGACCAATTAATGAAGAATGGTCTGTATTTAAATTGGAACAGATATCCGGATAAACACAAGAGGGTAATCGGCAGTTGGATTCTATTTCTCGTGACTTACACGCAATGCGATACATATTGGCGGTAGGCCCACCAAGATCTGAGATAACGCCGGTAAAGCCCGGGACATCATCGCGTATCGTTTCAATTTCTTTAATGATGGAATCTTCAGAACGGTTCTGAATGACTCTGCCTTCATGTTCGGTTATAGAACAAAAAGTGCAGCCACCGAAACATCCGCGCATGATGTTCACAGAGAAGCGAATCATTTCATAGGCAGGGATACGCGCATTGCCGTACGACGGGTGCGGAACTCTGGCATACGGGTGGTCGAAGACGTAGTCCATTTCTTCGGTGGTCAGTGGAATGGGCGGCGGGTTAAGCCATAACTTCTGGCCACCTTGGTTTTGTACTAAAGCGCGCGCATTGCCAGGGTTTGTTTCCAGATGTAAGACCCGGTTGGCATGTGCGTAAAGCACTTTGTCGTTCTGGACCATATCGAACGAAGGCAATCGCAAAACGGTTTTATCGCGTTTTTGCTGGCGTATCGCTTGTCGCTCTTCACGACTCATAAACGTTAAGACTTGCGTAGACGCATCAGCAGAAGCCGTCGCGGCAGCTGCATCATCCTGACACGGGGATGCATCGCCTTGTCCGTCCTCGGGCACAATGTAGGGGTTTACCGGTTCTTCAATTCTTCCCGGTTTATCCACTTTGCTCGAATCAATGACGATCCAGTCGCTGGGTAATTCGTCCAGCATCATGGCAGTGCCACGAATATCGGTGATCTCTTTTATGTCATGACCGGCAGCAATACGGTGTGCAAGTTCGACGATAGCTCGTTCGCCGTTGCCGTAAACAAGTAGATCTGCTTTGGAATCGGCCAGAATGGATCGTCTGACTTTGTCCTGCCAATAGTCGTAATGTGCGATACGTCTTAAGGAGGCTTCGATTCCGCCAATGATGATAGGGACGTCTTTGTAGGCTTCCCGGCATCGTTGCGAGTACACGATAGAGCTACGGTCTGGTCGTTTGCCACCGACATCATCCGGAGAGTAGGCATCGTCTGATCGCGTTTTTCTATCCGCCGTGTAGCGGTTGATCATGGAGTCCATGTTGCCGGCTGTGACGCCAAAAAACAGGTTGGGCTGACCCAGAGCCTCAAAGGCTTTTGTGTCCTTCCAATCGGGCTGCGCGATAATGCCGACGCGGAAGCCTTGAGCCTCTAGCAAGCGGCCCACAATAGCCATACCAAAACTAGGGTGATCGACGTAAGCATCGCCGGTAACGACTATAATGTCGCAACTGTCCCAGCCTAGTTCATCCATTTCCGCCCGACTCATAGGCAGAAAAGGAGCGCGACCGTAGCATTCCGCCCAATAGGGTGGGTAGTCGAAAAGCGCGCGGTGCTTTGCTGGAGTAGGCCGTGCAGACATGAAATGGTTCTCAGACTAATCGTCTATGGTAACTGTTTAGCGGAAAAATTGGCCGTGTGATCGGTTCAGGACGTGCGCCGTACAACATTCCATTGTGCAGTTTATACGCTCGTTTTAACGTTTTTAATGAGAATGCCAGCTTCACTATGAAACGCTTACTCAGCATTGTTTTGCCCTTAGTTGTCATTGTAGCGGCTCTAGCGTCGACTAGAGTCATTAAAGCGAATAAACCAGAGCCTTTTTCACGCCCGCCGGAAACTTCGGCCTTACTGGTAGAGGTGGCTGAACTGCAACCATCGCAATACTCGGTTGTAATACGAAGTCAGGGCACGGTTCAGCCCACAGTGACCAATACATTAGTCCCAGAGGTGGCCGGCGCGGTAACCGCGGTGGCTCAGGTTTTTGTCGTTGGCGGGCAGTTCGTCAAAGGCGATGTTCTGGTGGAAATTGATCGTCGAGATTACGAAATAGCGCTCACTCAAGCCCGGGCTAATCTGGCGCAGGCCGATGCCCAGCTGGAGGAGCAGGAAGCGTTGGCGGAAAGAGCACGTGCGGAATGGAAGTCTTTGGGTCGTCGCGGGACTCCATCGGCGTTAACGTTGAGGGAACCTCAGCTGGCTGCCTCAAAAGCCAATAGAGATGCAGCCGAGGCCCAGATGCTGCGAGCAGATTTAGATTTACAACGCACACAGCTTATCGCGCCTTATGATGGCTTTGTCTCGGCACGTTCCGTCGATCCTGGCCAATTTGTGGCGCGAGGCAATCCCATCGGGCAAATACACGCGCTTGAAACGGTCGATGTTCGCTTACCCTTAAGCAGTCGACAGCTGACTTATCTTGATACGGCAGGCGGTGCAGAAGTTGAATTAAGCGCGACAGTCGGTGGTCAGGCACAACGTTGGATCGGGAAATTGGAACGTGTAGAGGGTGTTGATGCCGCTACCCAGCAACTGAATATCATTGTGCAGGTTGCGGACCCGTATAACGTTAATACGCAAGACGATAAGCAACAACCGCTTCGGGTTGGTCAATATGTCAACGCCCGTATTGCCGGTGAGACCTTGCAAGACGTCTTTGTAATCCCGCGTGCGGCGCTACGTGAAGAACGCGAAGTGCTCGTTATGGATGAACAGAACCTCATTGAACGTCGAGCGGTTACAGTGGCTTGGTCAGATGATGAGCAAGCCGCGATCAGTGACGGGCTATCGCCGGGCGATATGCTTGTGATCACACCGCTAAGCACGGTAGCTGATGGAACACCGGTTAATGTGCTGGGTGAACAATCCGATGATGGCAAGCAACGTCAGAGGCTGAACTAATGCATGGCCTTATTGCCTGGTTTGCCAGAAATTCCGTGGCGGCAAACCTCTTGATGGTATTCATCATCATGTGGGGCCTGTCCACGCTGACCACAAAAATTCCATTGGAAGTGTTTCCCAGTTTCGAACTGGACAGTGTGAACGTGAGCATTCCCTTTCGCGGTGCTTCGCCTGGAGAAGTCGAGGAAGGTGTCACCATCAAGGTTGAGGAAGCCATTCAGGATATCGAAGGCATTAAAACCATGACCTCAACCGCCAATGAAGGCGTTGGAAACGTCTTCGTGCAAGTATCCAGTGGTTACGACCCTCAGAAAATTCTCGATGATATAAAGCAACGTGTGGATGGTATTACCACGTTCTCATCCGAAGTTGGAACTCCGCGTATCACCATACCCACCGCAAATCGCGAAGTTATCAGCGTGGTGGTCGCAGGTGCCATGCCTGAAAAAGAATTGCGTATTGTTGCGTCGCGTGTGCGTGACAATCTTGAAGCATTGCCCAATGTCTCGAGTGTTTCAGTCTCTGGTGCACGATCTTATGAAATTGGAATTGAAATATCACAACGCGCGTTGGAAGGATATGGTTTAACCCTCGCCAGTGTGGCGCAGGCAATCGAAGCCAGCTCATTAGATTTAGCGGCCGGGGCTATCACGACAGGTAGCGGAGAAGTTTTACTACGCACGCGTGGCCAGGCCTACACGGCAGAAGACTTTGGCGACATAATTGTTCGCTCCGGTGCGGACGGAACCCGTGTGACCTTAGCGGACATTGCCAACATTAACGATGGCTTTGAAGAAGCGCGTATCGATCAGCAATTTAACGGACAAACCAGTATCGAGATCGATGTATACCGGACCGGATTGCAAAGTGCCATAACGGTTGCAGATGAAGTTAAGGAATACCTTGAAACGGCACAATCAGCCATGCCGTATGGAGTCACTCTTGGCTATTGGCGAGATTGGTCGCGTACTGTCAGAGCGCGACTGGACACACTAACCAATAGCGCAATGCAGGGTGGAATTTTGGTGGTTCTGCTGCTCTCACTCTTCCTGCGTTTCTGGGTTGCCGTCTGGGTGTTTGTGGGGGTGCCTGTGTCTATTCTTGGCGGTATCGCCCTTATGCCTTTTTTTGGTGTCTCGCTGAATTTACTGAGCTTGTTCGCCTTTATTTTAGTGCTCGGTATTGTTGTCGACGATGCCATCGTGACCGGGGAAAATATTTTCTCTCATATGCGCCGTAAAAAAGATCCGGTGCAGGCTGCCATTGAAGGGACGCAGGAAGTCGCCATGCCGGTAACCTTCGGCGTGCTTACTACCATGGCAGCATTTGCTCCACTTCTGATGATAGAAGGTGCTAGAGGCCAGCTCTTTGCACAGATTCCGCTCATTGTTATTCCGGTGCTGCTCTTCTCAATTGTCGAGTCAAAGTTCGTTCTACCTTCGCACATGAGCCATTTAAATTTTCACTCGGAGAAAAAACCGAATGTGTTTGCCCGTGGGCAACATGCAATAGCGGATGCCTTTGAAAGGTTTGTTGAAAATGTATACCAACCCATGTTGGCTGCAGCGCTTCGCAATCGATATCTGGTGCTGTCTTTGTTCGTAGGCGGCGCAATCATCATCTTTAGTTTGGTATCTGCCGGGCACATACGGTTTATCTTCTTTCCGCGTGTGCAAAGTGAGACAGCCAGAGTAACGCTTGAAATGCCCGCGGGTACGCCGTTCGAGGTGACCCAAAAACATATCGATACCATTAGTGGTGTTGTGCAGCAGCTACAAGCGAAGCATTTAGATCCGGTGACTAACGAAAGTGTTATCGAATCTATTTTGGCTACGGCGGGTAGTGCCGGTGGTGGTAGCAAGGCCAGTCATCTGGGGCGGGTGATGTTTGAGATAACCCCGCCGGAGGAACGCACGCTGCAAATCAGCAGTCGCGAGTTGGTGTCAGAGTGGCGGCGGCAGGTGGGTAATATTCCGGGGGCCGTGAAGCTTAGTTATCGTGCTGAGATCGGGCGCGGCGGTAGTCCTATCGATGTTGAGATATCCGGTTTCGAATTTGATCAAATGACAGAGGTTGCCGGCGCGATCAAACAGCAGTTAAGCACCTATCCGGGTGTTAGTGAAATCACAGATACGTTTGAAGGTGGCAAAGAGGAGATTCAACTGAGTTTGATGCCTGCAGGGCGCCAGCTTGGATTAACTCTGGCAGATATTGCCAATCAAGTGCGTACCGCCTACCTGGGGACAGAGGTTCAAAGCATTCAACGCAACCGCGATGAAGTAAAAGTGATTGTGCGGTATCCGAAAGAGGAAAGAGCGTCACTGGTTCAATTGGAGAGACTCAGCATTCGCATACCCGGTGGTGAGACCGTCCCTCTATCCAGTGTTGCAGTTTTGGATATTGGGCGAGGGTATTCGCAGATACGTCGTGTCGATCGAAGACGTACGGTGAATGTTCAGGCTGAGGTGGATAAATCGACAGCGAATGTAGAAGGGATCAAAGAGGAACTCAGTAGCCTCGCCTCTGAACTCGAGCTGCAATACCCTGATATTCGGGTGTCTCTGGAAGGTGAAGCCAAAGAACAGCGTGAATCGTTTTCCAGTTTACGCGTGGGTTTGCTGTTTGTGTTGCTACTGATTTACACCTTGTTGGCAATACCGTTTAAAAGTTATGTCCAGCCGTTGCTGGTCATGGTTGTTATACCGTTTGGAGTTGTCGGAGGCGTGTTAGGGCACATGGTTATGGGGATGTCCCTAAGCCTCATGAGTTATATGGGTATGCTGGCTCTGTGCGGTGTTGTGGTCAACGATTCCTTAGTGTTGGTAGACTGGGTTAATCGTCAAAGGAAACAAGGCGTGCCGCTCATCGACGCTGTTAGAAACTCAGGAGTGGCGCGCTTTCGCGCAGTTATCCTGACGTCACTGACAACCTTTTTCGGACTGCTGCCTCTGATTTTTGAAACCAGCACTCAGGCACAGTTCTTAATTCCAATGGCTGTATCCTTGGGGTACGGTATTCTGTTTGCAACGGCCGTTACCTTAGTACTTATCCCCGTGAACTACCTCGTATTAGAAGATATACGCAGTGTGTTCAGACGGCTCCGTTCCTGGCTTACCCAACGTGCAGAATCTCGTCATGCCTGAGATGCCTTCGGCAACGCCACTTATATGGTCAGTTAGTGCATGACTGTGCGTGTTGAATAGTGTGCTAAGGGTCAGCGAATTCGGAAAAACACCAATGTCGCCATACTCTGTGGCGCGATATTTCTTTGGGTTTACCTTGTGTGTTGGTTCTGTGCTTCACAATAAAAAACTCAAAGGTGGCTAGCTGAGAATGAATAGCGATGGGTGGTTCATTCCAGGTTTTACACAGATGATGGCCGTAGGCTTTGCGAACAGCATTGTTTTTATGTGAATTGACCCGATCAACATACTTACGCCATCGGTAGTTTTCGTACAACGTTGTAAAGCGTGTGGGGGGTACCCAATCTTCCTCGGGTGATGTCAGTGGGTATAAATTAACGCTACTGCCATCACGTAGTTTTCCCGGCACCTGTAAATATATAGAGATGGTTAGCGGGAAAGGGGCAAACATATCCCAGCGTTGATCCAGTCGAGCCGTTTTTGCCACAGCCAAAACATGATCTGGCACCGCCTGTTTCACCTGGGGCAGCGTATACACGTTGTAGCTTGTGACAACATAGAACATAAACGCAGCAATGGCGGAGCCGAGTAGCGTAGGCCGGACAGAAACGCTGCGATACCCAAACCAGCGGCTGGAAAACGTACCCATAGCACCACGGTTAATGGCTACCCAGCCATATACTCGGTTTCCAAGTGCAAGCAATGGCGGACGTGCCATGATCCATGACAAGGCCCTAAACGGCCATCGAACCGAAAACAGGAACACCATTGCGTGCCAGTGAATATAGGTTTTGTTCTCAGCGTCTGTTACTACCCAGGAGTTGTTTGCTTCCATAATGGGGAAGATGTCCGGGTGCTGCTGTGCGGGCAAAATATTCACTTCGCTAGTGAGTAAAAAAAGCCTCAGCAGCAGGCACATTTTTAAGCAGAATCCGCAGTCCTCGTCGTAATAAAGACGAATAGCATCGATTCGCTGTTTTCTTTTTTTGGCATTTTCGCTATAGGAAAGTGCACGCCAGGTGGCTGCCGGTAACAACAAACTTAAGGCCATAAAATCAATCAGCGGGAACAAGCCAATGTGAAGCATGGCGAGAAAGGCTGCATGCAACGATGCCAGCAATAGTAGCCCTGTAAATCGTAACCAGGGCCAGAAAAACGGGCACAACACGAGTAGCGGCGCGACGTACTCAACAACAATGACGTAGCGAGTGGCAAACTTTAAAAATTCAGGGAAATGGCTAATCCATTGACCGATCGGGGTTGCAAATTGTTGCAGACTAACGGCGTAATAGGCCGCGTCAAAGCGGACCATCCAGGCGTCACCGGTTTTCATAATGGCCGTAAAAATATACAAGTACAGCACTTGGAAAACGATGGCGATGGTTGCAACTGAAAAATACGGTTGCGCGGAATTGTCAGGGTGTGCGTTTGGGTTTGTTTGATACTCGGGTGTTAGTGCCGCATCTACAGAGTACTTGGCGCCTAGTGGTAAAAACAGGCTCCAGAAACACATGATAACGAGCAGTTGATCACCGCCTTGAAGTATCAAGCCATTCCGATTTAAAAGAGAGGCTAGTAAAACAAAGGATACAAACGCAGCTAGCTTGCTCCGGTATCCAAAAATAAGCGCAATTGCCGCAATAGCGGCAATTGAAAACAGGAGGATTTGCCACCAAAGTTCGCCTCCGGCGCTGTGCAGCGACCAGTACCACTTGCTGTTAAGTTCCAGTAAGTATTTTCTCGCTAACAAACCGTTGTCGGTATAGAACAGAGTCATATCGAAGCTGCGCAGCACCAGATCGATAAAGATCAAGCTACCCAGCAATATACGGAATAAAGCGATAGATCTAAGATCTAGACCAAACACGCGAACGAACAATGACTTCATCAGTTGGAATCGTTCTAGGGGTTGAGACGATATTCAAGCATTGTTACAGCGTGGATACCAGATTGAAATTTATCCAAACGGGAGAAGGGGTGTCATCGAGTTCGACCAGGACGCGGCTGTGAATGTAGTCCGCATCAGTAATGACACCATGTGAGCCGGCATGCTCACCACCTTTTACGCCCACCCGAAGCCCAGCAGCCATTGCCTGATTGCGCGATCGTTTGCCCTTTTGTTGTCGAGCCTCTGTGGCGGCGAGCATTGAGCGAAGGGCCAGTCGCCGTTGCTCCTGCTCGCTTGCGTCCATATCCTTGAATACCGGCGTCAATTCAACGGGCGGATCGTTATATTTGGGCGAAGCAGCCGATGCTGGTGCCATATCATTGGCACTAGCATGCTCAACGCTGGCGTCTGAGTCGTTAGCAAGCAATTCAGATTTGTCGGTGGGTATGTTCATCTACCGACGGATGTTAACACTACTCCTGCTGCTGTTCACTAGCCAGAAACTGCCAGGTTTCAACGATCGTGTCTGGATTCAGCGATAGACTTGAGATTCCTTGCTCCATCAGCCAGCGAGCTAGGTCTGGGTGATCTGATGGTCCCTGACCGCAGATGCCGACATACTTGTTTTGCTTACGGGCAGCTGTAATAGCCATTCCCAGCATCTTTTTAACAGCAGGGTCCCGCTCATCAAACAAATGAGCCACAAGACCGGAATCTCTGTCGAGTCCTAAGGTCAGCTGGGTCAAATCATTTGAGCCAATAGAGAAACCGTCAAATTTTTCTAAGAATTCGTCTGCCAGAATCGCATTGCTGGGTACCTCACACATCATGACAATGCGTAAATCATGCTGGCCGCGTTTTAAGCCGTGTTGTTCCATGAGCGCCAGTACTTGATCAGCTTCATCAAGGGTGCGGACAAACGGCACCATTAGTTCAACATTACTAAGGCCCATGACTTCACGGACGTGTTTCAGTGCACGGCACTCCATTTCGAAGCAATCTTCGAAAGAGGATGACAAATACCGGGAGGCTCCGCGGAAACCGATCATGGGGTTTTCTTCGTTGGGCTCGAATAGATCCCCGCCTATCATGTTCGCGTACTCGTTCGACTTAAAGTCCGATAGTCGAACGATAACCGGGTGGGGTGCAAAGGCAGCAGCTAGTGTTGATACACCCTCTACAATCTTGGCAACATAAAAACTTTGCGGATCGGAATAGCCTGCCATCCGTTCTTTAATCTGGGCCTGTACGTCTGGCGGCATGGAATCATGGTTTAGTAGAGCCTTAGGATGAATGCCAATGGTGTTGCTGATAATGAATTCGAGGCGGGCCAGTCCAATGCCATTGTGCGGTAACTGGCTGAAGCCGAATGCTCGCTCTGGGTTTCCCACATTCATTGTTAGCTTGAATGGTAATTCGGGGAGGCCATCAAGCTTTGTTTCAGCAATGTCAAAGGCTATGTTGCCTTCGTAGATGTAGCCGGTATCACCTTCAGCGCAACTGACTGTGACATGGCTACCATCCGTTAATGATGTGGTGGCGTCGTTGCAACCGACAACGGCTGGTACACCCAATTCGCGTGCAATGATGGCCGCATGACAGGTACGACCGCCACGATTGGTCACGATGGCAGCTGCGCGTTTCATGACTGGCTCCCAATCGGGGTCAGTCATATCGGTGACGAGAACATCACCTTGCTGAACACTGCCGATTTCATCGAGGCCTTTAACGATACGGACGACACCTGCGCCGATTCGTTGGCCAATGCTTCGACCGCTAGCAAGCACCGGAGCTTTGTGCGCATCCAGTTGATAGCGAGTGATGACGTTTTTGCTGGCTCGCGACTCTACGGTCTCAGGACGTGCTTGAAGTATGTAAAGCTCTCCGTCATTGCCGTCTTTGCCCCATTCAATATCCATTGGGCGCCCGTAATGTTTTTCAATGGTCACAGCCATTCGAGCAAGGTGCTGCACATCAGCATCGTTAAGAGAAAAACGCAACTGATCGGCTTCATCGACATCGATAGTGTCAACGGCAGTTGTCTCGCCATACACCATTTTGATTTTCTTAGCACCGCGGCTACGCTTCAAAATGGCGGGCTTGCCAGATTCCAGAATTGGCTTATGCACATAAAACTCATCTGGATTCACTGAACCCTGTACGACGCATTCACCCAGTCCCCACGATGATGTAATGAATACGGCATCGGAGAAGCCGGATTCGGTGTCGATTGAAAACATGACACCACTGGCACCAATATCACTGCGTACCATGCGTTGGATACCGGCAGATAGCGCGACATCGGCGTGTGCGAAGCCTTGATGAACTCGGTAAGAAATTGCGCGGTCATTGTAAAGCGAGGCGAATACTTCTTTGATTCTTAGAAGCACGTCGTCCAGTGTTCTGACGTTCAAAAACGTCTCCTGTTGCCCGGCGAATGACGCTTCGGGTAAATCTTCAGCCGTTGCAGAGGATCTGACTGCCACCGAAACTTCTCCACCGGCTACTTCGCTGATAACGTTCCAGCCTTCAGTGACTGCTTCGACGAGGCCTGTGGGTAACGGAGTTTCCTCGACCCACTGACGTATCATGGCGCCTGTGCTTGTCAGAGCGTCCATATCGTCAGTGTCTAGAGAGTCCAACGCTTCATTAATGCGCTTGTCCAGGCCGCTATCTTGTAGGTGCTCACGAAATGCGTCTGCAGTGGTGGCGAAACCGTCCGGGACTGAAATGCCTGCATTGGATAGATTGGCGATCATCTCGCCTAATGAGGCGTTTTTTCCACCTACAACAGGAACGTCGTCCATACCAAGTTCTTTGAACCACTGGATGTACTGGGTCACGTGCTCTCCTTAGGGTCTGAGTCTTCTATTAATGCACAACTGGTTAGCGGCCTGAAGTATGCTTGCTTGAACAGTTAGCTTATACACACTGGCTTCGGTGTAACGGTTAGATTTCCGGTCTTGATAGACCGAAGCTCCAACATATAATTTTGTTCAGCAGAGATATTAGCTCATGTCGACAACGTTAAATCAGCGAAGTGCCTTTATTGTCTCAGATCGTACGGGTTTGACTGCTGAGGCAATGGCACATAGCCTGTTAAGCCAGTTTCCAAGTGTGGATTTTAAAACAGAAACGTTCACCTTCGTTGACACTGAAAGCAAAGCGGCAGATATTGTTGATAGATGTCTGGAGATTCGGGCGTCAACCGGATCCGCGCCACTGGTATTCTTAACCATGGTGAATGACGATCTTCGTGCGCTTTTCACAGCTGCTGATATCGGGGTTTTTGATCTTTTTGACTCGTTTATCGGTCCCATGGAAGCTCGTTTGGGTGTTGAGTCTTCTCATACCATTGGTAAGTCACATGGTGTGCAGGATGAAACGGCGTACACCTCCCGGATAGCAGCCGTGCATTTCGCTTTGCAGACAGACGATGGTCTGGATATCGATCATTACCGCAAAGCAGATTTGATTATTGTCGGGGTGTCTCGTTGCGGTAAAACACCGGCTTCCTTGTATTTATCTCTGCACTATGGATTGTACGTGTCCAACTATCCACTAACTGACAAAGAGTTGGAACGCAAAGAGCTGCCCGCCGCGCTACAGGAACATAAAGACAAGCTATTCGGGTTGACTATTGATCCGTATAGGCTGTTGCAAATTCGCCAGCAACGTTATCAGGGATCCAGCTACAGTAATGCTGATACATGCCAGCGAGAAATTGCTCAGGCAGAGAATTTATTTCGCAAAACAGCCGTGCCATTTTTGAACACAACGCGAATGTCGGTTGAGGAAATCGGCGCCATGATTGTTAATCGCACCAAGAAAGGTCAGCGGCAGTAAACACGTAGTGAAGCCCTAACAATACGTAAGGCTTCACCCTTAGAACAAACTATGACTTAGGTTGATCTACGTAGCGTAGGTACGGCTTAACTTTGCGGTAGCCTTCGGGGTATTTCTTATCGGCTTCTTCATCACTGACCGCGGGTACGATGATGACTTCGTTGCCATCCGTCCAGTTGGCAGGCGTGGCTACCTGATGAGCCGCTGTGAGTTGCATGGAATCGATAACTCGTAAAATTTCGTCGAAATTTCTGCCGGTCGTCATCGGATAGGTCATGATCAGTTTAATGCGTTTATCCGGCCCGATAATATAAACCGATCTTACTGTTGCATTCGTGGCTGCTGTACGTCCCTCACTGGTACCGCTGATGTCCGTCGGGAACATGTCATAGGCTTTGGCTACGGATAAGTCCGTATCGCCAATCATCGGGAAATTTACCTGAGCACCCTGTGTTTCGTGGATGTCGTTTGCCCACTGCGCATGATTCTCAACAGGATCAATACTCAGGCCAACCACCTTACAGTTTCGCTTCTCGAACTCGGGCATTAGGTGGGCGACCGTTCCTAGTTCAGTGGTGCAAACTGGTGTGAAGTCTTTCGGGTGGGAGAACAATACAGCCCAACCATCGCCGATCCACTCGTGGAAGTTAATAGAACCCTGAGTTGTTTGGGCCGTGAAATCTGGCGCTTCATCATTGATCCGTAAAGACATTGGGTTACTTCTCGGTTGTAGAGGTTACTTAATTGTACATGGCGGCCCAGAGTTCGCGTTGTGTATTCCGGTAAAAGTGCCGAAGTGGGGTCGATAAGACCTGTTAGCTAGCGTTAAGCGTTGCATTTGTGCTGCCGCTTCTGGGTCTGAGTGATTACATTATCCGGAGTAGGGTTCTTGCCGTTCTTGGCTAAAAAATTAATTCGACTAAGCAACGTCGCCGGTCTCGCATTGAGCTGTGCCGCGATGAGTATTCATTCGCAGTCAAGCATTGCAGAGTTCAAGACCGCTAATCCGACGGGTTTGGCTGAAGGAGTCACCTTGCGTGAAGGTGATGTGTTTCGTCGAACTTTGAGCCTGCAAGGCCGTGGGATCGGTTCCATCAGTGAACGAAATTTATGGGTAGACGGGGTCATACCGTATCGCCTTGATCCGACCTTGCCTCAACATTCTGTGGATGCGATTAATTCGGCCATTGCGCATTGGAATAAAGTGGCTGGTATTACGTTTAAAAGTATTGATGAAGTTGCGGGTGAGCAACGCTCAATAAAGGACTCGGTGCTGTTTAAAAACAATGCCGGTTGCGCATCATGGGTAGGCAGGCAGGGTGGGGAGCAACAAGTGTGGGTTGGTCCTAACTGTACGACCGGTAGTGTCATGCATGAAATTGGACATGTATTGGGACTAGAGCATGAACACACGCGCCCAGATCGTGATCAGCATATTACGATTCATTGGGAAAACATTAGCGCTGATAAAACTCACAATTTTGATATAGCCACGCCTGCATCCACTACGCTGGGTGAGTATGATTATGGCTCCATCATGCACTACGGACGATATAATTTTTCGTTCGCAGGTCAACCAACGATTACACCCATTTTCGGTTCTGCGAATTCTATTGGTCAGCGAACCGCTCCCAGTGCGGGTGATCTAGCGGCAGTGTCTACACTTTACGCGGCGGATCTATCGGTCGTTGCCCATTTGTATTCAACGCAGACTGGCAGCGAAGCCGCAATACATGTAGCCAACAACGATCAGCAAGGAGCACACAATATAGAAGTGCGAGTATCAATAGACCCTTCCTTAGTTAGCGGATACAGTAACAATGGTTGGTCTTGTGCAACCGACAGCTTTAATGCCTTGATTTGCACATTGGACAGAATATCTGGGAGTAGCTCCAGCGTGCTGACGCTGGATGTAGAGCCCAATGATGCGTTGACGTCTTATCAGGCCGTTGTTCGTGCGAAAACGCCCGATATGAACAGCGCTAACAACACCAATGTATCAAGCATTGCTTTTGCGCCCACAAAGGTTGAGCCACCTATAGCTGCGGCGCTACCGCAGGATGATGAGACGACTCCTATATTCGCAGGATCACTTGCTTTTTATTGGTGGGCACTCGTACTTCTTTTTGTAAGGTTGCAGCGCCAATCTCGTAAAGATTAAACATCAATAACGCGGTTCACAGATTTTCTTAGTGCACTGGGCGCGTAGCCATATCTCTGGCTGAATGTTCGACTAAAGTGAGCGCTACTAACAAACCCACAGGCATCGCTGATTTCGCTGATGCTTTGGTCGGTTTGCTTTAGCAGCTCGTAGGCACTTTGCAATCGAAGCTGCATATAGTGACGCGCCGGGCTTGTGTATAAATAGCGTCTGAAAATTCTCTCCATAGCCCGAGTCGACATACTCATGTGCTGGGCTATCACGTGCTTGTCTACTGGTTCGTCCAGATTGCTTCGCATGAGTTGCAAGGCATTGCGTAAGTTGACCGGGTAGCAACTCTCATCATCGCGTTGAATAGCCGTCTCAACGTTTTCCGCAGAGCCAGCATCGGCCCGTAAAATATCACGTATTGCTTGTACGGTTTCTATGGTGTCGTGTCGTTGAATGAGTAAGAGCATTAAATCAAACGCACTGTTAGGACCCGCTGCTGAGGCTCTAACACGGTCAATCACCACAGAATCTTGCCTGACAAACATGCCCGGAAACTGTTTTAAGGCCAATGATTGGTTGTCTGGGTGTAACGCACACGCATAACCTTCCATTAAACCGGCCCAAGCAACACTAAAAATTCCGTTCCAAAGACCTCCGAGCATGATCTGTTGTTCGTGTGCAAGTCGAAGCAATATACTGATGGCCGGATGTTCTTCCAGGTTGCAACGATAGCCACCGCACACGATGAGCATATCTGCGCTTATTAAAACAGAGTCGGTAACGGGAATTTCAGGGCGTGGAATGTCTGTTAGGGAAGATCCAGAAATAGCCAGATCACAACTAATGGGAATGCCTAAATCGCTGATCACTTTTTCGTTGTCGATTGAAACGGTACTGAATTCAAAACGTTTTTCACCAAGCACCAGGTTGGCCGTGGTGAGAGCATCTGCAGCCGCAGTGAACGCCAACAGACTAAAGTGAGGTTGCAGCAGAAAGACTACCGTCAGCGAGGTAGAATCAGCGGTTGAATGTGGGTCGACTTTTTCGTTCATACCCGTGCATGCTATGCGAATTTGTCGCATAATGCTATATATGACGCCCAGGAGCAAAAAATGTGCGTAAAGAGTCAGTTCTTTAGCGCGTTTGGCGTACACAATATTGTCTAGCCTCACCGAACCGAGTGTCGAGTAAACGCAATGAATCGTTTTTCCGGATTTGGCCTGATAAAACAGGCGTTTAAGCATCAGGAACACTGGCAGCGCATGTGGCGCAATCCCACGCCTAAAAAACACTACGATGTCATCATCGTCGGTGGTGGCGGTCACGGTTTGGCAACAGCGTACTACCTGGCAAAACTGCACGACAAGATCAATGTAGCTGTCATTGAGAAAGGTTGGATTGGGGGTGGAAACACCGGTCGAAACACCACCATCGTCAGATCAAACTATTTATGGGATGAAGCAGCTCATTTGTATGAGCACGCCATGAAGCTATGGGAGGGACTATCCCAGGATCTCAACTACAACGTTATGTTCTCGCAACGAGGTGTTATGAACCTAGGACACAACCTGCAAGACATGCGTGATATCCAGCGCCGCGTTAACGCGAATCGTCTGAACGGTATTGACGGAGAGGTACTCGACGCGAAGCAGTGCCAGGAAATCGTGCCGATCATGAATTGTTCCGGTTCAACGCGATATCCCATTATGGGGGCATCCTGGCAACCCAGAGCCGGTGTTGCACGCCATGACGCGGTAGCGTGGGGATATGCCCGCGGAGCTGACAGTTACGGCGTCGATATTATTCAACAAACGGAAGTCACTGACATTGTTGTTGAAGACGGCGCTGCGGTGGGCGTTATGACCGCACAACATGGACTGATAAAAGCCGACCGGATTGGCTGTGTTGCTGCCGGAAATTCTGGGGTGCTTGCAGGCTACGCAGGCTTCGAGCTACCGATAGAGTCACACCCGCTGCAAGCTTATGTTTCCGAACCTATAAAGCCCATTCTGGATACCGTTGTTATGTCTAATGCGGTTCATGGGTACATGTCTCAATCTGATAAAGGCGATCTTGTTATTGGTGCCGGAATTGATGGTTATGTCGGTTACGGACAACGTGGCTCGTTCCCGGTCATAGAACACACGATGCAGGCTATTATTGAGCTCTTCCCAGTCGTTTCACGTGTGCACATGAATCGTCAGTGGGGCGGTATTGTTGATACCACCCCAGATGCTTGCCCGATTATTTCTAAAACACCCGTGGAAAATCTATTTTTCAATTGTGGTTGGGGTACAGGTGGATTTAAAGCCACTCCGGGTTCCGGTCATGTGTTTGCAGATATGCTGGCTACGGGCGAACCCAATACCTTGAGTCAGGCGTTTAACTATTGGCGTTTTCAGGATGGTTCTTTGATCGATGAGCACGGCGCCGCTGGCGTAGCGCATTGATTTGCTAATCTCCACAACACCTATTTTTGTACGATAACTAGACAGACTTTGCTATGTTCCTAATACATTGCCCTTACTGTGGTGAGCACCGCGAAGAAGAAGAGTTTCATGCGACCGGCCAGGCGCATTTGCCCAGACCTCTCGATCCTGATTCTATGAGCGACGAAGAATGGGGACATTGGTTGTATTACCGAAAAAATACGCGAGGAGTGCATCGTGAGATGTGGGTGCACGCTGCGGGTTGTCGTAAGTTTTTTAACGTTGCGCGCAATACGCAAACGTACGAAATCTACGCCACGTATAAAAGTGGTGAAACCTTCGACCTTCCTGAGAATCCAACGGTAACTGAGACTGGATCAATTTTGAATTTGGCGCACGGTGCCTCTGACATCACTAAGGAGCAAAGCTCATGATGTCTACCCATCAGCTGAAACTTCAGCAAAGCAATCGTTTGACATCCGGTGGAAGAATTAATCGTCGCAAGCCGTTAATATTTAACTTCGACGGCCGAAGGCTAATGGGGTACGAGGGCGATACCTTAGCCTCTGCTCTGTTGGCCAATGGTATTGATGTTGTTGGTCGAAGTTTTAAGTACGGTCGGCCTCGCGGCATCATGACTGCAGGTGTTGAGGAGCCGAACGCCGTATTACAAATCGGCAGCACTCAAAGCACGCAGATTCCCAACGTAAAAGCCACCGAGCAATCGCTGTATCACGGCTTGGTCAGTAGCCCTGTCAATGGCTGGCCGAGTGCAGACAACGACGTCATGGGATTGTTTGGCAAGCTTGGCGGTGCGCTAATGAGCCCGGGTTTTTACTACAAAACATTCATGTGGCCAAAGTCGCAGTGGGAGAACTACGAAAAATTTATTCGTCGTGCCGCTGGATTGGGTAAGGCTCCTACAAAACCCGATGTCGATCGTTATGATCACATGCATCATCACGCTGATGTCATGGTTGTGGGTGCAGGCCCTTCGGGTTTAATGGCTGCTTTACAAGCTTCTCGTCAGGGTGCGAGAGTGTTGCTAGCAGATGAGCGCTCGGAGTTTGGTGGATCCTTACTGTATAGCCTAGAGCGTATTGATGGCATGGAGCCGATGGATTGGGTGGAGTCTGTCGTCAATGAGTTGTCTGATAACCCGAAGGTAACGATGCTGTCGCGAGCTACCGTGAACGGTTATCACGATCATAACTTTTTAACCATTAGTGAGCGTCGCACTGATCATCTTGGTGACACGTCACCGGATGGAACAGCACGCCACAGATATCATAAGGTGCGTGCCGGTAGTGTTGTGCTTGCCACTGGTGCCCATGAGAGACCACTGGTATTTGCTAACAACGATTTACCGGGTTGCATGATCGCTTCGAGCTTAAGTCACTATATTCACCGCTTTGCCGTTGTTCCAGGAAACTCGCTGGTATTGATGACTAACAATGACAGCGCTTATCAAAGTGCTATTGATTGGTTGGATGCGGGTCGTAAGGTTGTTGCTATCGTCGATACGCGCAAATCACCCGAAGGGCGGGTGGTTGATTTGGCTCTGGAGCGTGGAATACGTGTGTTGACAGGATCCGTCATTATTGAGGCCAAAGGAAGTAAGCGTGTGTTCGGTGCTGTCGTTGCACCTATCAATGCCCACGGTACCTTCGTTACAGGAGATACCCGATGGATTGCGTGTGACACCATTGCGACTAGCGGAGGCTGGAGCCCTGTTGTGCATTTGTCTTGTCACACCGGTAGCCGGCCCGTCTGGTCCGAAGACGTTTTAGGGTTTGTGCCTGGGCCCACTACAGAGCAGCGCTACACCGCAGGTTCTATCACGGGAAAGGTGACTGTCAACGAATGTCTGGCTGATGGAGCTTATCAAGGACGCGTTGCAGCGACTGCAGCAGGGCATCAGTCCAATGAAGATATCAACCTTCCGGTTGCAGCTTCAGGCAATGATATTGTCGGCGACACAATGCCTATCTATTTGGTACCTCATACTAAGCCTGTGAGCCGGGCGCCCAAACAATTTGTTGATATGCAAAACGACGTCACTGCAGCTGGCATTGAGATGACGACGCGCGAAGGGTTTGAGTCGATCGAGCATGTAAAGCGCTACACCGCCTTAGGTTTCGGTACCGATCAAGGTAAGACCGGCAATATCAACGGGATGGCGATTGTTGCTAAAAGTTTGAATAAGACTATCGAGGAAACAGGTACTACCGTTTTCAGACCCAACTACACACCCGTGAGTTTCGGTGTTGTTGCCGGTGCCCATACTGATGCTTTGTTTGATCCCCAGCGGTTTACACCTATGCATACTTGGCATTTGGAAAACGGCGCTCAGTTTGAAAACGTAGGACAATGGAAACGACCGCTTTTCTACACGACAACCGGCGAGACGATGGAAGAGGCGATAGCGCGAGAGCAGCTAGCGACGAGAAACAACGTTGGAATTTTAGATGCATCAACGCTGGGCAAGATTGATATCCAAGGTAAAGACGCGCGGGAATTTTTAGGGCGTGTATACACCAATGCTTGGGCGAAGTTAGCTCCCGGTCGATGCCGCTACGGATTAATGTGTGGCGAAGATGGCATGGTCATGGATGATGGTGTCACCTCATGCCTTGACGAGAATCACTTTCTGATGACGACGACCTCAGGCGGTGCTGCCCGGGTTCTATCCTGGTTAGAGATTTACCATCAAACTGAATGGCCTGAGATGGAAGTGTATTTCAACAGTGTCACTGATCAGTGGGCAACGATGTCCATTGCAGGCCCTGACAGTCGTAAGTTGTTGGCAAGTTTAACGGAGATTGATTTATCAGCTGAGGCCTTTGGTTTCATGGACTGGCGAGCTGCAAATGTTGCCGGTGTTCCAGCCAGAATTTTCAGAATCTCATTCACCGGTGATCTTTCTTATGAAATAAACGTTCCGGCGCAATACGGTTTGCATGTTTGGAAAGCACTGTTCAAAGCCGGTGCAGCGTATAAGCTGACTCCATACGGCACTGAGACTATGCACGTGCTGCGTGCTGAAAAAGGGTTCATTATTGTTGGGCAAGACACGGACGGTTCCGTGACGCCTGAAGATTTGAATCATGGTTGGGCTGTTGCCAACAACAAGCCGTTTAGTTTTATCGGTAAACGCGGCATGAATAGAGCAGATTGCTTGCGCTCCGATCGCAAACAGCTGGTTGGTCTTTTAACAACTGATCCGTCAGTTAATTTACCCGAGGGCGCCCAAGCCGTACGCAACCCCGAACAGGGAATACCCATGACAATGGTGGGGCACGTGACGTCCAGTTATCACAGTGCGTTTTTAGGGCGAAGAATCGCTATGGGCGTTATCAAAGACGGCTTGCAACGTATGGGGGAGAAAGTCTATTTCCCATTGGTAGACGGAACAACCGTTGAGGCTAAAATTTGTTCCACGGTTTTTCTGGATGCTGATTCCACGAGGCAGAAATCATGAGCAATTCAAACAACACCGTGATCATGAATCTAGTGGCCAATGCCACTGCAACCAATGCTGGTAACGCAGTACAAACACCGATGGAGCACATGCGTGACGCTGTTAATGCTCAAGCGAAAAAGGGTGCTGGTTCCAGCGTAGCCTTAACGGAGCAGGCTTTATGCGGGTTGGTTGTCTTAAGAGCTAATGAGGCTAAAGATGCCTTATCGGAGGCGTTAAGCAAAACTACAAACATACCATTGCCCGATAGATTGCAAAGTGTAGAAAATGGCGATTATTGTGCACGCTGGATGACTCCGGATGAATGGCTTTTATCGTGTCCCATTGCTCAGGCATTTGAGCTGGAAACCTCGCTTCGCTCAGAGGTGGACGGACACATAGCCGTGGTCAATGTCTCTGGTGGTTTTAGTGTCTTTGTGCTGTCGGGTGTGAATGCGCGCAACGTACTCAGGAAAAGTAGTGCTTATGATGTTAATCCAGAGAATTTTCCGGAAGGAAAAGTGGTGAATACGTTGTTAGCAAAATCTCAGGTAACGCTAAGGGCACTAGCGGATGATGCCTTTGAGATTGTCGTACGTCGCAGCTTTGCTGACTATGTGTGGTTGTGGTTACAACGCGCAGGAAAAGAATACGACATCCAGTTGTCTCTGTTAGATAGCTAGCGATGACAACACGGCATTAGCGACTTATTTTAGTTAGCATCGAGTAAGCGGTTGCGCTCAACTGGCCCCGTACCCAACATACTGATTGCAATTCAATGGGGTGTGAAGCGAGTACGCTAGCTCATTCTGTGAAACACACACATGTTAAAAACTTAGAGAATCGAGATGCCGTGTACAGGTTATAAATGCGCGTGGGCAATCTACTCGGTCGATGCTTATGCTGCGTGACGGCTAGAGTGCTTTTGGCAGTACTCGTTTATAGAGGCCACTTGCTCGAGTAATTGTCCAGACGAGACCGGCTTGGAGTAATAGTAGCCTTGGATATAGTCACATCCGAGTTCGGCAATCATGTCGGCTTGTCCGTTGGTTTCCACACCTTCCGCGACTGTTTCAAGGCCGCACGATTGTGCCAATGTAACGATGGTGCGCGCAACGGATTTACTGGTGATGTCGTCCAAGCCAGATACAAAAGCCCGATCGATTTTCAGCGTATCAACCGGTAATTCTTGCAAGTAGCTTAGCGAGGAATAACCCGTTCCAAAGTCATCGATGGCTACTTTGATCTGCATTTTCTGCAATCGTTGGCAGGTTTCGATGACCAGTTGTACATCGGATACCAATACACTTTCGGTAATTTCCAATTCAAGAAAGGCCGGATTAAGTTCATGCTTTTTGCACGTTTCTTCTACGTATTCTATAAAATTTGGCCGCATAAATTGCATAGCGCTGACGTTAACGGCGATCTGCATGCTATCCAGCCCTGATTTGTGCCAGTTGGCCATTTGTCGACAGGCCTCATCGAGTACCCAATCACCGATTTCCTGAATCTGGCCTGATTCTTCAGCGATTGGTATAAACATATCTGGTGGGATAAAGCCTTTTTCCGGGTGTTGCCAGCGAATTAACGCTTCTAATCCTTCGACTGCTTGTGCATTGATACCCACCTGCGGTTGATAAACCAATTCAAACTGTTTTTCTTCTATGGCGCGCTTTAAGTCGTCTTTTATTTGAAGCCTGTGTTTGTACTCAGAGGCGATTTCGTCATCGTATTCATAGATGCAACCGCGCCCCTGAGACTTGGCAAAGTACATGGCAAAGTCAGCATTTCTTTTTAACTCAAGAGCAGACTGTGCATCCTCTGGGTAAAAGCTAATACCGATACTGGCGCCAATGCGGATATTAAACCCTGCCACATTGAATTCATCATCAAAGGCTTCGATCAGCATTTTAGCGATATAAAATACCGTATCTCTTTCAGCGTACTCGTGTACGAGCACTGAGAATTCATCACCGCCATGTCGCGATACGATACCTCGTTTAGCAATGCTTTTCGTCATACGCTTAGCAACACGCTTAAGCAGTTTATCGCCTATTTCGTGCCCAAGCTTATCGTTGATTTCTTTGAAACCGTCCAGATCAACGAAAAGAACAGCGACAGGCTGTGATTGTGATGATTCTATTTGTTTATCCAGTAAGCTATCAAAGTAGATCCGATTAGGTAAGCCTGTCAGGTCATCATGGGTAGCCAGATGACGTACTTTTCGCAGGATACCGATAACCGCTGCACCGATCAGTAAACAAATCAGCACGATTGCGCTATCGATGAGCAAGTTTCGTGTTGCGCGCTCCTCGACTTTGATAGCGACACTCCGGATTTCATCGCTATTCAGGGAATCCAGTTGATCGAGTAGTTGGGTAGCCTGCATTTCCACAGACAGCCAATGGTCCAGAGTCATAGGGCTTGTTTGTCGGGAATCCTCTTCAGAAAGAATGATGTTTAGCAGATTTACAAAATCACCAAAGTAGGTTTCCTCTATTTTAGTGATTGTATTTGAAAGCTCGGATATAGAGCCACGTTTAGATCGGTATTGCTGGAGTGTTCTCCAGGTCGCGAGAGTCTCAATGTGTAACGATTCGATTTTCTTTTTTTGAGCTTGGCTTAAGCGCAATCCAGACGCGAGCACACCGCTGATAAGCGATGCTTCTCGAGCAATAGCCTCTTCAAATTGCCAGTTTGCTATTCTTAGTTCTTGAAGATGATCAATGTCCAGAGCATTGTGTCGTGGCACAAAATGCGTGCCCCATCGCAAGAGCTGCGTTGACGTGATAAGCGCTGAGTATTGTAAAAAGATCTCATCCCGAAACGAAGCATCTCGATCTGCAAGTTTCAGGGACGACTGCGCGAGAATTATTTCGTTCTTACTAACAATGTCTAAGTAGTTAGCTACAACGTCTCTAAAAACTTCTCTGATCTCTGAGTCGATGAACGTAAAACGATCTTTCAGCGAATCATTGGTCAGTGACTGGCTCGTATTTCTTCGAATTTTTTCAAAATGAATTTGTGTGGTAACAAGGTCTTCTTTTAACTTGTCTAGATCGTCATCTTGAGCAGCATACCTGCCGCTAAGTAACACATGAACGAACGATCGTTGGCTGGACAGGATTCTCGCAGTTTCAAACAGTAAATCTTCGTTTTCGATACTTTCCAACAGCTGCGAAGCATCTAGTCTTTCGACGTAGGCCGTATACCAAAAGCTACCGCTCAGCCACAGTATAAGCGCAATAGCCGTGAAGCTAGTGAACAGAAGACTCCTGCGAATAGAAGTAAGAAAGCCCAAGTAGAATAACCCTATTTCAACAATCGCTACATCGGAGGGATAGATAGCCGAATCGTGCTATATACTGCAATCGGCAGATCGGGCTTTTAATTTACCCTCTTAAAAGACAGCAGCGTTATACAACGAGAAGAAAATAGGTTTACAGCATACTGAATTTGGCTCTTGCATACGGGGGCGTACCATATGCAAGAGCTTAGAAATCGAGGCTTTGGAGTAACATGTTAATAGGGTGAAACCTAGGAAGTACCCTCAATACGCACCATCAAGTCTTTGGCATCTATTTGATCACCTGCTTTTACGAGCATCTCTTCGATGACTCCATCAACTTCAGCGTAAATAGCCGTTTCCATTTTCATTGCTTCAATGGAAAGCAGCACGTCACCTGTTTGGACGCTTTGGCCAAGACTGACATTAACGGTAGATACAACACCTGGCATTGGTGCACCAACATGTCCCGGTAGGTCTGGATCAGCTTTGGCCCGTGTTGCCGCACCCGTGGCTCCATGGAGACGATCGGGAACGGCAATGGAACGAGGTTGGCCGTTGAGTTCAAAGAATACCCGCACCATACCTTGGTCGTTTACATCGCCAAACGCTAAGCATCTGACTACTAGTGTTTTGCCTTTTTCGATTTCGATAAAAATTTCATCGCCGACTTTCAGACCATAGAAATAGACTGGTGTTGGTAGAGTGCTGGTGGGACCGTAGGTGTCTTGCGCCGCAATAAAGTCTGTAAAGACTTTTGGATACATGTTGTAAGACGCTAACTGATTCTCACTGATTTCGCGATCTAGATCTTCACTGAGTGATGAGCGTAGTGCCTCTAGGTTCGTGGGGGCCAGTGTGGCTCCGGCACGTTCTGCCAGTGGCGATTCACCCTTAAGTACCTTATTTTGAATCGTACTTGGAAAACCACCCGGAACCTGGCTGAGTTCGCCTCTCATCATAGAAACAACTGAATCAGGGAACGCAATATCTTTGTCGGGGTTTTCAACATCCTCGATAGTGAGATCCTGGCTTATCATCATAAGAGCAAGATCACCAACCACTTTAGATGACGGCGTCACTTTCACGATGTCGCCGAATAAATCATTCACGTCACTATAGGCGCGAGCTACTTCGTGCCAGCGGGAATCCAAACCCATAGATCGTGCTTGTTCTTTTAGGTTGGTAAATTGTCCACCTGGCATTTCGTGCATATAGACTTCAGATGCCGGGCCTTTGAGGTCGCTTTCAAATGCAGCGTATTGATGCCTAACACTTTCCCAGTAGAAGGAGATTTTTTCAATAGCTTCTCTGTCTAGATTTGGGTCTCGGTCGCTTCCCTTTAGAGCCGCTACGATGGAGCCCAAGCAGGGTTGAGAGGTGTTGCCTGATAATGCGTCCATAGCGGCGTCGACGGCATCTGCACCGGCTTCAACGGCGGCGAGCACCGTTGCTGCCGAAATGCCTGACGTATCGTGTGTATGGAAATGCAGTGGCAGTGACACTTCTTCGCGCATTGCTTTAAACAACTGCGTAGCTGCTGCTGGCTTCATCAAGCCCCCCATATCCTTGATACAAAGAATATGTGCGCCAGCTTTTTCCAACTGTTTGGCTAAATCGAGATAGTACTTAAGCTGGTATTTAGGGCGAGCTGCGTCCAACATATCGCCGGTGTAGCAAATGGTTGCTTCACACAGCTTGTTTTCTTCAAGTACGGCGTCCATACAGACGCGCATATTGTCGATCCAGTTGAAACAATCGAATACTCGGAAAAGATCGATACCGGTCTCTGCTGCTCGTTTGACGAAGTGTTGTACAACGTTGTCAGGATAGTTTGTATATCCGACTCCGTTGGCCCCTCTAATGAGCATTTGCAGCAGAATATTCGGCGCGCGTTCGCGTATCTGCTCTAAGCGTTCCCAAGGATCTTCGGTTAAAAAACGCATGCTGACGTCAAAGGTTGCTCCACCCCAGCACTCCAAAGAGAGTAATTCCGGAAGTCCGCGAGCGTAGGCATCAGCAACGCCTACAATATCGTATGTTCGCATGCGTGTTGCCAATAGAGACTGATGCGAATCACGCATGGTGGTATCGGTGAACATCACCTGAGGTGATTCCCGTAACCATTGTGAAAATTTCTCGGGGCCGTCTCTGTCAAGACGATCTTTGGTTCCCGGTTGTATCGTTTTGCCAATCCATGGTGAATGAGGCGACAGCGCATCTTCACGGGGTTTTGCTCTGTCGCGAGCATCAGGGTGTCCGTTGACGGAAACATCTGCGATGTAATGCAATAATTTTGTTGCCCGGTCTTTACGCTTAACTTGCTCGAATAGTTCTGGGGTGGTGTCGATGAAACGCGTGGTGTATGAGTTATCTAGAAACTCAGGGTGACCAATGACGTTCTCAAGGAAAGTTAAATTAGTGGCAACACCACGTATTCGAAATTCACGTAGTGCTCGATCCATCCGCTTAATAACTTCATCGGAGGTTGGCGCCCAAGCCGTGACCTTTTCAAGTAGCGGGTCGTAAAAACGATTGATGACAGCACCGGAGTAGGCGGTTCCGCCATCGAGTCGGATGCCAAAGCCTGAGGCACCCCGATAGGCCGTAATTCGTCCGTAGTCGGGTACGAAGTTTTGTTCAGGATCTTCGGTTGTGATCCTGCACTGCATGGCATGTCCGTTTAGGGCGATATCTTTCTGAGCCGGAACGCCTGATTCAGGTGTCCCTATGACTGCACCTTCAACCAAATGAATCTGCGCTTTGATAATATCAATACCGGTGACTTCTTCTGTCACCGTATGCTCAACTTGTACACGAGGGTTTACTTCGATGAAGTAGAAAGCACCTGTGTCCATGTCCATCAGAAATTCAACGGTTCCCGCACCCAAGTAAGACGTAGCATTAGCAATTTTTAAGGCATATCCACTTAATTCGGCCCGTTGCTCGTTGTTTAAATACGGAGCTGGAGCGCGTTCAACCACCTTTTGATTGCGACGTTGTACCGTGCAGTCTCTTTCAAACAGGTGAACAGCATTTCCGTGTTTGTCACCCAGAATTTGCGCTTCAACGTGTCGCGCACGCTCGACTAGTTTTTCCAGATAAATTTCGTCTTTACCGAAAGCTGCTCTTGCTTCACGACGGGCTTCGTTGGCTTCTTTGGCTAGGTCGTCTTCACTGCGAATAGTGCGCATGCCTCGTCCGCCGCCGCCCCAGGACGCTTTGAGCATGATGGGATAACCAATTTCTGCAGCCATCGACTTGATGGTGTCCAGATCGTCCGGAAGTGGCTCTGTTGCCGGTACCACTGGCACCCCAGCTTCAACAGCAAGATTTCTCGCCGCTACTTTATTGCCCAGGCGTCTCATGGTGTCTGCGCGTGGACCGATGAAGGTAATGCCGGCAGCATCGCATGCATCGACAAATTCTGGGCTCTCTGAAAGCAGGCCATAGCCAGGGTGGATAGCATCGGCACCGGAGAGCTTTGCGACGCGCAGGACTTCTTCGATGGACAAATAGGACTCAATGGGTCCCATGGCTTTGTCTAAATGAGCGCCTGATCCAACCTGATAGGCTTCATCAGCCTTGAATCGATGCAGAGCCAGCTTGTCTTCTTCAGCCCAGATAGCCACGGTTTTGATACCGAGCTCGTTAGCAGCACGGAAAATTCTTATGGCTATTTCAGAACGGTTTGCGACGAGAATCTTTTGGATCGGCAAAACGTGAGTCTCCTGATGGTGGTCGGATAGGGGTATTCTACCGAGATATAGCTGTTAAGTCAGACGCTTGCGCCTACTGAAACAAATGCTAACTATTGCTTTTACCCAGACCTGAGTCGATGGCAAAGCGGATAAGGGCGGGTGTCGAGCGAAGGTTCAGTTTTTGTTTGATGTTTCGCCGATGGGTTTCCACCGTTCGGGCGCTGATGCCCAGTAAATTAGCGCACTCTTTGTTCGATGCACCTTTTGCGAGCATGTCCAGAACCACCTGTTCTCTATCTGTCAGCGAGTCCACAGGGTCTTCGTTTTTCTGCGCAAGCGATTCGGCGATAGCCGGGCTGTAGTAAATTCCACCGTAATAGACCGCTTTTATTGCGTTAAACATTTCTTCGGCCGAAGCACTTTTAAGAACATAGCCGCGCGCACCGGCATCAATAACGCTGGAGACGTATTCGCGGTCATCGTGCATGCTCAATACCAAAATGAGTATGTCGGGATATAAATCCAGGATGGCTTCAGTGGTTTGAATACCATTGAGCTTTGGCATGTTGATATCCATTAAAACCACGTCTGGTTTTAATGTTTCCAGTAGCTTTAGCGCCTCATCTCCGTCGCAGGCCTCTCCTATGACGGTCACTTCAGTCGAGCGGTTTATGCGAGATGTAAGTCCGTCACGAACCAACGGGTGATCGTCAACAATGAGAGTTTTTATAATGCTCATGATTGAATACGTTTAGCCTGATTTTTTATACTAATTGTGTTCTGCGGAATAGCGGCCGTGATATGAGTCCCTGATGAGGAGGATATTATCTCGAAAGTACCTTTATAGTATCCCATGCGCTCTGACATATTGCGCAGCCCCAGACCCGAATCTCCTTCGTCGCTGGTGTTGGTGTTAAATCCGCGCCCATTGTCATTGATGCTGAGTTTGAACCAACCCTTTTTGAATTCAAATTGGATGGACAACTTGGTGGCCATCGCATGTTTTTCAATATTGGTTAGTGCTTCCTGAACGATACGATAAAGCGCTGTTTTAGCATCTGTTGGCAGCAGATTGCGGAAGGGCATTTTCTCCAGATGGACGGTAGTGCCAGTGCGCTGTTCAAATTGTTCGGCGAGACCTTGGACGGCTGCCATAAGACCTAAGTCGTCAAGGACACTGGGGTGCAGATCGTGAGAGATTCGACGAATTTCAGCGATGGTGTCATCTATGTGATTTTCGCAGTTCTTAATGAGCTGATGGCTGTTTGATGGAGATTCCGAAATGCGGCCGTAGGCCTCTTCTAGCGAGTATTTAATCGCTACTAGTCGCTGACTAATACCATCATGCAGTTCACGGGATACTCTGCGTCGCTCATCATCTTGCGAATTGATGACACGCTTATTGAGCTGCTGAAGTTTACTGTCAGTTTGCCGACGCTCATTTAGCTGGAACAGCTGCCCAAACCCAAAAACTGCTGCCACCGCGGCGGCTGAAATTAAAATAATGATGAAAGAGGTTGCGCGAATTTGCTCGTCGAATACGGTGTTGATCTCATTAACCTGTTTTTCGATATCGTCCATGTATAGACCGGTTCCGAACATCCAATCCCAGTCGCTGAGCATCTCGGAGTATCCAAGCTTTTTCTCTATCTCGCCGGAGGAGGGTTGTTCCCATAAATACTCAGTGTAGCCACCTCCATTTTGGGCTCTGGCAATTAATTCCTGAATGATTTCTTTCCCTTCACTGTCGGTTAACGATAGCCAGTTTTTTCCAATGCGGTAAGGTTGCTTAGGGTGTACTAAATTAGTGCCGTCTTCGGCATAGGCGTAAAAGTATCCATCGCTAGAATATGCCAGGTTGGTCAGAATTTCTTTTGCTTGTTTATGCTGTTGAATGGTTGTTAGTTGCGGATTGTCATAGATATGGGCAATAGAGGAACGCGCTAGCTGAATATAATTCTTGAGTTCTGCCTCACGTATTGTTTTTAGCTTTTGGTGAAAAACAACAGACTGTTGTTCAAATAAACTACGTGTCTGGTGTTGCACTAAAAAACCAATTAACAGCAGACACACCAGTGTTGGCACAAGCGTCAACAAAAGTATTTTGTGTCTGACTGTCATGGTCTTCTCACTACCATAAACTGACTGCTTCGCTGCTTAATCCATAAAAGCCGGGAAACACGATGATTGATGTCAATACCAATAGTTGAATGATGATGAACGGTATGACCCCTTTGTAAATATGGGTTGTTTTGAACCCGTCGGGCGCAACTCCCTTGAGATAAAACAGGGCAAAGCCAAACGGTGGCGTTAGAAAAGACGTTTGTAAGTTCATAGCCACCAGAATTGCGAACCAAACCAGGTTGATGCTTAGCTCGTCCAAAACAGTGTAAATAAGTGGCAATACGATGTAGGAAATTTCTATGTAGTCCAGAAAGAAGCCCAGAATCGTTATGAGCACCATGGTAAAGATTAGAAAGCCCCATTTCTCTCCGGGAATGCTGAGTAGCAAGTGTTCGATTTCTTCCTCGCCACCAGTGTAAGAGAAGCCCATGGAAAAAACTGAGGCGCCCAGCAAAACCGTGAAAACCATTGCTGTGATCTTCACAGATTCGTTAGCGCTGTCCCAAAGCATTGAGAGGTTGAATTTGCGGTAGATAATGGCTAATACAACAGCCCCCACACAGCCCAAAGCCGAGGACTCTGTCGGTGTGGCAATTCCGTAGAAGATCGATCCGAGTACCACTAATACGAGCGCAATTGGCGGGATAATCGCCTTTAGCGCTATAAGAATGCGCAATGTTGGGCTTTTCCCGTCGTCCAGATCGGTAACCAGAGGGGTGGCATCGGGGTTAATTCTTGCGTACAGCAAAATGTAGGCGATATAGCAAAGCACCAACACGAGCCCTGGGAATAGTGCGGCCTGAAACAAATCTCCTACCGGAACGTTTAATACATCCCCGAGAACAATCAACACAATGGAGGGAGGTATGAGCTGACCGAGCGTACCTGCGGCACAGATAGATCCGGACGCGAGCTTTGGATCGTAGCCGTATTTGAGCATGACCGGCAGAGAAATCAGGCCCATAGCCACGACACTGGCGCCGACGACACCGGTCGAGGCTGCCAGAAGTGCTCCGACAAGGACAGTCGATACAGCCAGTCCACCGCGGATAGAGCCGAACAATCCGCCCATTGATTCTAAGAGTTGTTCTGCTAAACCGGTACGTTGGAGTATTAGACCCATGAATACGAACAAAGGGATCGCCATTAAAACGGTGCCATCACCGTTATCTCCCATCAATGAATAAACGCGGTAGGGTAGTTGCGCCAACGAGGATGGGTCTGCAAATGTAATGACGAAGAACAGGCCAACGCCTGCGAAGGTAAATGCGACTGGGTATCCAAACAGCAGTAGCGCAAGGGCGAGTAAAAAGATCGCGACACCGATCATGCGTCTGCTCCTGTGTCAGTTAACTCTGAATTCTGTTTAAGTGCCTTGAGTCGTTTGAAGTTGGCAATGAGTACTGACAAACCACTTAACAATGTAAGCGTGAAGGCGAGTGGGATAACGCTCTTGATGACGAATCGATTGTTCAGCCCCCCTGGATCCTGACTACGCTCACCGATACCGGTTGTAAAAAACTGTTCAACAAGGCCGCTTAGAGTGTCGGCATGAGGGCCGAAGCTATAGGACTCGTTAGCAAATATATACCCGTAGTACATCATGATGCCTGCGAACGGCAACAGTAGAACCAGTGTTCCAACAATATCAATGATCGCTTTCGTCTTAGCCGCTCTGGATTCATAGATCAGGTCAACGCGGACATGTGAGCTGGTTCTTACCGCATAGGAAATTCCTAGCAAAAAGATGCTGGCATACAAATGCCATGACAGTTCTTCTAGCGCTATAGATGAGGCATTAAATGCGTAGCGGTTGATAACGTTAAAGGCGATAATTCCTACCAAAGCAATCAGAAGGAACGATGCCACTTTCCCCGTTAAATCTAGAATGGCATTGATGGTAGATTCGATGATGTTAAGCATGAGCGTATAAAACTAATAGGGAATGAAAACATTCATGAGCCAAAGGCGGCGTTAAGCATTACGCTCAACGCCGCCTGAGTTTGTTCTCCGTCAGGCAGAGGCTACTTCCCGATGTTGTTTAAATAGGCTTGATCACCAATCGCAGTCCAGGCTCTGGCGTTCTCTAAATAGCTGGCTTGTGATTCAATGATTCGTTTCGCTATGTCGCTTCTTTGCTTTTCAGCATCTAACAGAGCTGTATTGGAGGCTCGAAGCGCATCGATAACGTCTTCAGGGAAATCCCGTACGTTGATGTTCGGGTATTCGCTGGTGATGGTTGCCCAGTTAATGCTGCTCTCGTGCTGTGATTGAACCGTCATGTTGAAGCCGGTTAGCTTGGCTGCGTTGAGTAGTACAGAACGTGCCCAAGCTGGCAGTGAGTCCATCTTCTTTTTATTAAAAAAGTACATGAGTTCCGTACTTGGCTCATGCCAGCCGGTGTAGTAGTAAGGCGCAATTTTATGAAAACCCATGCGCAGATCTAAAGAAGGTCCTACCCACTCAAGGGCGTCTATGGTGCCGCGTTCTAACGCTTGGTAAAGTTCTCCAGCCGGGATGTTGGTGGGTACTGCACCTACGCCAGACATAACCTTGCCACCAAAGCCTGGAATACGCATTTTTAAGCCTTGTAGGTCGTCAACACTGTTGATCTCTTTGGAAAACCAACCGCCCATCTGCATCGTGGTGTTGCCACCCGTCATAACTTCGATTCCATGCTTGGCATAGACTTCGTTGGCGAGTTCTAAACCGCCGCCTTCATGAAACCACGCATACTGTTCAAGAGCGGTCATGCCAAACGGCATCGTGGTAAAGAACAAAGTATCCGGGTCCTTTCCGCCGTAGTAGTACGAAGCAGATTGACCGATATCGTACTGACCGGATTTTACGAAATCAAAGATACCGAACGCAGCCTTATGCTTGTTTCTGCTATCAACTTTTATCGCTATTTGGCCGTCTGAAAGTTCTTCGACCATCTGTGCATATTCATCCACCGATGTACCGAAAATAGGAAAACCTTTAGGCCATGAGTGAGCCAGCTTCAGGTTGATATCTGCAGCGTTTACGATTGATGTGCAGCTGAGTGCCAGCACGCACAGCGCCGATTTTAAGTGTTTTTTCACGAACTACCTCCAAGTGTTTATCGTCGAGCAAAGCCACCAGATAGTGGGCACGACGATTAAACAGCATGGAAGTCCGTTGGCCTATTCGCAGTAATAGGTACTGTAGTTGGCACATTACGTAGCAAGTACTACGTGAAAATACGCAGATGAGCAGGACTGGCTTTTATGTTATTGAGATGCTTTTTTTGTGTCGAAACGAAATTTGATGATGACATCAAATCCAACGAAGTCATCGTTATCCTGGCTCTCCATGCCAATGTCATACTCACGCCGGTCAACGGCAAACTCTCCGCGGGCAACAGTGATTTCGTTTTCTTGAGTGAGTGTCATCGGGAAAGTGATGCTTTGCGTGGTGGCTTTAAGTGTCAGATCGCCAGTGACGTTCACTTCTTCGTCGGATACAAATTCTATAGCCGTTGATTGAAAGACGGCCTCTGGATAGCTTTCAACATCAAACCAATCAGCATCAGGCAAGGAGCCGGCGACCTGATCGTTGTCGCTGACCACGGAAGCAGTTTGAACCCTAGCTACGATACTGCTGCTTTGCAGATTAGATTTTTCAATTTCGGCCGTCACAAAGGTTTCTGTGAAAACACCCAGCGTCTCTTCACCAGTGACGTCTGCGATGAAGCTGACTTCGCTATCGCCCGCAACTAGTTTGTGACCATCATGCATTACCCATGGCAACACAAGTGAACTTCCGGCTATCAGTACGGCTACTACGGCAAGTTTTCCCCAGAAACGCTTGGACGAGAGTTCTGGGAGCATGCGCCTCAGTACGGTGTCTTTATCGATAAAGTGATGTTTTAGCGCAGCGCCGATGTGAGCCAGTAGCAACAGTATGAGCGCCGTGCTGGCCCATTCATGGTATTCATGGAAAGCCGCTGATAGTGAATCTTTATCTTCTACTCCATGCAGAGGAAGATGTGGCCACTCTACGAGGCCAAACAGTATGGTGTCGATATTGAGTGGTGAGGCAGACACCATAATCCACCCGGTGACAGGCAGGGCAAACATGAGGCCATAAAGCAGCCAATGTGTGGTGTTTGCTATTTTTTGCTGCCACGCCGGGATAGTGTCGAGTTCCGGTGGTGGCTTGTGGGTGAAACGCCAGAGGATGCGCAACACCGACAACACTAAAACTGAGATCCCAAAGCTTTTATGCCATTGGGTGAGTTCAAATCTAAGCGGGTCGTTCTCCTCCAGCTGTGTCATGAATTTGCCGACAGCTAGCAGCCCAATGATAAGCAAAGCTATTATCCAATGAAAGAAAACCGCTGTATCTCCATATCGGAGACCGGGAGAACGATCCATAAAACAACCTACTCAGTGAGGAGAATTATTGGTTCTTAAACATTTCCGCACTGATGTTCAGGGCCACTTCGTCGCTGATAAAAGGTGCGTTTTTGCCTAAGCCGAACGCAGAGCGTAGCAGGTTTCCAGTGCCGTCTACACCAACAACTGGTTTGCCGTTCATCGGGTGGTTCATGGCGCCATTGATAGTGATGGTCATGGTCAGAGGTTGAGTGACGTCTTTGACTGTGACATCGCCGTTAACCGCATAGGTACCGTCTTCGTTCGCTTCGATGCTATTGGATTGAAACGTAATTTTTGGGTACTCAGCCGTGTTCAGCCATTTGCCACCCGTGAGATGGTCTTTCCAAATTGCCGAGCCAGTAATGACACTGTCCGTATCGATCGATACAGAGACAGTGGATTTAGTCGGATCCTCGACGTCCAGATTCATATCGATGGTGAAGTCGTCAAAACTGAGGGTAGGGTTGGACAGGCCCAGATGGTTATATTGGAAATTGATGTATGCGTGGGTGTCGTCAACGCTGTAGGCACCAGAAGGTACTTTTGACAGATCTGCCGCCGTAGCTGAGGTAAATGCTGAGGCCAGGGTGATGACAGCGCCTAAGGCAACGCCCGAAGTTAGAGTCTTAATCGTGGTCATATTGATCTTTTCGTTTTGGTGGATGAAAGGGGGTTAAGGAGAACCATAACAAAAGATTAGATAGTGCTCGACGTCCATAAGTTCAACAGAGTATAATTACGGTGCACGATCAGCTAGGCCCCGCGCGCCCGTAGCTCAGTTGGATAGAGTACTTGGCTTCGAACCAAGTGGTCGGAGGTTCGAATCCTTCCGGGCGCGCCAATCCTAAGAAATCTTCAACCTAGCAGCCATTCCTGCAAGATCCCTACACTCAGATTCGAACCGAAAGAGGTTCGACGATTTGGCTCTACCCAATTAACGGGGGATGAGCATTCACTACACACGATTGATAATACCATCCCACCCGCAATGGGCTAGGACACGTCGTCGGTAGTTCTCAAAATTCCTAAATCCATAAGCACGTCTGGACATCATCTCCATCTTGGTGTGAAAGCCCTCTGTGATGCCGTTGCTTTTGGTAAATCGCCACATGGCGACGATGGGCTGTAACCACGATTCCAGTGTTTTAGCCAATGCTCGCAATGGGCTTTCATGCAGTTGCTCAATGAGCTTTAAAAAGCCTGGCAGTTTGTTAGCCATTCTGTGTGCGGTAAGCATCTTGAGCAAGACGTAGCGGATGAGTTTTTGTTTGGCCTCGTACAGCGCTTTCAATCCGGGGTAATCATCTAAGTACTGGTTTAGCTTTACGCGTTGCTCTGGCTTCAATCGCCACTCGTGTCTGCGCATGAGACTGAGTAGGCCTCGGTTCTTTCTCCCTTCTGGGTGCTGCTGTTGCCACGCCTTTAGGAAGTGATGATTGATGAGCCGCACCACATGAAATCGATCAGCGACAATCGTGGCGTTGGGGAAGTAGCGACGAGCGATGCTGCGATAGGTCTCAGACAGGTCCATGACCATGACTTGCACGTTGTCCCGGTTCGGCAAAGTGCTTAAATAGCGGCGTAAACTGGGCTCTGAGCGTCCGAGCTGCACATCGAATACCTTGTGTTTAGCTAGGTCCACAAAGGTGGTTGCGTAGCCCTTTTTACGGGTGAAGAAATGCTCATCAATACCCATGACCGTTGGGCATGATCGGTTCGAACACTCCGATAACTTTTGATCAGTGTGGTGGCCATACCAGCGTTCTACAGTGGCCGGGCTAATGCGGTGTGTGCGAGAGATTTTTCGTTGAGTGACGCCCCCATCGTGAGCTTCAAACACTTCTAATCGGTAGCCTTCGGAGGCTCGAAATCGGGGCCGAATGCCGGGAAAGCGATGGCGAAAATACCGAGCACATTGTTGGCAGTGATATTTAGGGACTTTGAGGTGAAGCGTGACCACCCGATTGCCTTGCCGAGAGTGCTTTACGGTACGTTTGTCAGTCGCTTTAATTCTCAAGCGATCAGCGCCGCAGTACAGGCAGGACGGACGTTTTGAGGGCTTAGCCCAAACATCAATGCCTTTATTCCAATCAACACGTTCGACTTCAAGGCCGGGAATGCCTAAGATACGAGATGCGAGGGACATCGGTGAATCTCCATTAAATTGATTTGTCGCAAAACCAGTCTAATGAATGCCGGTGTCCCCCGTTAATGATGTTGAGCC